>JBCDFO010000300.1:0-6142 GCA_039177895.1 Bacteroidota bacterium
GACCGCCAGCACCTTCGCGCGCTCCGCCTCCGAGAGGCGATTGGGCGGAGAACACTTGGGTCCCTGGCGCCGGTCATCGCCCCCCGGCGCATCGGCACGCGCCCGGCTTCGCCAGCGCTGAACCGTGCGTGGATCGAGGCCGAGCACCGCGCATGCCGGGGCGAGCCGCGCCCCTGTCGATCGCGCTTCATCGAGCCAGCCGAGAATCGTCATTCGTTCCGCTCGCCGGTGCCGCCTTCCTCGTCCTCCGAGGCGAGGAAGGCCCTTACTTTTCCCTGGAGCACCAGTAGCGCCGCGGCCTCGGCGAGTGTTGGCGGCCATCGGTTTCCGTAGGAATCGGCGATCATCAAGGCGCGCCCACCCGTTGGGGGCGGGCGCTCTGATCTCAGGTTCGGCGACGGGGCTTTCGGCGCGGCCGGGTCTTCTTGACGGAGGTCTTCTGCCGCCAGGACTCGGCGTCGATGTCGAGGGTGTGGCAGTGCTGGGCGAAGCGATCGATCAGCGCGCTGAGGCAGCTGGCGTCACGGAAAACCGTGCCCCACTGCTTGTAGGCGAGGTTGGTGGTGATCACGACGGAGCGCTGCTCGTGCCGACGGCTGATGATGTGGAAGAGGAGGTCCGCAGCTCGAGCGTCGCAGGGGACGTAGCCGAGCTCATCGAGGATGAGCAGGTCGGGCTGCGTGTAGCGCTTCAGGCGGCGCTCCGTGGCCGGCAGAGACTCCTGGCGCAGCAAGTCTGCCAGGGCTGCGGGGAGCGTGCTGAAGCGGACGGTATGACCGAGGGCGAGCGCACGCTGGCCGAGGTGCTGGGCGAGCGTGGTCTTGCCTACGCCTGCTGGCCCTCGCATCAGGACGTTGTGGCCCTGCCGGAGGAAGTTCAGCTCGTAGAGCTCCTCGAAGAGAGGCTTGTCGATCTCGCGAGGGTGGTTCCAGTCGAATTGGTCGAGGGCGATCGGCGTGCCCAGCGTCGCCATCTTGAGCCGGCGGGCGAGGTTTCGCTGCTCGCGCTCTTGTTGTTCGGCGATACAGAGCTTCTCGAGGAGCCGCCGCGGCGACATCTTCGTCTTGCTCGCGTTTCGTAGCAGGGCTTCGATGACTTCAGGCGAGGCCTTGATGCCGAGCTTGGCCAGGCGCGCGAAGAGGTCGAGCTCGTCCTCACTCATCGTAGCCTCCGAGGTCGTGGGGGACGACGTCCCGCTCGTTGACGTGGGGGGCGAGCTCGAAGGCGATCGCCGGAGGCGGTCCACCCTCGTCGTGGTGGTGCTTCTCGCATCGCACGGCAAGCGCGCCGAGGTCGACCAGGTCACCGTCGATCATGTCGGCGGTGGCAGCTCTTACGACGCGGGGGCCATACAGGTCGAGCAAGCGCAAGGTCCGGGAGACCATCGAGCCAAGGTTGAAGTCACGTTCGAGCCACCGCTCGAGGAGCACGTCGATGTCGGGGATCTCAGCTCGAAGACGGTCGCGTCCCTTCACCGCTCGCGCTGCGCGTCGCTCGGCGAGGAGCTCTTCGCGGTGCTCGCGCTTCTCGAGGAGCTGCTTGCGCCCCCAGCATCGCTGATGGCGCGCGACCACGCGTTCGCCATCGAGCAATCGCAGCGTCGTGTCGGTGGTGGCCATCATGAGGGTACCGGTGGCGTAGGCCGTCGGCACCGAGTAGCGATTGGTGTCGAGATGGATGAAGGCTTGGCTGTCGACCTTCACGGGCGCGAGGTCTCCATGGGCGGCATCGTGCTGGGTAGCGCGAGCAGGCGCGGCTTCTCGGTTTCGAGGGCCTCTCCCACCGTCTGCTGCGGCAGGCGCGGATGGGGCCTGCAGCGGCCGACATCCTCGAGGAAGGCCAGTAAATCGCGGTTGCCTTGCTCGATGTCTCGGACGACCCGCGCGCTGAAGAAGCGCCCTTTCAGGTAGCGGATCGCACGCTGTTGACGATCATGAAGAAGCGAAGGTTTTGGAGCCATCCGCCGCTGAGGGGGGGATGACGCGGAGAGGCGTCGTGTCTCGGGAGACCGCTTCACGCGATGCGCTGAGGCCGCGTGCCAGCGTGCTCGGTCGCGGCCAGGGTTCGCGTCGTACCGACGCCCGCGTTGCGGCCCTGGCCTCGACCTGCGCCGCCGGCGTGGTGGTCATCACGGGGCCGGCCGGCGGGGGGCCGTCCCCGGGGGGTCGGGCGTTCCGTTCCCGCTATGGGGCCTTAAGAGGAATGGGAATGGCCGTGCCAGCGAGGGGCGCGGTCACCGCGAAACCGGCGGTGCCGCGGTGGATGCGCCCCTCGGCGCGAAGGCGCACGAGGGCCTCGCCGAGGGTCGCGTTCCGCGTGCGAAGCGTGGCGCGAAGCTGTGCACGCGTGAGGGGACCTTTGCGCTCCAGCAGGGAGACGACGCGCTCGGCGAGGGCTGTGGCCGCACCTGGAGCCGGAGCCGTCATCGGATCACAGACCACCAAGTGAGGTGCCGGCTCGAGGCTCAGCGCCACGGCAAAGGGTTCGGGCGACGGGGCGGCGCGGTGCTCGACTTCGAGCTGGAGCTGGCCGCTGCGATGGCGCAGATAGAGGTTGGTGTCACCCCATGCATGCAAGTCGCCGGAGCCGCGAAGCGCCTGGCCGGGTCGCGCAAATGGTGTCTTCGACAGATGGTGGACCACCACGAGCGCGACCCCCAGCTCGCGCTGGAGGGCACGTAGGTCGGCCAGCAGGGTACTCATCTCGCCCGCGCTGTTTTCATCGCATTGGTGGAGGCGGACCAGTGGGTCCAGAATCAGCATGCGCGCCCCGTGGGCCTTGATGGTGGCGTGGAGACGCGAGATGTCTCGAGACGTGTCGAGCCGAAGACGGGGCGAGGTGATCAGACCTATCGGCAGCGTGGTCAGATCTAGGTTTTGGGCCCGGCAGATGGCCACCATGCGGTCACGCAGCTGCTCCGCGCGGTCTTCCGCGCCGTAGACGAGGACCGGACCCGCATGCGCCACCGGGAAGCGACCGAGGACGGGCGCGCCCGAAGCGACCCCGAGTGCGAGCTGCAACGACAGCCACGTCTTGCCGCACTTCGGCGCCCCCCCAATGACGCCGACCCCCTCGGCCGCCCACAGCCCATCGATCAGCCATCGCGGCCCGACCGAAGCGCCCTCCAGCGCTGAGGGGTGGACCACGGGCAACGCCTCCGGCGGTGGCGCGTCAGCTCCGAGGACCACGACGACGAGGCTTCCTCCCCCCGCTCTTTCGGCGTCGCTTTTTCGTCTCCCCCGCTTCGCGCATTCGGTAGCTCTCACCCTCCATCGTGATGATCTCCGCGTGGTGGGTCAGCCGGTCGATCAGCGCGACGGCGCATGTGGCATTCGGAAAGACCGTCGGCCATTCCGAGAAGGCCAGGTTGGTGGTCAATACCGTCGGACGTCGTTCGTACCGGCGCGTCACGATTTGAAAGATCAAATCCGCCGCTTGGTTGTCGTACGACAAATACCCCAGCTCATCGATCACCAGCAGGTGCGGCGTGCAGAAGTACTTGATGCGTCGTTCCAGCGTCCGTCCGGTCTCCTGCTTGCCGAGGTCGAGGAGGAGGTCGGACGCGGAGATGAAGAGCGCCGTGCGACCGGCAACGATCGCCTCGTGAGCTAGGTTCTTGGCGATCATCGTCTTGCCGAGGCCCTGGTTGGCGATGAGAACGACATTCTCGTGATGGTCAAGGAAGTCCAGACTCAGAACGCGCTCGAGCGCGTCCTTGTCGAGCTTCTTCGGCCAGGTCCAATCGAAGTCGGCCATCGGCTTGAAGCGGCCCAGCCGCGAGCGACCGAGGCGTCGCTCCATGCTTCGCCGGGCCCGATCTTGCGTCTCGAGGGTGACGATGTGCTCCAGGAGCTTCGTGACAGACCAGCGTCCTCGGGTGGCGCGGGCGATGACGTCGTCGAGTTCTGCGGCGAGGCCCCGGAGCCCGATGTCGCAGAGCTTGTCCGTCAAGGCGTCATGGGGCGCTGATGTCGTCGTCTTTCGCGAGGTCATCGTATTGCTCCAGACGGTGGGGGCTCAAACGCAGCTCTTTGACGCCCGGGCGATCAGGAAGCGTGACGGCGATGGGCGGGGCCTGACCTCGCGCGCGTCGCCGCTGCTCCAAGATGTGGGCGACGCTCCCGGCGCCAAAAGCTTCCTTGGCGACCGCGCATCGCACCGCGTCGCGCACCTCTTCGACCCCGTATTCGTCGAGAAGCCGCAGCAAGCGCGCCGTGTTCGTGCCGAGGTTTTCGCCGCGAAGCGCCAGCTCTTCAAACATCGCGTCCGTCTCCGGTACGGCATCGCGCAAGCGGTCGCGACCTTTGCTGAGCCGGGCGGCGCGCTTGTGCTCGAGGAGTCCCACGATGTGCGCCGGGTCCTCGACCACGGCCTTCGTGTCGTAGCTACGTCGATGACGCGCGACCTCGCGGGCACCGTCGAGTACGCGCAGCGTCTCGTGGGTCACCGCCAAGGTGACCGGCTGGCGGACCAGCTCGTGGGGAATGGAGTACAGATTTCGGTCGAAGCGGACGTAGGGGGTCTTCCCGCTGCGCGTCGGACGCAGCAGCTCACACGACAAGGCGTGCTCGGGGAGGGAAAGCATCGCCTCCCGTTCCTGTTCCAGCGCATCCGCGACCGTCAGCTCGACCTCGCCGGGGACCAGGCGGGCGTGGGCCTTGTCGTTACGCCATTGACGGAATTGTGCGTTCAAGTCGTCCACGTCACGGAATCGCCGCGCGGCGAAGAACGACGTCCGCAGGTATTGGATATGGCGCTCCACCCGACCTTTTTCATTGCCTCGTGCAGGGGTCACTGGACGCGGGGCAAAGTGATAGTGGCCCGCCAATTCCAACAGCCGCGGCTGAAACCGGATCGCGTCCCCCCGCCGCTCCAGGACGGCGCTCTTCAGATTGTCGTAGAGAATTTCACGGGGCACCGCCCCAAAGTACCCGAAGGCTTCCACATGCCCCCGCATGAAGCTCTCTAGCGTCTGGTCCAGCGTAAACACCGCGTGGACCGCACGCGACCAGCTCAGCACCATCACGAAACAGCTCAGCAATCGCTGCCCTTTCCCGATCGAGACCTTCCCGAAGCTCCCCCAGTCCACCTGCGCTTGCTCGCCTTTGAGCACGCTCAGCCGCAGGTACGCCTCCCTCTTTCGCGCCGGGCGCAAGTGCCGTACCGTCCGACGGACCTGCGCAATCCCGCCGGGATACCCACGCTCCTTCAGCATGTCATGAAGTCGCGTCGCGCATAGCCGCGGGTAACGCTCCAGCGTCGCCTTCATGAACGGAACGTAGGGGTCGATCTGTCTCGGGCGCGGACGCCCACCTTTCAGATTGAAGCGCTCGCTTTCTATCGCACGCCGCACCGTATCGGCGTGCACCGACAGCGTGGAGGCAATCGTCCCTACTTTCCAATGCTCTGCGTAGTACAGCCGGCGGATCTCCGCTCTCGTTTCGGGTGTGATCATCGTTTCTTTCTCGGTCTGGGCGCACCCCAGTGCCGACCAGACGACCACCCTCGTGGATGCCACCGGGTGAATGCGGTCTCAGCACCGCAAACGACACAGCGTGGTGTCGTCGGATCGGCTCGGGTGGGGCTCGCCTTCGTTGCAGCTCTCGCGGGCGCCACCATCGGTGCTCGCGATGGCGCCACCGTGCTCGATGGCCCCGGCACCGGGGAACCCTTGTCCATCACGCGTTGACCCCGCCGGTCACGGCACCGACGGCGATATGCGCGCTGTCGATCGCGATGATCCGCCCGACCCTCTGGACTCCGGCGGTGACGACGATTCGCGGCGCGACGGTGTGCTTGGTACCCCTCGCGCCGACACGCCTCGCCGCAGTACGCATGGCCACGGTCACATCGCTGGCAGATCATGAAGACCCGCCCGCACCGACGACACGGCCTCCTTCTCAGCGCTTCCACGTCCCTGCGACCCCGGCGCATCCGGGGCCTGGACAACGCGATCGAGACGTGGGACCGAAACAGCGGACCGCGTCCCTGCGGACCACTGAGGGCCTGGAGGTGCTAGCTCCGGGCCCTCGCCTTCTCAGGCGCCCCGCCGAGGAGCGGCAAGCCTATCAGGACACCGGCGTCACCCCACCATCTCACGGCGGATCATCAGGAAAGCTCCGCTCTCACACGACCGTCGACA
>JBCDFO010000301.1:0-6120 GCA_039177895.1 Bacteroidota bacterium
ATCCCGCAGCTGGTCGAGCGCCTCGACGGCGTCGCCATAGAGTACGAGCACATCGCCGCTGTGCCCATCGCTGTTGTTGTGGCGGAGCCGGGCGCGCAGGTCGGCGAGCGCCTCCGCCCACGCGGCGACGTGCAGCGCACCCGTCTCCTCCGCGTTCAGGATCGACGGCTCGAAGCAGTAGACAGGCAGCACAGTCGTCCGCCGTACCTCCGCGTCGGCGAGCGCAGCGCGCAACGCCGGGTTGTCGGCGAGGCGGACGTCCTGCTTGAGCCACCAGACGACGGGCATGAGAAACGGAAGGCGGAGAGTGACATGCGAGCGGTAGCCGATGACACGGGCAATCGCAGACCGAGTTCGCGGCGGATTTCAGCCAATTTCCCTTGCGGGCATGCACAAGCTCAACCTAGCCTCTCGGCAGCGCTTACCCACTACTCAATGCGATTCTTTCCCGCTGCTCTCGTGCTCTGCTGTGCACTGCTCGTGGCCTCGCTCGGTAGCGCTCATGCCCAAGAGGTGTGTTCGCTCGGCAAAGGCCTCGTTCTCCTCAACACGTCACCTCCCACTGATTCGATTCGGGTGCACAACTTTGTGAGCGAGCCGGAGGAATATCTCGTCGAGCGACGAGTGAATGCGGATGGAGACTCTGTCGCGTGGCGGATGCCCCGAGAGGTAGCGCGCACCCTATTGTTCTATCAGCCGCCCGGGTACGGTACCTCTGACTCAGCTATGGTACCTGTTGGAGCACTCGGCAAAGAACTAAAACCGGTCACCTATCCTTTTTTCGGCGGACCTGCCTACACGATGTTCAGCGATTCTGTCTGGTTCAGCCCATTCGCTCATAGGCCACACAAATCCGCGTTCGGTCTTCGCTGGGTCGGTGAGCGAGGGAAGTGGCTGCACGTTGTCGTCCATGAGGAATTCGATACGACGTTGTGGATTCGAGATGAGCGCTACGTCGCCGCACTCACGTGGGAGGAGTTGTACCGCACAAGCACCTCCGTACGAAGAATTGCCTCGACGATTGATACCGACCTGGGTCCCCGAACCGTGTTTGACGCCGATGGCTTTCCAGTCTACACACAGCCCATCCGGACCCAACCGAGCGATACGGCTACGGTGGTCGACGCTAAGGGAGAGGATTGCTTTCGCGTCGAGGAGGTTCGAGGCGACTGGCTGCGAGTTAGCCCAATCGAGTGCCAGCTCAGCCTGAAGCCTCCTACCCCTGCATCCGGCTGGATTCGATGGTGCCGAGGAATCGAGCAGATGGCGACTATGGGGTTCGACCAGGGCTACGTCGGGATAATTGAAGAGCGGAAGGGTGAGCGCTAGGCTCGAATGGATCCCGCCGAAGCGCTTCCGCGTGGGAGCGGGGCTCAGCCACTTAACACCGTTCCCCCGCGTCTCATGTCTACTGCGACCCTCAACGGCTCCTCCAACGGCCACGCCGCCGCCCTGCCCGGCTCCGATGCCGACTTCTACGTCCTCGAAGCCCTCCTCACCGACGAGGAGCGCGCCGTCGTGGACCGCGTGCGAGCGTTTATGGAAACGCAGGTCGTCCCCGTCATCAACGACCACTGGATGCGGGCGTCCTTCCCGCACGACCTCCTCCCGGCGTTCGCCGAGACGGGCATCTTCGGGCTCCCCTACGACGGCTACGGCTGCCTGGGCGGCTCGAAGGTCCTCAACGGGCTCGTCGAGCGGACCATCTCGGAGTACGACCCCTCGATGGGCACCTTCTTCGGCGTCCAGAGCGGCCTCGCGATGGGCTCGGTCTACCTCCTCGGCTCGGACGCGCAGAAGGAGCGCTGGCTCCCCGCGATGCAGACGCTCGACAAGATCGGCTCGTTCGGGCTGACCGAGCCCCACGTGGGCAGCGCGATCTCGCGCGAGATGCGCACCACCGCCCGCCGCGACGGGGATACGTGGGTGCTCAACGGCCAGAAGAAGTGGATCGGCAACGGCACCTTCGCCGACGTGAACATCGTCTGGGCGCGCGACGAGGCCGACAACCAGATCAAGGGCTTCCTCGTCGAGGCCGACGCGCCTGGCTTCTCGGCAGAGAAGATGGAGAACAAGATGGCGCTGCGCGTGGTGCAGAACGCCATCCTCACGATGGACGATTGCCGCATCCCGGCTGATGCGAAACTGGAGGGTGCCAACAGCTTCCGCGACACGGCGCGCGTGCTCAAGATGACGCGCGTGGGCGTTGCCTGGCAGGCCGTCGGCTGCGCGGCGGGGGCCTACCAACTCGCGCTCGACTACGCGAAGCAGCGCCAGCAGTTTGGCCGCCCGATCGCGGGCTTTCAGCTCGTCCAGGACCTCCTCGTGCGGATGCTCGGCAACGTGACCGCCGCAGGCTGCCTCGCGATGCGCCTGACGCAGTTGCAGGAGGCCGGGCAGATGAACAACGAGCAGGCGTCGCTCGCGAAGGCGTTCTGCACGGTCAAGTGCCGCGAGACGGTCGGCTGGGCGCGCGAGCTCCTCGGCGGCAACGGCATCCTGCTGGAGCACCACGTCGGCCGCTTCGTCGCCGACTGCGAGGCGATCTACTCCTACGAGGGCACCCGCGAGATCAACAGCCTCATCGTCGGCCGCGCCATCACGGGTGAGAGCGCGTTCGTGTAAGGTCACAGGTCCGGAGTCGTGGGTCCGGAGTCGTGGGTCCGGAGTCGTGGGTCCGGGGTCGCGGGTCTGGCGCTGAGGCCGACCTGTGACTCAGTTCGGATCACTGGGTGGGCCGGGCGCGATGAGCGCCTGCGCGAATGCTTCGGGCTCATCGACGCGGACGCCGAGCAGCGACGCGTCCTTGCGGATGCCGTACGGCCCGACGACCTCGACCGGTGCGCGGAGCACGAGGAGCAGCTGCGGGGTGTCCACCCCGCCGAGGCTGAGGTAGCCCTCCGCATCGGCGAGCGCGCTGGCCTTCGTGATGCGCCGCACCTCGTCGATCTGCGCGAGTGGCACCTCGGCGCTCCAGCGCAGGCCCGCGTTCAGGCGCACGGCGTCAGGCGTCACCGTCGTGGGGCGCTGGCGGAAGGCGCGGTAGTCGCCGATGAGCCACACGAGCGCGTACGCCGAAACGAGGAGGTGCAGCCAAGCCCAGCCGGGTGCGAGGTGCAGCAGCAAGAAGTGAACGCCGATGAGTTCGACGCTCCCGCCGATCAGCCCGGCGATGAGGAGAAAGCGATAGCTGCTCGTCCGGTGGCTCGAAAAGGGGGTGCTGGTGTCACTGCTGGCAGGAGCCGGTACCGTGGGGCCGAGCGCATACCGGAACAGCGCCGCCTCGTACGCCACGGCCTCGGCGGCACCTCGCGGGAGTACCGACCGGAGGGCGGCCCGCAGCCGCGCCAGCACGTCGCCAGGAGGCTGTGCCCGATAGGTCCGCACGACCCGCCCCATCCGTGCCAGGATCACGACGGCCAGGGCACCCTCCACCAGCGGGATGGCGATGTAGACGGGACGGAGCACCTTCGCGAACGCGTCCGGCAGCACGGCCCCCGCGAGAACGGCACCCAGCAGCACCACCGGCAGCACGGTCGCGGCCGACCAGCCGCGTGGACGCGCCACAAGGACGTAGAACAGGGTCGGCACCAGCACCACGAGGTCGAGCGCGATGCCGACCGCCAGCGCCTCGGGGTTGTCGAGGCTCGCGAGCCGGGCGCTCAGCACGAGCGCCGTGGTGACGATGGCGAGCGTCCCGAGAGCGAACGCGGTCGTAGCGTGGGCGGGGGTACGGAATAGCATGGCGTAGACGCGCGGAGCGGAGAAGCCTCATAGTACCGTCTCGCGGGCCGGTTCGCGGAGGTTATAGCGTGAAGCCATCGCCTGCCCGTAGGCTCCGGCCGTGGCGATGAGGAGGACATCGCCTTCCTGCGTCTCCGGCAGCGCACGGGCGCGGGCTAGCACGTCGCCCGTCTCGCAGATCGGCCCGACGACCTCGGCGGTGATCGCCGTAGGCGCATCGAGCCGGGTGAGGTTCGCGACTTCGTGGTAGGCCCCGTAGAGCGCCGGGCGCAGCAGCGTATGCATGCCCGCATCGACACCGACGTAGGTGACCTCGCCCTTGCTTTTCAGTTGCGTCACCCTCGCCAGCAGCACGCCCGCCTCGGCAGCGAGGTAGCGCCCCGGCTCCAGCCACAGCTCGATCTCGGGGTGCGCGTCGTGGAACGGCTGGAGCAGGGCCGCCGCCTCGTTCACGTCGAAGCTGGGAGTGCCAGGACGGCTCGGGACGGGCAGCCCGCCGCCCAGATCGAACACGCGGACCTCCGGAAAGAGGTCGGCGATGCGCGCCATCGTCTCGGCCGTCTCGATCCACGCCGTCGGGTGGTCCACGCCGCTGCCGACGTGCGCGTGGAGCCCCACGATGCGCGCTCCGATCTCGCGGGCGCGGGCTGCTGCGCGTGGCAGGTCCTCCGGCGCGATGCCAAACTTCGAGGTCACGCCCGCCGTGCGGACGTGCGCGTGGTGCCCATAGCCCTCGCCGGGGTCGATGCGCAGGAAGAGGTCGCGGCCCGCGAACGTCTCGGGCCAGGCGTCGAGGCCGTAGGCGTTGTCGAGCGTGACGCGGACGCCGCGTGCGAAGGCCCAGGCGTATTCCGAGCGCGGCGCGAAGTTGGGCGTGAAGAGGACGCGCGCGGGGTCGAGGTCGGGGACCGTGTCGAAGACCTGGGCGATCTCGCCGGGCGAGACGCACTCGAAGCCGAGCCCGGCGTCGTGGAACGCGCGCAGCAGCGCCGGGTGCGGGTTCGCCTTGATCGCGTAGAACACCCGCGCGATGGGCGCGAGGCTCCGCAGCCGTTCGGCCGCAGCCTGCGCGGTTGCCAGGTCGTAGACGTAGTGCGGCGTCGCCTCCGTGGCGAGCGTGAGGAGTTCATCGCAGCGGGCATGCCACCAGGCTTCAGCGGTCCTGACAGCAAACGGACTAGGGGCAGCGGTCGCGGGCATGGGAGGCGCAGACAACACAGCGTAGGGGCAACGTGTCGGGCATGATAGGGGTGCGGTGCACGTGGGACCGTACCCAATCTCTCCAACTGCTGAACGGAGCAGAAACGAGGGGTCTGCTCCCTCAGGACGTGTGCACCCATCCCGCGAACGTCGCACCCATCCCGCGAACGTCGCCGCATACGGCGCGCGGACGGGACGCGCTATCTCAGCACCGACTCGGCGGCCGGTTCGCGGAGGTTGTAGCGCGAAGCCATCGCCTGCCCGTAGGCCCCGGCGTTGGCGATGAGGAGCACGTCCCCCTCCTGCGTCTCGGGGAGCCGACGGGCGCGGCCGAGCACATCGCCTGTCTCGCAGATCGGGCCGACGATCTCGGCGGTAATGGCGTTCGGCTCGGCCAGCCGCGTCAGGTTGACGATCTCGTGGCGCGCGCCGTAGAGCGCGGGGCGGATGAGCGTGTGCATGCCCGCGTCCACGCCGACGTAGACCGTGTCGCCCTTCGCCTTGAGCTGTGTCACGCGGGCGAGCAGCACGCCCGCCTCAGCGGCGAGGTAGCGGCCCGGCTCCAGCCACAGTCCGAAGCGCGGGTGGTCCTGCTGGAACGTAGCCAGGTGCGCGGCGGCCGCCTCTACGTCGAAGCGCGCGGCTCCGGGATCGTCGGGGACGGGGAGGCCACCGCCGAGGTCGAGCACCGCCGCGTTGGGGAAGAGCGGGGCGTAGCGGGCGAGCGCCGCAGCCGTCTCAGCCCACACGTGCGTCTCGGCGATCCCGCTTCCGACGTGCGCGTGCAGCCCCACGACGCGCGCACCAAGCTCGCGGACGCGGTCGGCGACCTCCGGCAGATCCTGCGGCGCGATGCCGAACTTCGACGCACGCCCGGCCGTGCGGACGTGCTCGTGATGCCCATAGCCCTCGCCCGGATCGACGCGCACGATGAGGTCGCGCCCGGCGAAGACCTCGGGCCAGTGGACGAGGCCATAGGCGTTGTCGAGCGTCACGCGGACGCCCACATCGTAGGCCCAGGCGTATTCCGAGCGGGGCGCAAAGTTGGGCGTGAAGAGGATCGCCGCCGGGTTGAGGTCGGGCAGCACGCTCAGGACGTGGCGGACCTCGCCGGGCGAGACGCACTCGAAGCCGAGCCCCTCGGCGTGGAAGAGCCGCAGGAGGTCCGGGTGCGGG
>JBCDFO010000302.1:0-6116 GCA_039177895.1 Bacteroidota bacterium
CAGCGCCTCCGGACGAACGCCGCCGTGCGCCGCCTGGCCCGCGAGACGCGCTTGGCTCCGGCTGACTTCATCCTGCCGCTGTTTGTTAAGGCAGGGACGGGGCGCCGGGACGAGATCGCATCGATGCCCGGCGTCTATCAGCTCTCCGTCGATGAGGCGGAGCGTGAGGCGGAGCGAGCGGCCGAATCGGGCCTCGGCGGCGTGCTCCTCTTCGGCATTCCCGACCAAAAAGACGCCTGCGGAACCGCTGCGGCCGATGACGCCGAGGCCGTCCAGCGTGCGGCGCGGGCGCTGCGCGAGGCCGACCTCGGGCTAGCGATCATCACCGACGTTTGCCTCTGTGAGTACACCGACCACGGGCACTGCGGCGTCCTCGCGGCGGATGGCGACATCGACCTCGTGGGCTCGCTGCCGCAGCACGTAGCCGCCGCCATCAGCCACGCACGCGCCGGGGCCGACCTAGTCGCCCCCTCGTCCATGATCGACGGCGTGGTGGGCGCGATCCGCGATGGGCTTGACGCCGGGGGTTTCACCGACGTGGGCATCCTCAGCTACGCCGTGAAGTATGCCTCGGCGTTCTACGGGCCGTTCCGCGACGCGGCCGAGAGCGCCCCCGCCTTCGGCGACCGCCGGACCCACCAGATGGACCCCGCCAACGCCCGCGAGGCGCTCCGCGAGGCCGCCCTCGACGTTGCGCAGGGGGCCGACATACTCATGGTCAAGCCCGCCGTCGTCTACCTCGACGTCCTCCGCCGCATCCGCGACGCGTTCCCGGACCGGCCGCTCGCCGCCTACCACGTCTCGGGCGAGTACGCCATGCTCAAGGCTGCCGCCGCACGCGGCTGGCTGGACGAGCGCCGCGCTGTCCTCGAAACCCTGACCGGCATCCGCCGCGCCGGTGCCGACCTCGTGATCTCCTACTACGCCCTCGACGCCGCCCGGTGGCTCGCCGAAGCGTCTCGCTAACCTCTTCCCGCTATGCCTCTCGACCTCCAAACCGCCGCTGCGCCCCCGTCCAAGCCTCCCGCGTCCGAGAGCACGCCCTCCGGCGCACGCCCGGCTGAGGCGTCCGCTTCGGACAGCACCGCATCCAAGGGTCTCAGCCTCGCCGAGCGTGGCAAGACCGCGGATGGCGAGCTACAGACGCTCGACCGTCGCCTGTTCGTCCAGTTGCTCGCCTACACGGGCTGCACGGACCCGATGCCGCTCGCAGAGGCTGCCGAGGCGGCGGGCGTGGGCGGGGCCGTCTACCAAGGCGTGCAGGACCCGCGCGGCGTGGCCGTGGTCACGTTTCACGAGGACCCGGCGTTCTTCGCGGAGGACGGCCGCGCGCTCCACCTCTCGGCTCCGTTCGCGAGCCTCACGCCGCTGCCCGCCCTCACGATGCTGGGCCGCACCTACTCCATCGGCTATGAGCAAGACCTCATCGGGGCGCTCGTCGCCAAGCCAGTCAAGACGATTGCGAACCCGGCGTGGCCGTGGGCGGTATGGTATCCGCTTCGTCGCAGCGGCCGGTTCGAGCGCGAGCCGCGCGAGGAGCAGCGCCGCATGCTGATGGAGCACGGCGGCATCGGCCGCGCCTTCGGCCGGGGCGACTACGCCCACGACGTGCGCCTCGCCTGCCACGGCCTCGACCCCAACGACAACGATTTCGTCGCGGGGCTCGTCGGGAAGGATCTCCACCCGCTCTCCGCCGTCGTGCAGAAGATGCGCGCTACGCGCCAGACGGCCGAGTTCATCGACCGGCTCGGGCCCTTCTTCGTCGGCCGCGCCGTGTGGCAGAGCGCCGGGCCGTTCACCTGGGCGCTCGACCACCAGGGCTCCGGCCACTGATCGGTCTGCCGCGCTTCCTCACATCGTCTCGCTGTTCACCTCCCTCAGGAGCCTCCCTCCAGTGCAGGAGGCTCCGCCCCTAGCCCATCCCATTTCTCGATCCATGTCCCGCTTCCTCCAGGCCCTCCGGGGCGAGCCCGTCGACGCGACCCCCGTCTGGTTCATGCGCCAGGCCGGGCGCTACCTCCCCGAGTACCGCGCCGTCCGCGAGCACCACGACTTTCTCACGATGGTCAAGACGCCCGAAATCGCGGCCGAGATCACGCTGCAGCCGCTCCGGCGCTTCGACCTCGACGCGGCCGTGATCTACTCGGACCTCCTCCCTCCGCTCGAAACGATGGGCCTCCAGCTGCGCTTTGAGGCCGGGGTCGGGCCCGTCATCGACAACCCGATCCGGTCCACGAAGGCCGTTGATCTGCTTGCGACGCCGCCCGCTGCGGAGACGATGCCGTGGACGCCCGAGGCGATCCGGCTCGTGAAAGAAGAACTGGGCGACCGCACGCCCGTGCTCGGCTTCGCGGGCTGCCCGTTCACGCTCGCCGCCTACGCCATCGAGGGCGGTAGCTCGAAGAAGTACGAGCGCACGCGCGTGTTCATGTACACCGAGCCCGCCGCGTGGCGCCGCCTCATGGACAAGCTCGTGACCGTCGCGGGCAGCTTCCTCGGTGAGCAGGCCAAGGCCGGGGCCGACGCGCTCCAGGTGTTCGACTCGTGGGCGGGCGCGCTCTCGCGCTACGACTACGAGCGCTTCGCCGCGCCGTACACCGCCAAGCTGATCGCCATTGCCAAGCGGACGGGCCTCCCCGTCATCCACTTCACGACCGGCACGGCGGGCCACCTCGACGCCATCGCGGCGGCGGGCGGCGACGCCATCGGGGTGGACGCGGGGCCGTCGCTCACCGAGGCTGCGGCGCGCGTCGCGATGACGCGACCGGAGGGGCTGCCGCTTCAGGGCAACCTCGACCCGTACCTCCTGCAAGCGCCCTGGCGCGAGCTCAGGGCGCAGGCCGACCGCGTGCTCAACGAGGCCCCCGAGCGCGGCCACGTCTTCAACACCGGCCACGGCCTCGTCCCGAGCACGCCGCCCGACGCCGTCGCGCGCCTCACCGACTACGTCCACGAGCGCACCGCCGAGGCCGTCGCCGTCTAGCGCAGCGCCTCGGTGCGCGCCACCCTTTTACCCTATCCCTTCTTCCAGACCGTTCCCTTCTCAGACCGATGCCTACCACTCCTGCACCTCCGATCGGCGTCCTGTTCATGGCCTACGGCGGCCCTGAGTCCCTCGACGAGATCGCGGGCTACCTCTCCGACATCCGCCACGGCCGCCCGACGACGACCGCCGTCCTGGACGAGATCACGAACAACTACCGCTCCATCGGCGGCGCGTCGCCCATCATGGGGCTGACCCAGGCCCAGATCGACGGCGCGATGGCCGCCCTCAACCCGCCCGGCAAGCCTGCGCGGTTCAAGGCCTACCTCGGCATGCGCCACTGGGCTCCGTGGATCGAAGAGACGGTCGGGCAGATGATCGACGACGGCATCGAGCGCGCCGTCGCCATCGTGCTCGCCCCACACTTCTCGTCCATGTCGATTGCGAAGTACCAGGCCAAGGTGCAGGCGGGGCTCGACCTCTACCGCGGGTCCATCGACTTCACCTACGTCGACGCCTACTTCGACGCCGACCTGCTCATCGAGGCGTTCGCCGACCGCGTGCGGCAGGGCATCGCGGAATTCCCTGAGGACGAGCGCGACGACGTGCACGTAGTCCTGAGCGCGCACAGCCTGCCCGTGCGCATCCTCAAGATGGGTGACCCCTACCAGCACCAACTCTGGACGACAGCGCGGCTCATCGCCGAGCGCGCGGGGCTGCGCGAGGACCAGTGGAGCTGGAGCTACCAGTCCGAGGGCCGCAGCCCGGAGCCGTGGCTCGGGCCGCAGCTCGAAGACCACGTCCCCGCCCTCAAGCAGGAACGCGGCATCGACAAGGTGGTGAGCTTGGCCATCGGCTTCGTGAGCGACCACGTCGAGATCCTGTTCGACATCGACATCGAGGCGAGGGAAGCGGCGGAGGAGAACGGCGTGACGCTGGTCCGCCCGCCGAGCCTCAACGACGACGTGCGCTACACCACGCTGCTCGCCGAGTTGGTCGAGGAGAAGGCCGCCGCCGCTGGCTGGATCGAGTCGGACGTGCGCGCCGAGATCGCGCCCACGCCCACAATGCCGATGCCCGCAGGCACGGTCGACGCGGGTGCTCCGGCGGAAGCCAGCGCCGCCGCTTAGTGCCGTGACCGACAGGGCCGTGGACACCAACATGATCGACACCAACGTGATCGTAGTCGGGGGCGGTATCGCTGGCCTCGCTGCTGCGCGCAGGCTCGCCGCCGGGGGGGCACGTGTGCGTGTGCTCGAAGCCATGGACCGGCTGGGCGGCGTCGTGCGCACGCTGCGCCTGGGCGACTTCACAGCGGACGTGGGGCCCGACGTGTTTCTCGTCCGCAAGCCTGTCGCGTTGGCACTCTGCGAGGCGCTGGGCGTCGAGACGGCTTCCACCCAGGGGCGCGCGCTCATCCAGCGCCGGGGCCGGTTGCACCCACTCCCTGCTGGGCTGACTGGTCTCGTCCCGAGCCAACTCGGTCCGCTCCTCCGCACGCCAGCGCTGAGCCTGGGCGCGCGGCTCCGTGCTGCGCTGGAGCCGCTCGTGCGCGCCCGCGCCTCCGACGACGACGAGAGCCTGGAGGACTTCGCCGTCCGCCGGTTCGGACGCGGCGCGTGGGACGGCCTCATCGAGCCGCTGCTCGGAGGGCTGTATGGGTCCGACGCGCCGATCTCGCTGCGCTCCACGCTCCCGCACCTCCATCAGCGCGAGCGCCAGGGACCGATGCTGCGCCTACGCGGCGGCGCTCCCCCGCCGAGCGTTGCGGGCGTGTCCCCCTTCCGCCGCCCAGTGCGCGGCATGGAGGCGCTCGTGGAGGCGCTGGCTGACGACCTACGCACCTCGGGCGTTCGGATCGAGACCGCAGCCCCGGTCGAAGCCGTCCAGGCACGCACCAACGGCGGCTACCGCGTGCGACGCGCGGACGGCACGACGCACGATACGCCGACGGTCCTCGTCGCGCTGCCCGCTCCGGCCGCCGCACGCGTGCTCGCTCCGCTGGACAACGCGTTCGTGCACCCGCTGGCAGCCATCCCCGTCGCGAGCGGGGCGGCAGTCATCGTCGGCTTCGAGACGGGCGCAGCGCGCGTGCCGCCGGATGCCTCGGGGTGGCTCGTGCCCGGTGCCGAGGGCGGGCCCGTCCAGGCCGTCACGATGCTCTCGCGCAAACACCCGGGCACGGCTCCCGCTGGCCACGACCTGGCGCGCGTCTTCCTGCGTCCGACTGAGGCGGATCGCCTCTCCAACGCCGAGGCGGTGGATGCCGCCATCGCGCACCTCCGTGCGCGCCTCGGATGGACCGGTGCGCCCGTCGTCACCGCCGTCCACCGCTGGCGCGACGTGCAGCCCCGCTACACGCTCGGCCACCCGGAGCGCCTCGCGGCCCTCGACACGGCGTTGGCACGATTCCCCGGTTTGGCGCTGGCCGGAGCCTCGCTTCGCGGCGTCGGGCTGCCCGACGTGATCGCGCAGGCGGAGGCTGAGGCCGAGGCGCTGCTGCGCTCTGGCCTCGTTCGGCTCCTCGCCCAAGCGCCCTGATCCGTCTGTTACGCGGCCTTACCCGGAGCCTCACCAGGCTCTGTCCGGTGAGGCCGTCCCCGTTTTCCTCTGTTTTCCCGTTCCCTCTCCTCGTACCGTCCGCCATGAGTCAGATCGCATCCTCGTCCACGGTCGCCCGCTCCGCTTCGCTGTTCGAGACGGCGCAGGGCCTCATGCCCGGCGGCGTCTCCTCGCCCGTCCGCGCCTTCAAATCTGTCGGCGGCGTCCCGCGCTTCATCGAGCGCGGCGAGGGGGCCTACCTCATCGACGTGGACGGCAACCGCTACATCGACTACGTGCTGTCGTTCGGGCCGCTGCTCCTCGGCCATGCGCCTGAGGCTGTCACGCAGGCCGTGTCCGAGCAGGTCGCTCTGGGTAGCAGCTTCGGCGCGCCGAGCCCGCTGGAGGTGGAGCTCGCCGAGCTCATCAAGGGCGTCTACCCGTCGATGGAGCGGCTGCGGTTCGTGAACTCGGGGACAGAGGGGGCCATGAGCGCGGTCCGCGCCGCGCGGGCGTACACTGGCCGCGACAAGGTGGTCAAGTTCGAGGGGCACTACCACGGCCACGCCGACCTCCTGCTCGCCAAGGCCGG
>JBCDFO010000303.1:0-6097 GCA_039177895.1 Bacteroidota bacterium
CGCACAGGTCGAGGAACTCCGTCGCTATGCCGCCTCTACGACGCGTGGGCTGACGAGCAAAGACACCGTCCCCGCCGACGTTCGCGCGTGGGTGAACGAAGAGCGGCAGGCGCTCGGGCTAACGTGGACGGCGCTCGAAGCGCAGGCGGGCGTCTCAGTGAAGGAGTTCTATGGGTCCGGTTCGAAGGGCAAGCGGGGCTTTCGTCGCTCAACCATTGCCAAGCTGGCTCGCTTCTTTGCATCAGAGCGCCTCGCCGCTGTCGCCGAGAGCGATGTGTTCTGGGATGAGGTCATCGCAATCACACCGCTCGGCGAGCGTGACACCTATGACCTGACCGTCGAGCATGACCACAACTTTGTCGCGGACGGGCTGATCATCCACAACTCGCACTCGGCGGCCTATTCCGTCGTCGCGTACCACACGGCGTACCTCAAGGCGCACTACCCGGCCGAGTTCATGGCCGCCGTGCTCACGACGGAAATGGCCGACTCGAAGAAGCTCGCCATCGCGCTCGACGCGACGCGCTCAGCGGGCATCGACCTGCTGCCGCCGGACGTGAACACGTCGCGCGACTACTTCACCGTGGAAACGGTCAACGGGAAGCACTGCATCCGCTTCGGCCTCGGCGCGATCAAGGGCGTCGGGCATGGCGCAGTGGAAGCCATCGAGGCTGGGCGGGAGAAGGAAGGCGGGCGCTTCACGTCGATCTTTACGCTGTGCAAGTCGCTCGACCTCCGCGCCGTCGGCAAGCGCACCGTGGAAGCGCTCGCGGCGGCGGGGGCGCTCGACAGCCTCGAAGGCCACCGCGCGCAGCTCGTGCAGGCCGTTGACCTCGCGTGGCAGTACGCGCAGAAGGCGCAGGCCAACGAGGCCGCCGGGCAGAACTCGCTCTTCGGCGAGGCCGGGATCGGCGGGGCCAACTTCGAGCCTGCGCTGCCGATGGTGGAGCCGTGGGGGCGCGGCCAGAAGCTCCGCGAAGAGCGCGACCTGATCGGGTTCTACGTCTCCGGCCACCCACTCGACGACTATGCTGCGGAGGCGCGCACCTTCTCGTCGGTCAAGCTCAGCGACACCGAGCACGTGCAGGAGGGCAGCGACGCCGCCGTCTGCGGCATCGTTACGGAGGTCACGCGGCGGACGACCAAGAGCGGCCGCCCCATGGCGTTCCTCTCCGTCGAAGACACCGAGGGCGCGTGCGAGGTCGTGCTCTTCTCCAACACGTTCGAGAAGCACCAGCACCTCCTGAAGGTGGACGAGGTGCTGCTCATCCGCGGCAAGGCCGAGAACCGCGGCGGCCTCAAGCTCATCGCGCGCGACCTGCTCCCGATGTGGCGCGTCCGCGACGAACTCGTCAAGGCGATCACGATCCGTCTCGATGCGGAGGCGACGGACGCCGAAGAGTTGGAGGCCTTCGCGCACCTGTGCGAGCAGAACCGCGGCGAGAAGAAGCTCTACTTCGAGGTGGCGCACCCGGCCGTCCCCCGCCCCGTCCGCCTGCGGAGCCGCACCGCCGTGATCGACCCCGTCCCCGAGGTCATGCGCGCCATGCAGCGCCTCGCCGGGCGCGACGGCGTTGTGCTCGAGACGGCTTCATAGCGGCACAACGAGGGCTCTCCGCTCGGTAGGCGGCGTATGTTTCGGCGCTCGCCTGCCTCGCTGCCATGTCCACCTCCGCTCGTACGCCCTCGCCCTGGCTGCTGCGCCTCGCCGTGGCGGCGCTCGTGGTGACGACGCTGGCCCCGGTGGGCGCGCTCGTGTACGACTGGCTGGAGACGGCCCGGCTCGTCGGCGCGCCGCTGGAGGCCGCCCCGCCGCGCGGCTTCGACTGGGCGCGCTGGGCCGACCGCGACGGCGAGATCGTCGCGGCCTACGTGGACCCGCGCGGCTCGGCCTACGAGGCGGGCCTCCGCACCGGCGACGTGCTGTTCATGGTCGACGGCCAGCAGTTCTTCAACGCCGACGACGTGGAGCGCGGCATCGCGGGGCTCCCGCCGGGCGCGGCGGTCGTCTACGAGGTCACGCGCGGCACCGTCCCGGTCCGGCTGACGGTGACGCTGACACGCTACCCGACGTTCGTGTATCCGCTCTCGGCGGCGCTGTGGCAGGTGTCACTGTGGGGCTTCGGGATCGCGGCGTTCCTGACGCTGCTCGCGCTCGGCATCGTAGCACCGCTGAGCGCGCGGTCGCGTCGGACGTGGGGCGTGGTGGCGCTCCTGGCCACGGCCGCGGTGTGGGCGCTCGGCCACGGCCTCCGTCTGGCCGCGCTCACACTGATCGGGCCGCCAATGGCCCCAGCGTACACGCTCGCGTTCCGGGCGCTCACGGTCGTTTCGCTCGCGGGCTGGATCGCGTTCCCGGCGCTGCTGCTGTTCGTCGTGCTCGGCGAGGCACGCGACAGGGCGGTACGGCGAGCGCGCTGGCTGATCTTCCTCCCGAGCGTCGTGCTCGGGCTAGGCGTCGTGCTCGACTCGCTCGTAGGCACGTTCGGGCCTGTCACCACGGAGGCCCTCATCGCGCCGATCCTGTTCTACGTGTGCTGCTACGTCGCGCTGGCGACAGGGCTGTCGCTGCTGTGGCACCGCGCCGACGACAGGGACGAGGCGGAGGCGCTGCCTGCCGTTTCGCTCGGATGGAGCCGGGTTGGGAGCCTGATCGTGTTTCTCGTCGCCGTGACCGGGGCTGTGGTGGCGCTCGGCGGACTGCCGGAGGCCGACGTGGCGACGGACCTGCGCGCCGGGTGGCTAGTCGTCGCGCTGCAGGTGCTCTCGCTCATGCCCGTCGGGCTGGTCACGGCGGCGACGCTCCGCTACGGCAAGACGGACGTGCTGCCGCGCGGGCTCACCTACGCGGCAGGGCTAGGCGTGCTGTTCTTCGTCTTCGTGGGCGGCGTGGAGGGGCTGCGGCGGCTCTATGACGGCGTCCCCGTGCCCTCCCCGATCCTCGGCGTGTGGCTCCTGCTGCTCGTCCTCCTCGCCGCGTGGGGGCTGCGGCTGCTGCGGGCTCGCTTCGGCGCGCTGCTCCTCACCGAGCGGCAGCGCGCCCGCCGCCGCCTCGACCGCTTCAGCGAGCGCGTCCGTCATATCCTCCAGCCGCAACGTCTCGCCGACGAGACGGCCACCGACATCGGCGAGGCGCTCGGGGTAAGCTCCCTCGCGGTCTTTCTTCAGAATGTGGGAGACGAGAGCCCAGGAGAGGACGTCGAGGCTGACGCCTGGATTGAGGGGTCCTATCGCCGCCGTCCGCCGCACTTCACCCGGACCCACCTCGACCTGCTGCTGCACGGCCCCGGCGACCCAGCCTGCGTGTGGACGCGCAACCCCGAGCTCAACGAGCGTCCCCTACCCCCCGACGCCGACCAGCGGCTGCGCGACCTAGGCCTTGCCCTCGCCGTCCCGGTCGTGGCTGACGTGCGCACCCAGCCTGTCCCCCTCGGGATGCTGGCCCTCGGGGCGAAGCGCGCGCGCCGCGCTGTGTTCAGCCTCGACGACGTGGAGCAGCTCAAAGCGCTCGCGGCGCAGCTTGCGCTGGCGCTCGAACGCCTCAGGCTCGTGGAGCGGGAGAAGGCGCTTGTGCGGCAGCACGCCGAGGCGCAGCTCACGGCCCTCCGCGCGCAGATCAACCCCCACTTCCTCTTCAACGCGCTTAACACCATCGCGGCGCTGATCGCCGAGCGGCCGGGCGACGCCGAGGCCAACGTCGAGCGGCTGGCGCGCATCTTCCGGCATGTCCTCACCACGAGCGGCCAGCCGTTCGTGCCGCTGCGCGACGAGGTGCGGCTCGTCGGCGAGTACCTCGCGCTGGAGCAGGCCCGCTTCGGCGACCGCCTCCAGATCGAGATCGACGTGCCGGAGGCGCTGCTGGAGCATCCGGTCCCCGCGTACGCGCTCCAGACGCTCACCGAGAACGCGGTCAAGCACGGCATCGAACGCCAACGCGGCGGAGGTCAGGTCACGATCACGGCGACGCTGACCGAGGCAGACCGTCCGCTATCCGGCGATGGCGACGCTCTCGTGCTCCGCGTCGCCGACACAGGCGTTGGCCTCGCACACGACCCCAGCGACCCCACTGCATTCTACGGCGTCGGGCTCGGTAACGTCCACGACCGCCTCACGCAGCTCTATGGTCGTGGCGACCTCCTCCACGTAGACGGTACCCCCGGCGCGGGCACGACCTCGACGCTTCGCCTCCCCCTCACCCCATCCACCCCCGTCCTCTCCGATGGCTGACTCCCGCCCCCTCCGCGCCCTGATCGTCGACGACGAGCCGCTTGCCCGCCAGCGCCTGACGCGCCTGCTCGCCCCATTCGTGGAGGCCGGACGACTCGACCTGGTCGGCGAGGCAGAGGACGGCGTCGAGGCGCTCGACCGCGTCGCGGCGGCGCAAGCCGAGGGAGCCGCCCCCGACGTGCTGTTTCTGGATATCCAGATGCCCGGCCTCGATGGGTTCGCAGTCGCCGAGCGGCTCGCCCCGCCGCGCCCGCACGTCGTCTTCGTGACGGCGCACGACGACCGCGCGGTGGATGCCTTCCGGGCGAACGCCGTCGACTACCTCCTCAAGCCCGTCGAGGCGGACCAGCTTGCCGACACCGTGGACCGGGTGGAGGCGCTCGCGCGCAGCGCCGAGAGCGGGACCACCCAGGCGGCCTACCTCGACCGCGTAGCCGACCTACTCGAATCGCTGGAGCAGCAGGCCGGGGCAGCCGCACAGCCGGGCGCGCCCCCCGAGGAGGACTACCTGCGGCAACTCTCGATCCCCGGCCGCGACCGCTTCACCGTGGTGGCCGTCCAGCGGCTCGTCGCGGCGGAGGTGCACGACGGGCTGACGAGCCTTTACATCCTCGACGAGCCCGGCGACGGCCCGCCGTCGGTCACACGCTACGTCATTGCCCATCCCCTCGACGCGCTCGAAGCGCGCCTCGACCCGGCGCACTTCATGCGCGTCCACCGCTCCGCGCTCGTGCACCTCGACCACATCCGCGAGATGGTGTCGTGGTTCAGCGGGCGCTACAAGCTCCTGATGGCCGGCGGCCACGAGGTGCTTGCCAGCCGCAGCCGCTCGAAGGCGCTCCGCGAACGGCTGAGCCTGTGACGAGCCGGAAGTCAGAAGTGCGAAGGGAGAAGGCTGAAGGAGCAGATCGGGGCTGCGAGGCCATGATCGCCTGAAAGACGTCCAGCGGAGCCCTACGACCTCACCGCGACACGGCCTCACTGCGACACAACCCATTCGAAGCACAGCGCCCGAACTGGATTCTCAGAGTCGGCGTGGGTTTTCGCGTCGAACCGTGGGCTGGCTGGCACGATTTCCGTAGTCTCTGACCTCACTCCGCCATTTCCACCGCTACCGCTATCCCAGCGATGCCTGCGCGCCTCTGCGTACCGGTCCGCGTACCGGCGTGGTTTCTCTTCGTGCTGCTGCTCGTCGGCCTGTCCCCGGCGATAGGGGCCGTGCCAACGCCTGCTCCGGACGACCTCGTCATCGCGAGCGAGGTGCGGGTGCGGGTGCTGGAGAAGCAGGCCCCGCGTGCCGTGACGGTCCAGGGCACCGAGGCTGGGCTCACGCTTACCGACGCCCTCGACGCGTCGCTCATCGCCACGCTCGCGCCCGGTGCCGACGTGGAGATCAAGGCCGAGCACGGGCGCATCTACGTCTACCTCCCCCGCCGCGTCGTCTCGGTGCGCGCGCTCCACCTTGCGCCGGGCCTCGGGGGCAGCACGACCGTCACGGCGGGACGCCTCACGCGGCGCTACGACGGCACCTTCCGCATCGAGGACGACCGCGGACGGCTCCAGCTCGTCAACACGGTCCCGCTTGAAGCCTACGTGGCCAGCGTCACGGCGGGCGAGTACCCCTTCGCCGAGCCGGAGGGCGTGAAGGCCCAGGCAGTGCTCGCCCGTACCTACGCGCTCCGCTCGCGTGGCAAGCGGGGGGCCTACGACCTTGTGGACCACACGAGCGATCAGGTCTACCACGGCGCGGACCGCACCACCGCCGTCACGCGCGCCGCCGCCGCCGCCACGCAGGGCGTCGTGCTCACCTTCGACGGGCGGTTCGCCGAGACCGTCTACTCGTCCTCGAACGGCGGGCACACGGCGGCCA
>JBCDFO010000304.1:0-6089 GCA_039177895.1 Bacteroidota bacterium
CACCGTCCCGAAGGCCTGCGCTACGCCTACCGCCTCGATGGGGGCGTTGATGCCTGGACCGAGGTCGGAGATGACCGGACCGTGACGTTCTCGAAGCTGCGACCGGGACGCTACACATTCCGCGTGCGCGCCACGAGCAGCCTCGGTATAGTCGGGGTGCAGGAGGCGAGCGTCCCGTTTACGGTGCTCGCCCCCATCTGGCTACGACCCTGGTTCCTCGCGCTCCTGCTCGCGCTCCTGGTGTTCGGAGCATGGGCGGCCCACCGCTATCACCTCGCGCGCCGACTGGAGGTAGAGCGCACCCGGCTCCGCATCGCGCAGGACCTGCACGACGACATCAACAGCCAGGTGGCAGCACTCGGGATCCAGGTGCACGCCATCGAGGACCTGGTAGAGACCCGCCCGCCCGACGCCGTCCAGGCGCTGCTAGCGCGCTGCCAGGAGCACATCCAGGCGCTCTCCACCGCTGTCCGCGATTTGGTCTGGGTTATCGGCACCGAGCGCGACCGGCTCTCTGACCTCATGCGCCGCGTCGAGGAGGTCGCCTACGCGCTCCTCCCGGACGTGGAAGTCACCGTCAAGGTGGAGGGGGACCGGACGGTGGCGCTCGGAATGCAGGCCCGCAAACACCTCCTGTTTTTCTGCAAGGAGGTCCTCCACAACGCCGCCAAGCACGCCGAGGCGAGCCGTGTCCACGTGCACGCCGCCCTCGACGCCAACGCCCTGGTGCTCACGCTGGCCGACGACGGACGCGGCTTCCCGGACGGCTTCGCGTACGGTGCGTCCACGACGGCACCGACCAACCCCCTGCTCGCGCAAGGCGACGGCGTACCGGACCGGACCGGATACGGGCTGCGCAGCCTCCACAGCCGGGCTGCCACGCTCGGCGGTCACCTCCAAACCCACAGTGCCCCAGGCGCGGGCGTCGAGTACGTCCTGACCGTACCGCGCCACCGGCTCACCGAGCGCGAGACCACGCCTACCTGACGATGTCTTTCCGATGCAGCCTAGCTGGCGGTGACCGCTTGTTTGGCGCGGTCGCGGGATGGTATAGAGACGGTTACGTAGCATATCTATGTACTTTCCTCGTCATCCTTGCCGCTCACGCCTACGCCCGTGCCCGTACTGCCTGCGCCTGTTGCCTCCATGTCTGCCGACTGGAGACCATCCTCCCGCTCCGAACCGTCTCGCTCCGAACGATCTCACGCTGCGCCCGTGAGGATCTGGCTCGTGGAGGACGAGCCGCGCTTCCAGTCAGCCTTCGCCCTGTTAGTCGAGGGGGCCTCCGACCTCCAGCTTGAACGCACCTTCGACGACTTTTCGCCCATCCGGGAAGCGCTAGACGAAGGCTACGCGGGACCCTTTCCCCACCTGATCGTGCTGGACATCCGCCTTCCTGGCGAGAGCGGCATCGCGGCAGCACGGCAGCTACGGGCGGCGGCACCCGACACGGAGATCCTGATGCTCACCACGGAGGACGACCCCGCCACCTTCTTCGAGGCACTCCGGTCAGGCGCGACGGGCTACGTGGTGAAAGGCGGCTCTCCTGCGCAGTTGCTCCGCTCCATCCGGCAGACTGCCGAGGGCGTGGCAGACTATTCGCCAGGCGTCGCTCGCCACATTAGCGCCTACTTCGCCGCGCCACGCCCCTCGCCGCTGACGGAGCGCGAGACCGAGGTGCTGCACGCCCTCGCGCGGGGCCTCTCGAAGCGCGGCATCGCGGAAGAACTGTGCCTGAGCCCACACACCGTCGACTCGCACATGCGGCACATCTACGAGAAGCTCCAGGTCTCGTCGGGTGTTCGGGCTGTGCTGAAGGCCGTGCGGATGGGCCTCATCGACCCCGACACGCTCGACGACGACGACTAAGTCCGGATGTCCAGACGCCGACATCTAGCCGCGCACCTCGCGCCGCCAGCCATCGGCTAGGTCGAGCAGCGCCCTCCCCTCAGCGGTGCGTTGCCCGACGTGGTCCTCGCGGACGGCCTGCACGAGCGCTGCAGCGACAGTCGCCGCATGAACAGGACGGGCCCGCGCGCTGAGCAGGGGCCGGACGAGTTGCATCGCACCCTGGGCTAACCGCTCTCCCCACCGAAACGCGTCGCGGTCGCCGAGCAGAAGCGACGGGCGGAGCAACGTCAGACTCTCGAACCCGACACCACGCAGCAGCGCCTCTGTCTCGCCCTTGGAACGGAGGTAGAATGTACGCGCGTCCTCCGCAGCGCCGACCGAGCTGACGTAGGCGAAGCGCGTCGCGCCCTGGGCATGCGCTACCCGCGCGAGCGCCACGGGGATGTCGCGGTCGATCTCCAGGAACCGCACCTGCGACCCGGCCTGCTTAATCGTCGTGCCGAGCACGCAGAGGACGTGGTCGGCGCGGAGGGACTCGGCGTGCTCCTCCAGCCGCGCAAAGCCGACGCGGACCTGGGTCACGTTCGGGTGCTGGACGAGGAGGCCGAGGCGGTCGGTCCCAGTCAGGTCACGTCGCGTCGGGACGACGATGCGCGTGTAGTCGGGCGTACCGAGGAGCAAGTCGAGCGCGTGCCGCCCGACGAGGCCGGAGGCACCGGCAAGGAGCACGGTCATGGCGTCACGGTGGTTGGTGCCAGCGGGTGCGGTACGTCAGGCATCGTGAGCCCATCCGTGGCGGCGAGCCAGTCGGCGATGGCGTCGGCGGCGCGGGGCACATCGTCGTCGGAGACATCGATCTCAAACACCGGGAGCGAGGACGCCGTCGCGAGGTCGCGCAGCACGTCCTGATCGCGGAGGAACGGCGTGAGGTCGTCGTACTGCGACGGGCTACCCGACACCTTCAGCCGCTCGGCGCGGGCGGCCTCGAACGAGTCCGGATGCCGTGTGCAGAGGATGATCCGGAAGTTGAGCGGGCGGAGTCGGTCTTCGAGCCAGCCGAAATCGTAGTGCCGACCGTGCAGCTGTTGCTGGACGAGCTGGGTCGAGAGGTGGAAGCGATCGATGATCCACGAGTAGAATCGCTGGAGTTCGATGAGGTGGACCCACGCGCGGTAGGTCTCCATTGCCAGTGGCTCTTCCTCCGGCGCGAAGTTGATGAGCCCGCGCCCCCATGGGTGGTTGGTGAACGCGCACCATTCGCCGGAGACGAGTGGCGAGTGGTACTCGTACTTGCGCGGCCCCACAACGCGCGGGTGCCGGTTGAGCGCGAAGGCGAGGTCGGTCTTGTGTGTAAGCCGCGTGCCTTCGAGGATGAGGTGAGGGCAAAGCTTGGGCATCGGCTAGGCGTCGTCGTCCCCCTCTTTTGTGAGCAGGCCCTGCTTCTTGAAGTAGATCATCGTCGTGTCGAGCGTGCCGTGGCGCATGCGCTGCTTGACCTCGTGGACGCTCATCCCGTCGTTGAGCCAGATCAGCGCGGCGGTGTGCGTGAGCGAGTGCGGCGTAATGCCGGGCTTCTTGAGCTTGGCAGCCTTGAGGTGCTGGTTGATGCGGCTGCGCACTGAGCGCGTGTTGAGGCGCTCGCCGTCGGAGCGGTGGCCGTGGCTGACGAAGAGCGGGTCGGCGGGGCGGATGCGCCCGCGCGCGTCCAGGTAGAGCCGGATCGCGTCCATCACGGGCGGGTCGATGGGCACCTCCTGGTCCTTTTCGGAGCGGCCCTTGCCCTGCACGCGAAGCGTCCAGCCCATGAGCGTCTGCTCCAGGTCTTCGAGGTCCGCGCGTACGATCTCGATCTCGGCGAGCCCCGCGTAGAGCATCAGCATCATGATCGCGTGGTCGCGCTTGCCGATGGCCGTCTCCGTCTCGACGGTGCTCAGCAGATGGCGCACCTGCTCGACGGTGAGCACCTTGCGCGAGTGGTCCGTCGGGCGGCGGTTGCCCTTGACGGCCTTTGCCGGGTTCTCGCTCAGCTCGCCGCGCTCGACGAGGTACTGGCACAGCCGCCGCAGCGCGGTGAGGTACGTCGAGACGCTGACCTGGCTCAGCCCGCGCTCTTGCATGAGGTAGGTCTTGTAGCCCTCCACGTCGGCCGTGCGGAAGCGAAAGCGCTCCATCACCGGGCGCTGCTGGAGGACTGCGAAGTAGCGCTCGAACTCGTTGAGCGACCGGCGGTACGTCCCGATGGTCTCCTTGCTCTTGCCCGCGAGGTACTCCGTCACGAAGCCGTCGAGGCGCGCTTCGAGGTCAGCGAGCGAGAGGGCGAGCCCAGGCAGGGCAGAGGCAGCGTCGGACATGCGCAGCAAGGCAAGAGTGGATAACGGTCATCCGACTTCAATCTAGCCGGATGAGATCCCGCGCGCAAGCAATCGGCTGTGCAAGAGCGTATAGGGTCTCGCAGCTATTCACACCGGTGAAGGCACCGACAGCCCGCGACTGATACCAAGTCTCCAGGATAGTGGCTCACCTCCACCTTGTGTCATCCCGGACTTGATCCGGGATCTATACGATGTACCGCATGGATCCCCGCCTTCGCGGGGATGACGCTAGGGTTTGAATGAGGCCTTGTCCCAAAGAACTGGTATGAGATCACAATCGCACAACCAGGGAAGGGACACGGGGCGACAACCCCATGTCACAGCTCGCTCAATCAAGCCGCAGCCGAACGAAGCGTCCAGACTTCGACTTACGCCTTCGCCTTCTTCTTGCGGCCACCCTTGCGCTTGCCCTTCTTGGCCGCCTTCTCGTTGATGAGCACGACGGCCTGCTCCAGCGTCACCTCGTCGGGGCCGGTGCCTTTCGGGAGCGTGGCGTTGGTGCGCTTGTGCTTCACGTAGGGGCCGTAGCGCCCCTCGAAGACCTCGATCACCTCGCCGTCGGGGTGGGTGCCGAGCGTGCGCAGCGGCTCGTTCTTCTTCGCCTTCTCGGCGATCAGCTCCAGCGCGCGGTCGAGCGACACGTCGAGCACGTTGTCGTCGCCCTTGAGCGACGCGAAGGTGCGGCGGTACTGCACGTAGGGGCCGTAGCGCCCGATGTTGGCCTTAATCGGCTCGCCCGTCTCGGGGTGTTCGCCGAGCGTCTTCGGCAACTCCAGCAGCTTCTGGCCGATCTCGAACGTCACGTCGCGCGGCTCCAGGCCCTTCGGGAGCGAGGTGCGCTTGGGCTTGCCCTCCTGCTCGTCGTCGCCGAGTTGGACGTAGGGGCCGTACGGGCCGTGCTTCAGGATGACGGGCTGGTCGGCGTCGGGGTGGATGCCGAGCACCTTTTCGTCGTTGGTCGTGCGGACGAGTTCGTCGAGCATCGCCTGGGTGACGTCGGCCGGGGCCACGTCGTTCGGGAGCGAGGCGGTGAGCGTCTCACCGTCGATCTCGCCCTCGGCGTAGGGGCCGTACTTCCCGACGCGGATCAGGAACGGCTCCCACTTGAAATGCTCCAGCGTCGAGACGCCGCGCGCGTCCACTTTGTCGAGCCCTTCCTCCACGCGCGCTTCGAGGCCGTCGTCGCCGTGGTAGAACTCGTCGAGGTAGGGCCGCGCCTCCGCGTCGCCGTCGGCGATGTCGTCGAGGGCGTTCTCCAGCCGCGCGGTGAACTCGGCGTCCACGAGCCGCGCGAAGTGCTTCTCCAGCAGGTTGTTCGTGGCGAAGGCCGTGAACGTCGGGATGAGCTGGCTGCCCTGGCGGCGGACGTAGCCGCGGTTGATGACCGTGTCGATGATCGAGGCGTAGGTTGAGGGCCGGCCGATGCCCTCGCCTTCGAGCGCGCGCACGATGGTGGCGTCGGTGAAGCGGGCGGGCGGGCGCGTCTCGTGGCCGAGCGGCTCGACGTCCTTGCAGTCGGGCGTGTCGCCCTGCGCGAGCGCGGGCAGCGGGTTGTCGCGGTCGTCGAGCGCGGCGGCGGGGTCGTCGGAGCCCTCGACGTAGGCGCGGAAGAAGCCGGGGAAGGCCACCGTCTGCCCGTTCGCGCGGAAGGTGGCGACCTCATCGCCCGTCTTCGCCTCGATCTCAGCGCGGGTCTGGAGGAGCTTTGCGTTCGCCATCTGGGAAGCGACGGTGCGCTTCCAGATGAGGTCGTAGAGCTTGCCGTCGAGGCCCGTGAGGCCGAGCTCGCGCTGCGTCTTCATCGCGGTCCCGGCGGGGCGGATGGCCTCGTGCGCCTCCTGCGCGTTGCGGACCTTGCCGCCGTAC
>JBCDFO010000305.1:0-6086 GCA_039177895.1 Bacteroidota bacterium
ATCAACCCCGTCCTCGGGACCGGCGACCCGGACGCCGACCTGATGATCGTGGGCGAAGCGCCGGGCGCGAACGAGGACAAGGAGGGCGAGCCGTTCGTCGGCCGCGCGGGGCAGCTCCTCAACAAGATCCTCGAAGCCATCCACTTCGAGCGCGAGGAGGTCTACATCACGAACATCCTCAAGAGCCGCCCGCCCAACAACCGCGACCCGCTCGCGGCCGAGGTGGAGGCGCACATCCCGATCCTCTACAAGCAGATCGAACTCGTGCGCCCGAAGCTGATCCTGGCCGTGGGCAAGAGCGCCGGGAACGGCCTGCTCGGGCGCACGTCGAGCCTGGCGTCGCTGCGTGGCAAGTTTCAGGACTACTACGGCCTGCAACTCCTGGTGACGTATCACCCGGCGGCGCTGCTGCGCAACCCGCAGTGGAAACGTCCCACCTGGGAGGACGTGAAGCTCCTCCGCACGCGCTACGACCAACTCGTCGGTACCTGATCCCGTCTGCACACCCTACCCCGCGCAGACCGTTTCCCCCACTGCCCTCCAATGGCCGACCAGCCGCTCTCCGACGACGCCCAGCAACGCCCCCTCTACATCGACGAGGGCGCGGCCCCGTCGTACCCGCTCGAGAAGCTCACCAGCAGCCGACGCCGTAGCCGCCCGGCCAACGTCGTCGCACTGCACGAGCAGGCGGGCCGCGTCCCGCCGCAGGCCACCGACGTCGAGCAGTCCGTGCTCGGCGCGATGCTCATCGAGCGCGAGGCGATCCCGAAGGCCATCGAGATCCTTGCGCCGGACGCGTTCTACGACCAGCGCCACCGCCGCGTCTACGAGGCCGTCCTCGCCCTCTTCGAGCGCGGCAACCCCGTTGACCTCATCACGCTCACGGAGGAGCTCAAGCGCGCGGGCCACTTCGAGGGCATCGGCGGCTACTACCTCTCCGAGTTGACGACGCGGGTCGCGAGCGCGGCCAACGTGGAGTACCACGCGCGCATCATCGCGGAGAAGGCGCTGCTCCGCAAGATGATCGAGACGATGACGGGCGTCGTCGGGCAGGCCTACGAGCCCGCCACCGACGCGTTCGACCTCCTCGACCGGGCCGAGCGCGACATCTTCCAGATCTCGGAGAGCCAGCTCCGCAAGGGCGCGGCCTCGCTCTCCAACGTGATCAAGGGCACACTCGAACACCTGGAGGCCATTCACGGGCGCGAGGGCGGCATCACAGGCGTCCCGTCCGGCTTCCACAAGCTCGACGACATGACAGGCGGCTGGCAGAAGTCCGACCTCGTCATCATCGCCGCGAGGCCCTCCATGGGCAAGTGCCTCGGCAAGGGTACGCCCGTGATGATGCACGACGGCACCGTTCGCCCTGTCGAGGACATCCGGGTCGGCGACCTCGTGATGGGCGACGACTCGACGCCGCGCCGGGTGCTATCCCTGGCACGCGGGCGCGAGCGGATGTACTGGGTGCGGCAGACCTACGGGATGGACTACCGCGTCAACGAAAGCCACATCCTATCGGTCAAGAAGAGCCGACAGGACCGGATCAGCGAGCCGCGCGGAACCGTCACTGACATCGAGGTGCGGGACTACCTCGAGAAATCCGCAAAGTGGCAGAACGACCACAAAGGTTACAAAGTCGCGGTCGAGTTTCCTGAACAGGCTCTCCCGCTCGATCCGTACTGCCTCGGCCTCTGGCTCGGCGACGGTAAAGCCGATGGCGCGCGGGTCTACACCCAGGACGTAGAAGTCGTTGAGTATCTGGAGGCGCTCGCGGAAGAGCGCGGCGAGTACGTCAACGTCTACGAGCCCGACCGCTGCCCGGCGTATCTCGTCACGGGCGGACGCGCGGGCGACTGGCGAACCGACTCCGTACAAGCTCGCCTGCGCAGCCTTGGGGTGCTGAACAACAAGCACATCCCGCATGTCTACCTCGTCAACTCGCGCGCCAACCGTCTGCGCCTGCTCGCTGGGCTGATCGACAGCGACGGCCACCTGAACGCTGGGCACGGTGGCACCTACGAGATCACACAGAAAGATCAGCGGCTAGCTGAACAGATCAAGTACCTCTGCGACACGCTGGGCTACCGAACGTCGCTGCGCGAGAAGGTCGCGCGGATCGCGGATCGCGACTTCGAGACGACCGTCCGCTTCAACGGCGACGTAGACGAGATCCCGGTTCGCGTCGCGCGCAAGCAGGCGGAGCCCTGGACCGACCTCCGCGACTGGACGCTGTCGGGCCTTCGCCTCGAAGACGATGGCGTGGACGAGTACTACGGCTTTGAACTCGACGGCAACCGCCGCTTCCTCCTCGGCGATGGGACCGTGACGCACAACACGGCGCTCACGCTCGCGATGGCGCGCAACGCGGCGTTGCACCCCGAGCATCCGGCAGGCGTGGCAATCTTCTCGCTGGAGATGAGCGCCGGACAGCTTGCGCAGCGCCTCCTCACCTCCGAGGCCCGCATCGACGCACAGGCGGCGCGCACAGGGCGGCTCTCCGACGACGACTGGCCACGCCTTGCCCGCGCGGCTGGCGTCCTCTCGAACGCGCCGATCTTCATCGACGACACGCCGGGGCTGGGTATCCTCGAACTGCGCGCCAAGTGCCGCCGCCTCAAGGCCGAGCACGACATCGGGATGGTGGTCGTGGACTACCTCCAACTCATGCACGGCACCTCGCAGGGGCGCGGGGGGAGCCGCGAGCAGGAGATCGCGCAGATCAGCCGCTCGCTCAAGGCCCTCGCCAAGGAGATCGACGTGCCTGTGATCGCGCTCTCGCAGCTCAGCCGCGCCGTGGAGACGCGTGGTGGCGACAAGCGCCCTATTGTCAGTGACTTACGCGAATCGGGCTCGATCGAACAAGACGCCGACGTGGTCGGCTTCATCTACCGCGCCGAGCGCTACGGCATCACGACCGACGAGCACGGCAACTCGACGGAGGGCCTCGCGGAGATCATCCTCGGCAAGCAGCGCAACGGGCCCATCGGCACGGTGAAAGTGGCGTTCGTGAACCGCTACGCGCGCTTCGAGAACCTGCAGTATGCCCCGGCGGGGGGCGGCTACGGCCAGACGGACTACGCGGCCTTCGACGGCGGCGGCAGCTATGGCGCGCCAGCCGGTGGCGGCTTCGGCGGCGACGCGGGGGGCTTCGATCAGGGCGGCGGCTTCGCGGGCAGCCCGCCCCCGCTCCCCTCCGGCGGCGACGCACCGTTCTAAACGGTACCCCGCCCAGACGCGTCCCGCCTCGTTGACACGTCCTCCTGAGACTTGATGCGGTCTCGCCTGCGCACGCTCTTTCCCGCGAAGCCTGTGGCCCTCGTCCTCAGCACGGTTCTCGTTGGTGCGGCCTTCGCCGCCGTCTACGCTGCCCGTACCGAGATGCGCGTGCCCGAGGGTGCCCACGCGGCGCTAGGCTCGACGCTGAGCGCCCTCGCCGGACTCCCCTGGTCGGGCTCCATCGAGCGGATCGTCACGATCGAGAGCGACCCGCGCGATGTGGAGGCGGACTGGGAAGACGGTATGGACGGCCGCCGATGCACGGGCGACACGTCGAAGCTGTTCGGGCGGACCGATGGCCTGGCGGCTCCGCGCGCGCGGTCGCTGCGCGTCGGGTTCCGCGCCGAGCGCGACGACAACGGCTTCACGGGGCGCTGGGAGTGGATGCTGCTCGTCCACGACGGACCGGAGCGCCTCCGTCCGAACCCGTTCCGTGTGGCGTCGCTTGGACTCGCTACGCAGCCCGGCGAGCGCGTCGCTGTGCGCCTTCGCTCTGTGACGGCCGAGGGACAGGCGGCGACTGAGGTAGCGCTCGCCGTCGTGGACGACCAAGCAGGAGCGTCCGAGGTCCGTCGCACAGTCCCGTTCCGGCTCGGGTGGGGCATCCCGCTCGGGGTGTACGTTGGCGGCGACTGCCCCGCCTCCAGCGATCTGGTCGTCACTGTGGGGAAGCGCTGAGGCTTGAGCCAGACGACAGGCGGCGGCGTCAGGAACAGCGTCCGACGGGGTCGCGTGGGAGACGCCCCTTCTCGCTCGCCTATCTCTCTGGCCGCATGGTCGCCTCCCGTCCCCCCCGTATCTCCATGCTCGGCGACCTCAAAGCCGCCGGGTACCGCGCCGTCTCCGTCAAGGATGAGATGCGGTCGAACCTGATCCGCAAGCTGCAGGCGGGCGAGGAGGTCTTCCCTGGCATCCTGGGCTTCGAGCGGACGGTGATTCCGCAGCTCCAGAACGCCATCCTCGCCCGGCACGACTTCATCCTGCTGGGCCTGCGCGGCCAGGCGAAGAGCCGCATGGTACGCCTGCTCCCCAGCCTCCTCGACGAGTGGATGCCCTACATCGCCGGGAGCGAACTCTACGACGACCCGCTCGCGCCCGTCTCGCGCTTCGGCCGCGAGGCCATCGTCGAGAGCGGCGATGCGACGGCCATCGAATGGCTCCACCGCTCGGAGCGCTACGGCGAGAAGCTCGCCACGCCGGACACGACGATTGCGGACCTCGTCGGCGACATCGACCCGATCAAGGCGGCGACGCAGAAGCTCTCCTACGCCGACGAGCGCGTGATCCACTACGGCATCATCCCGCGTACCAACCGCGGCATCTTCGCCATCAACGAGCTGCCGGACCTCCAGCCGCGCATCCAGGTGGGCCTCCTCAACATCATGGAGGAGCAGGACATCCAGATCCGTGGCTTCCAGCTTCGCATCCCGCTCGACATCGTGATGGTCTTCACGGCGAACCCGGAGGACTACACCAACCGCGGCTCGATCATCACGCCGCTCAAGGACCGCATCGATAGCCAGATCCTCACGCATTACCCGAAGTCCATCGACATCGGCGTGGCGATTACCGCACAGGAGGCCTGGCAAGACCGCGACGGGGCCCCGGCGGTCCACGTCCCGCACTACGTCCGCGAGATCATCGAGCAGATCGCCTTCGAGGCCCGCGAGAGCGAGTACATCGACCAGAAGTCGGGCGTCTCGGCGCGGCTGACGCGGGCGGCGCTCGAAGACCTCATCTCGGCCGCCGAGCGCCGCGCGATCGTCAACGGCGAGAGCGAGACGACGGTGCGCATCGGCGACCTCCACCACGTCGAGCCTGCGATCACGGGCAAGGTGGAGCTCGTCTACGAGGGCGAGCAGGAGGGCGCGCAGCACGTCGCGCGCGTGCTCGTGGGCCGCGCCGTGGCCTCGATCTTCAAGCGCTACTTCCCTGACCCAGCGGCCAAAGGAGACGGCGATCAGGGCCGCGCTGCCTTCGCCAAAATCCTCGGCTGGTTCTCGAAGGGCAACACCGTCGACCTCGGCCCCGACATGGCCTTCGAGGCCTACGCGCAGGTGCTCGACACCGTGGACGGCCTCCGGAAGTTTGTCAAGAAGCACTCCGATCCGGGCACCCCCGCGGAGACGGCCTCAGCGATGGAGTTCGTGCTCGAAGCGCTACACCAGCACTCGCTCGTCGGCAAGGACGCACTCGTGGAGCAGACCTCCTACTCCGACATCATGGGCTCCGTGCTCGGCAGCCTCGGCTCGTTCGGCGGTGACGACGATGACGACGACTTCGAGGACTACCGTCGCCGCTATGGATGAGCGCCGCCGCTACGGGTGAGTCCCGTTGGTTTGACGCTGCTCCGCCTCGCGGAGTAGGGTCACGTCGCGCTGCACGCCCACGTAGTGGTCGGGCGGTGCGTCGCCGCTAGCGACCGGGACGAGAGAAAGGCGATTCCAGAACGGAGTGCCGTCCTTGCGGTAGTTCAGCAGCTCGACATCGACCGGATCGCCTGCGGCCAGGCCCTCGCGGATCGCCTGCACGGCGGCGGGGTCCGTGTCGGTGCCCTGGAGAAAGCGGCAGTTGCGGCCGAGCGTCTCCTCAGGTCCATAGCCCGTGATGTCGTAGAAGGCCTGATTGGCGAACACGAGCGGCTCGCCCTCGCGGCGCATGTCGGCCACCGTGACGCCCTCCGCGATGGCGTCGAGGGCGAGGCCGAGGGCACCGAGCACTTCGAGGGCCCGCCCCATCGGATCGTCGTCGTCGCTGGCGAGGGCGGCCATGCCGGTGAGGCCGCGTAGTCCGAACACCTCGGGATGGAG
>JBCDFO010000306.1:0-6083 GCA_039177895.1 Bacteroidota bacterium
CGGCTGGGCGAGGAGGGTCTGCCGGAAGGTGTCGTACTGGTCGAGCGCACCGCCTTCGAGCGTCATCATGACGACGTTCTCGCGGTCGAGCCCCAGGTTCTTCGTCTGGATGTAGTCGATCTGGAGGTAGACGACGAGCGTTCCGACGATGAGCAGGATGGAGGCGGCGAACTGGCCCACGACAAGCACCTTGCGCAGCAGCCCGCCGCTGGCGACGCCTCCGCCGCCCCGCAGAATGCCTGCGGGGTTGTAGCGCGAAAGCACGAGCGCGGGGTAGCTGCCCGCCAGCAGGCCCGCCGTCAAGGCCACACCGATGAAGAGCGCCCACATGCCAGGCCCGAGGGAGCCGAGGGCGAAGGGCTTGCCCGCCACCTCGCCGAAGACCGGCAGCAGCGACACGAGCGCCACCAGGGCCAGCGTCGCTGCGATGAGGGCGACCAGGACCGCTTCGCCGAGGAACTGCGCCGCTAGGCCGGATCGCGTTGCCCCGAGCGTCTTGCGCACGCTGATCTCGCGCGCGCGCTGCGCCGCTCGCGCGGTGGCGAGGTTCATGAAGTTGATGCACGCGATCAGCACCAGGAAGAACGCGACCACGCCGAACGCCCGCACGTACTCGATGCGTCCGCCCGCCTGCTCCCCGTTCTCGAAGGTGCCGCTGAGATGGTACGCCTGGAAGGGGTAGAGGAAGAGGGCGACGCCAGTATAGTCTGCATTTTCCTCGATCAGGCCCCCGATCTTGTCGTTGACCGTGGCGAGATCGGCCCCCTCGGCGAGCCGGACGTAGAGCTGCGCCCCGCTGTTGCTCCAGTGGTCCATCCACGTGTTGCGGGCGTAGTACTCCTCGAAGGGCAGCACCCAGTCGAACTGCAGCCGCGAGTGCGTGGGGACGGGCGCGGCCACGCCGGTCACGCGGGCGTCATGGCGGTCGTCGAAGCGCACCGTACGTCCGAGTACGGACGCGAAGTCGTCCGTCTGGAAGAGCGCCTGGGCGAGTTGCTCCGAGATCACGATGCCATCGGGTGCGTCGAGGGCCGTCGCCGGGTCGCCCGCCACGAGGGGGAAGGTGAACATCTCGAAGAACGCCTCCTCGGCCCAATAGCCCCGCTCGCGAAACGCGCGACCGTCGTGGCTGAGGACGGCCTCGTTCGGGAAGGTCACCATCTCGGCATCTTCGATCTCCGCATACGCCGTCTCCAGGGCCGCCGCCGCCGGGTAGGTGATCGCCCGCGCGGTCTCGATGGTGCCGTTGGAGTACGAGATGTTGCGCATCGCCATGAACAGGCGGTCGCCGTCGGTGTGGAAGCGGTCCTGGCGCAGCTCGTCCTGCACCCAGAGGAGGATGAGGAACGCGCCCAGCAGCCCGACCGCAAGGCCGAGCACGTTGAGGACCGTGTAGCCCTTTTGCCGCCGGAAAAAGCGCAGCGCGGTGAGGAGGTAGTTCTGGATCATGGGTCGAGGGTCTCGAGTCGAGGGTCACGGGTCGTAGGCCGTTCGAGGCGGACCCTCGACACACGACCCTGGACGCACGACCTCATTCGTAGCGCAGTGCCTTCACGGGGTCGAGCGTGGCGGCGCGGAGCGATTGTGAGATCACGGTCAGCAGCGCCACGCCGAGCGCGAGGCCACCCGCGGCGAGGAAGACGAGCACGCCGACATCGGTCCGGTAGGCGAAATCGGCGAGCCACTGGCTCATGCCGTACCATACGAGGGGCACCGCCACCGCGAAGCCGACGGCCACGAGCACCACGAAGTCCTTCGCGAGCAGCGTCACAAGGCCGGGCACGGACGCGCCGAGCACCTTGCGGATGCCGATCTCCTTCGTCCGCTGCGCGGCGGTGAAGCTCGCCAGCCCGAACAGCCCCAGGCACGCGATGAAGATGGCCAGCGCCGCGAACACGCCGAACACCTGCCCGAAGCGCGTCTCGGCGCGGTACTGCGCGTCGAACGTCTCGTCGACGAAGCTGTAGGCGAACGGCCGGTGCGGCACGGCGGCCTGCCACAGGTCCTCGATGGAGGCGATGGTAGCGGGCAGGTCCTCCGTCTGCAGCCGCAGCGTGTACCGCGACACGTTGTTCGGGTCGATGCGCATCCCCATCGGCGGGATGGTGGAGCGGAGGCCGAAGGGGTGGAAGTCCTCCACGATGCCGACGACGGTGCCGCCGCGCCCCCAGAACCCGGCAGGCTTGCCCACGGCGTTCGCGACGTTCGCGTAGCCGAATTCCCGCGCGGCTGTCTCGTTGAGGAGGTACGCTTCCGTCGAGTCCGTGCCAAAGGCGGGGTCGAAGCCACGCCCCGCCACGACGTTCATGTCCATCACGTCGAGGAAGTCGAAGTCGACCATGTAGAGGTTCACCGAGACGTTCTGCGCCGTCCCGTCGGGGCCTTCCACGGTGCCGCCCGCGCTGGCGATGCCGAGGCCGCCCGGTAGCGTCGCCGAGCCTGCGACCTCCGTGACGCCCGGCAACGCGACGAACTGCGCCTTGAGCGCGTCGTACTGCGCGAGCACCTGATCGTCGCCGCCGAAGGGGAGTTCGAGCAGGCGGCCCTCCTCGCTGTTGGCTGCGAAGCCGAGGTCGCGCTCCTGCATGAAGGCGAGTTGGCGGAAGACTACGGCCGTCGCCGCGATGAGCGCGATCGAGATGGCGAACTGGACGACGACCAGGCTCTTCCGCAGCGCCGCGCCGCTCGCGGACGTGCGGAACGTGCCCTTCAGCACGGCCGCCGGGCGGAAGCGCGTCAGCACGAACGCCGGGTAGGCTCCCGCGAGGACGCCCACCCCGAGCGCGACGCTCACGAGCAGCAGCACCAGGCCCCACGTGGGTAGTCCCAGCGTGGCCAGGCTCAGCGACTTCTCCGTCAGCCGCTCGAACGCAGGCAGCGTGGCCTGCACCAGCAGCAGCGCCAGCGCCAGCGCCGCGCTGGTTAGCATGACCGCCTCGGTGAGGAACTGCATCGCCAGGCTCGCGCGCGTCCCGCCGACCGTCTTGCGGACGCCGACCTCCTTCGCCCGCTCCAGGCTCCGCGCCGTGGACAGGTTCGCGAAGTTGATGCAGGCGATGAGCACCAGGAACACCGCGATGACACCAAACAGGTAGACATTCGCCAGGCTTCCGTGCGGCACGCCGTCGCGCTTGGAGGTGAGGTACATCGTCTCCAGCGGCTCCAGGTGGAACACGAGTTCGGTGTTGAATTCGGCCCCGTACTCACGAGCGTAGCGGTCGAACATCTCCACCATGTTGGCCTCCATGGCGTCCTGCGTGACGCCCTCTTGCAGGAGAACGAAGGTCTGGAAGTTGGTGGTGTACCAGTTGCCCCACATCCAGTCGGGGCCGTTCTGCTCCAGCGTCTTCATCGAGATGAGCGCGTCGGCCTGGATGGAGGAGGTCTCTGGAGGCGCCACGCCGACGCCGGTGACCGTGAGCGAGACGCCCTCGTTGGTGTCCATCGTCTCGCCCACGACATCGGTGCGGTCGAAATACTTCCGCGCCATCTCCTCCGTGAGCACGATCGAGAGGGGCTCCGCGAGCGCCGTGGCCGGGTCGCCGTGGACGAGCGGGAAATCGAACACGGCGAACACGGAAGCGTCGGCGTAGCTCAGGCGCGGCTCCTCGAACTGCCGGTCGCCGACGCGGAGCACGTTGCCGGTGTAGGCGAAGCGCACCGCGTGCTCGACCTCGGGGTAATCCTCTTCGAGCGTCGGGGCGAGGATGCCCTGCGTGAAGCCGTTCTCCGCGACGCGTCCCTCTTTGATGTAGTCGAGGACGACGCGGTAGATGCGGTCGCCGTTGGTGTGGAAGCGGTCGTAGGAGCGCTCGTGCTGCACCCACAGGGCGATGAGCAGCGCGCCCGCGAGGCCGAGCGCGAGGCCCGCGACGTTGAGCGCGGTGGTGCCCTTCCGGCGCAGCAGCGCCCGCCAGGCGACTTTGAGGGTGGTGGGGAGCATGAGGGGCCGTAGAGAGGTGGGGCTGGGCGACGGGGGCTCACCCCGAACGCAACCGATGCGCCAAGCCGCGAATCGTCCAGCATGCGGCCTCGCCAGCCTCCCGACTGTGCGATGGCGCACACCGGCTGGGCGATTTGGCGAGCCCGGGTGGAGCCTGCCTCGCTGGAGCCCCCCCCTGGGGCACCCCGCCTCTATCTTCCGCGCTGACACGCCGTCCCTTGTCCACGGAACACGCATGCCTCGCCTGCTCCGCCGCACCCTGCTGGCGCTGACCCTGCTCCTCCTCCTGGGGCTGATCGTCCTGCCCCTGCTGGTTCGGTTCACCGATGGGACCATCAGCAGCCCCGATCGCATCCTCCTGGGCTACGACGAGGAAGCCGAGCGCTTCCAGGTCTTCGAGTGGAAGCACTACGACCTCGGCGGCGTGGACGGCCCCTACGTCGTCGGCGACTCGGTCTTCACGGTCGATGCGGCTGGGGTCCTGCACCGGGAGCGCCTGCCGGCGGACACGCTCGCGGGCCCGCTGCTCGTCCGCGTCGACAACGCCGCGCGCGACTCGTTCGCCGTCGCGCTTCGGGCGGAGCACCCCATAGGACCCGCCGTCATCGCCATGCCGGACACGCTGCTGGCCGTCTCCGACATCGAGGGCAACTTCGACGCCTTCGTTGGGCTGCTCCAGGCCCACGCCGTCGTCGATGCCGCGTTCGACTGGACGTTCGGGACCAACCACCTCGTGCTCCTGGGCGACTTCATGGACCGGGGCATCAACGTCACGGCGACGCTGTGGCTCATCTACCGCCTCGAACAGCAGGCACGCGACGCCGGAGGGCAAGTGCACTTCATCCTCGGCAACCACGAGGCGCTCAACGTCCAGGGCCGCTACGGCTACGCCGCGCCGAAATACGTCCGCGCGGCGCAGGAGATCGGCGCGGGCGGTGTCCGGTCTCGCGAGCGCCGCGCCGACTTCCGCCGCCTCTTCGCCGAGGACACCGAACTCGGCCGGTGGCTCCGCGCCCACCACGCCGTCGCCCGCATCGGCCCCGTGCTCTTCGCGCACGCGGGCCTCGCGCCCGATCTCGTGGAGGCCAACCTCTCCATCGACGCGATCAACGCGCTCGTCCGCGCCCACCTGGACGACCCCGACCTCTACGACGCTCCTGGCGACAACCTGAAGGCGCACCTCGTGATGAGCCGAACCGGTCCGCTGTGGTACCGAGGGCTGGTGCGGAGGTACAAGCAGTACTACCCGCGCATCACGCCGGAGGCGCTGACAAGGGTACTGGACCACTACGAAGCCGAGGCCATCGTCGTCGGGCACACGGTCGTGGATGCGGTGTCGAGCGACTTCGACGGGCGCGTGCTTCGCATCGACGTGAAGCACGGTGCGGAGCGACGAAGCCCAGCCACCCAGGGGCTGCTCTTCCTCGATGGCGCGCCGCACCGCATCGACGCCACAGGCGCGGTGGTCCCGTTGTAGGCGGGCGGCCATCGATAGCTCTGTGGTTCTCGTGGGCGATGCCGTGTCTCGGTACCGTGGAGACTTCTCTCAAGTTGTACCCTACCGACAGGCTTCTCAGCATAGACGATGTAGGGTGAGGGGAGGAGGGCGTAGGGCGTGACAAACGCCCCACACCCTACCCTCCACTCCCTACAGGCCGCCCGAAGCGCAGTGGCAAGCCATAGCACACGACTTGAGGTCTCTACCGTGGAGACGCCGCCAGAACGGACCGCAAGCGTTGACACGGCACTGTCCAGCCCGTTGCTTTCCCGCCACACCGCCACACCGCCACACCGCCACACCGCCACACCGCCACACCGCCACACCGCCATGCGCCTCGCTGACGCCATCCGCACCGTCCCCGATTTCCCGAAGCCGGGCATCCAGTTCAAGGACGTCACCCCGCTGCTCGCCGACCCGGCGCTGCTCGTCGAGGCCGTGGATCGCCTCGTGGCCCCCTACGCCGACGCGGGCGTGACGCACGTCGTCGGGATCGAGTCCCGGGGCTTCATCCTCGGCGCGATGATGGCCGACCGCCTCGGCGCGGGCTTCGTGCCCGTGCGCAAGCCCGGCAAGCTCCCCGGCGAGACAGCCCGCGAGTCGTACGCGCTCGAATACGGCAGCGACGCGCTCGACATCCAC
>JBCDFO010000307.1:0-6077 GCA_039177895.1 Bacteroidota bacterium
CTCCGCCCGCCGACGCATGCCGTCGAGGCCAAAGCCGCGCAGGTCATCCGCCACACCGGGCGCAGACGCCTCGCCAGCCTCGGCGAAGGCCCCGTCGTCCTCCACCACGAGCACGAGCGCATCCGACCCAGCCTGCACGTCAATGCTGAGGTGCGACGCGGCGGCGTGCTTGAGCGCGTTCTCGACGGCCTCCTGCGCGATGCGGTACAGGTTGAGCGCCTGCATCGGCGTGAGCACCGCGGCCGGGTTGGCCGCGTGGAGGTGGCAGGCGATGCGCGGCGCGTTGGGTCGGAGGCCTGCCTGGGTGCGCGCGTACGCGCAGAGCCGATCGTGGAAGGCCTGGAGCGTGACCGTCTCGTGGTGGAGCGCCCAGATCGTCTCGCGGAGCTGCGCCATCGTGGTGCGGGCGTGCGCTTCGAGCCGATCGAGGTACGATGCGGCCTTGACAGGTGCGCCGTCGCCGTGTGCCTCTCCGCCCTGCGCACGATCCCCACGGCCTTCCGCATTGGACGCCAGCCGCGCCAGGTCGATGCCGGAGACGATGGTGGAGAGCTGCGCGCCGACATGGTCGTGGAGGTCTTGGCTGATGCGCTCGCGCTCGTCCTGCAGGCGGCGCTCGACTTCGAGGCGGCGGAGCGTCGCGCGGAGTTGGCGCGTGGCGAGGAAGCGGACGAGGAGTACGCCGAGCACCACCGCGCTGAGCAACGCCGAGAGGCGAGCCAGCGTCGTCTCCCACCAGTAGGGCTCCACGACGACGGGCACGGCGAGCGCGCCGGTCCACCCGGCCCCGAGGTCGGCCTCCACGCGGAAGGTGTAGCGGCCAGGCGCGAGGTTCGTGTAGGCCGCGTAGCGCCGGGTGCCCACCTCGATCCAGTTGCCATCGAAGCCGTCCAGGCGGTGGCGGTAGCGGATGCGCGCGGCGTCGGCGTAGTTGAGGGCGGCGAACTCGATGCCGAAGACCTCCTCGCTCGGTGCGAAGCGGAGGACGTCGGGGCGCGGCGCGACGGGGCTCGGCTCCCCCTGCACGTCGAGCGCAGTGAGGGCGAGCGGGACCGTGGTGGCGTCGTCCCGGATGGAGTCGGGGTGGAAGACGAAGAGCTGGCCGGTGCCCTCGAAGGCGCGTCCGTCAGTGAGGGCGAAGCGCCCGTCGCCCAGGCGGGTAAACCCCGCGAGCCCAGCATAGGCGCGGAGGCCCTCGGTCTGGCCGAACACGCGCAGCGCGCCCGTGGCAGGGTCGTGACGGACGATCCCGCGCGGCGTCGTCGCCCAGAGGCGCCCTTGGCCGTCTTCGAGCACCTGGTTGACCTGAAGGTCGGGCAGCCCGTTGCGTGTGGTGAGCCGCTTCACGAGGCCACTGCCCCGATCCAGGCGGCTGAGCCCGCCGCCCCACGTTGCCATCCACACCGCGCCGGTGTCGCGCCGCGCCGGCTCGATCCAGGGTACCACATTCGAGCCGAGCGTAGTCGGGTCGGTGCGGCTGTGCTCGTAGCGCGCGAGGACGCGACCGGAGTTGGGATCGTAGTGCTCGACGCCGTTGGTGTAGTAGCTCACCCAGAGTGTCCCGTCTCTGTCTTCGGCGAGCGCCCACACGTCGTTCCCCGCAAAGCCCTCGCCGACCGTCGGTGCCCGGGAGAAGGTCTGCGTAGCGGGGTCGTAGAGGTCGAGCGTGGTCGACGTGCCGACCCAGACGCGACCCGTGCGGTCTTCGAGAACCACCCGAACGCCGCGCTGAGCCAGAGAAGTCGGGTCGTCTGGGTCATGGACGAAGTACCGGTAAGTCCCATCCGGGTCGAAGCGGTAGACGCCCCCCTGGCCAGCCTGCCACGGCCACGTGCCCACCCACACGGCGCCGTCGCTCGTCTCGGTGACCGTCATCGCGCACAGATTGAGGTCCGTCGGTACGAGCGGATGGCGCACGAGGAGGGCTTCCTGGAGCTTGTAGACACCACCGCAGAACTCAGCAACGAGCAGACCGCCATCGCGGGCGGTGCCGACGCGGATGTAGCTCGTTGGAGCATTGCTGATGCGCGTGAAGTAGCCGTCCCGCCCCGTCACGCGTCGCACGCCGCCTAGCCCGGCCACCCACAACACGCCCGCCGGGTCCTCGAAGACCCGCCCGATGCCGCGTCCCGGGATACCGTTGGGGTCGTTCGGGTCGTAGGTGAAGACGCGCTCGGCCCCGGTCTCCACATCGATGACAGCCAAGGTGCCCTTGTCCACCCGGTAGCACCAGGCCACGCGGAGCGCATCCACGTAGCAGCCTGTCAAGAACGGATTGGCTCTCCAGTCGAGCAACGGCCCGGCCAAGCGTTGGACGAAGCGGTCGGCGGCAGGGTCGTACTCGTAGAGGCTACCATCGCCCTGCGCCCAGACGGCTCCACTCGTGCTGACACGTACCCGGGCCGACGGCGTGTCGAGCCCCTGCTCCGGGCCGTAGAAGTGCGCCTGCCGGGCATAGACGTCGTAGCGAATCAGCCCGCGCTCGGTGGTGGCAAGCCACAGGTGGCCGTCTACTCCGGCTTCCATGTCCATGATGTCAATGAAGCGCTCTCCCGATGCGTTGAGTGCTACGACCTCGGACCCGCCCGTCACAGGGTCGAGGCGATAGAGCCAGTGGGCTACTCTCGCCGCATCCCTCGGCTTGCTGATGTACCACACGGTGCCGGTCGAGTCTACCGCGACGCGGCGGTGGCGCTCTCCGACCTCCACCTCGAACACCTCGGCCCGCTCGGTCACGGGATCGAAGCGGATGAGCGGCCCCGGCACGGCGGACAGCCAGAGTTTGCCGTCGGGCGCCTCAGCGATGCCGTAGATGACATCGCTCGGGAGCGAGTTGGGGTCGGCCGGGTCCGGGCCGTAGGTGCGCAGCGTGTAGCCGTCGAAGCGGAACAGGTTGCCCTCGCTTGCCATCCACACGAAGCCGTGGCGGTCGAGCAGGTGCGTGGTGATGAAGTTCGACTCGGCGAAGGTGAGGGCGTCCGAGCGCTCGAAGCGGATCCGGTCAAGCGCCTGCGCGGCGAGCGTTCGGGCCGAGGGCGGAGCCTCCCAGTACGCGTCGGCAGGCAGCGTGCCGCGCTCCTGCCCATCACTCTGCGCCCGCACGCCCCCAGCGCCAGCAGCCAGGCCCAGCACGACCGCGCAGCAACCACGCAGCAGCGATCGGAAGCGGAAGGAGGGTGACACGGGGGGACGACGGCGCACAAGCCGGGTGGTGGAAACGCGAGCAAAATAAACACTGTACGCGCTTGTACTGAGGGTGTCGCGGCTCCGCCGGGCCTCACCGATTCCCCGCTTCCGGGGGTTGCACCGGCGCGCTGGGTGTCGGACACTGGGGACGTTGCTGCTTCCCCTCGTCCCCGGCCACCCACGCCCCGACTGCCATGGCTGTTCGCCTCGCCCTCGTCGAAGACCGCGCCGACGTGCGCCGCCTGCTCACCGAACGCCTCGGCTTCTTCGACGATGTCGAACTCGTGCTCGTCGCGCCGAGCGCGGAGCTGTTCTTCGAGCACCTCGCGCAGCTGGACGACACCGAGGGCGCGGCGCTCCCGGAGGTCGTGCTCATGGACATCGAGCTGCCCGGCATCGACGGCATCACGGCCACGACGCGGCTCAAGAGCGCACACCCGGCCATCGAGGTGCTCATGCTGACCGTGTTCGAGGACGAGGAGCGCATCTTCGCGGCCGTCAAGGCGGGGGCGTCGGGCTACCTCCTCAAGGACGCCAGCGCCGGGCGCATCGTTGGGGCCGTGCTGGAAGTGGCGCACGGCGGCGCGCCCGTGTCGCCGCTCGTGGCGAAGAAGCTCCTCAGCTACGTGCGCGGCGACGACGCGGGCGAGGACCTCGGCCTCACCAACCGCGAGCGCGACGTGCTCGACCTCATCGTGGAGGGCCTCATCGAAGACGCCATCGCCGACCGCCTCTCGATCAGCCCGCATACGGTCCGCTCGCACATCAAAAACCTCTACGAGAAGCTGCAGGTCCACAGCCGCGCCGAGGTGGTGCGCGTGGCCTACCAGCACCGCCTCGTCCGCTGAGCACGCTTGGCTGCGAGGCGCAGCGCAATATCCCCGAACCCGGCGATAGGCAGAAGGCGAGCGTGGGGCGCACCTTGAAACAGGGAAGGCTGCGTCCGAGTGGGGAGGCACGCTGACGGGACATCCTGCGCGCGCTTCGAGGACCGGCCTTCCCCTCGCCCCCGGGGCGAGCAGGCGGGGTCGGGCGTCGGTGGTGGGCACCCGGCCCCGCTGCGTGGGGGCACTCCACGAGAGGCATGCCAATCGGGTGGGCGAACGTGGGGCGGCGAGGCCGTGACGGCGAGGCCCCGCTGGCCGTTTCTGAGGCGAACGCGACCTCGAAGACCCGAGGCGCGCCCTTCGCACGTTGCCCTTCGAACGTCTGCCTTCCCGCTTGTGACCCGCCTCGCGAGTGGTTCGCGCGTGCACCCATAGTCCTTCTCTCCCACGCACCGGATCACTCACGCGCCATGTTCCGCTTCGTCTTCCCCCCTACGCTCGCCGCCCTCCTCGTCACATTCACCGCCTGCGCCACCGTCCAACCTGTTCAGGAGGTCGTCGAAGAAGAGACCCAGATGGTCATGAACGACGCCTCCGACGGGCGCGTGCACGTGACCATCCTTCAGGTGAGCGACCTGCAAGAGATCGTGCCTGCCGAGGGCGGCAAGACGGGCGGCCTAGCCCGCGTCGCCGGGCTGCTGCGCCAGCTCGAAGCTGCCAACCCCAACACGTTCGTCATGGTGCCGGGCGACTTCTACAGCCCGTCGGCCATCGGCACCTCCAAGGTGGACGGCGTCCGCCTCAACGGCCAGCAGATGGTCGCCGTCTTCAACGCGATGGGCGTCGACTACGTCACGTTCGGCAACCACGAGTTCGACCTCGGCCGCGAGGACTTCTACCGCCGCCTCGACGAAACGGAGTACGCCATCGTCACCTCCAACGTCACCGACGAGAACGGCGCGCTCTTCCCGAAGTCCGCCGCCCACGAGCTCGTCACCGTCTCCGACGAGGACGGCACCGTCACGCTCGGCCTCCTCGGCGCCACCATCGGCCTCAACACCAAGGACTACGTCCGCTATCGCCCCGTCCTCGACGGGCTCCTGGCGGAGGTCAACGCCATCGGCGATCAGGCCGACGTGCTCATCGCCATCACGCACCTCTCGCATGAGCAGGACCTCAACATCGCCGAGCTGCTCCCGGAGGTCGACCTCATCCTCGGCGGGCACGAGCACATCAACATGGAGCTCTACCGCGGCCCCAACTTCACGCCGCTCTTCAAGGTCGATGCGAACACCCGCTCGGTCTTCGTCCACCAGCTCTACATCGACCCCGAGACGGGCGACATGGAGCTCGACTCGCGGCTGGTCCCGGTCACGGACGCGCTGCCCGAGGACCCCGCCGTGGCGGCGGTCGTGGACGAGTGGGTCGAGATCGGCTTCCAGGGCTTCCGGGACGCGGGCTTCGACCCCGACGCCGTCGTGACCACGATCGAGGAGCCCCTCGACGGGCGCGAGATCAGCGTCCGCTACCGCCCGACCTCGCTCACCGACCTCATCGCCGAGGCGATGCTCGCCGAGGCCCCCGACGCGCAGCTCGCGGTCTTCAACGGCGGCTCGATCCGCATCGACGACCTGCTCTCGCCGGGCCCGATCACGCAGTATGACATTATCCGCGTGCTCCCATTCGGCGGCGAGATCCTCACCGTGGTGATGGACGGCGAGTTCCTCGCGCGCGTCCTCGACCAGGGGGTCGCCAACCGGGGCATCGGCGGCTACCTCCAGACGGCCGGCGTCGTGCGCACTGGCGAGGGCTGGCTCATCGGCGACGAGTTGCTTGACCCCGACGACGCCTACCGCGTGGCGATCAATGACTTCCTGCTGAGCGGCCGCGAGGCCAACCTCGACTTTCTCACGTTCGACCACCCCGGCGTGACGCTGGTGGCCGAGGGCGAGGACATCCGCATGGCCGTCATCGAGGAGATGCAGCGCCGCGCCGACGGATAGGCCAGGGCTCGCGGGTGCGCAAAACGGCAGGGTGAACGCGACGGGCATTCGTACGTTCATC
>JBCDFO010000308.1:0-5000 GCA_039177895.1 Bacteroidota bacterium
GCCCGAGACCGAGAAGCCTGCGTGGCGGATCGAGACGTAGCGCAGGAGACCCGACGAATCTTCGTCATCGACGTTGGCCGGGTCGTCCTCGCCATACTCGGCCACCTCGTCGTTGGCGTCGATGCCTTCGATCTGGGTCGCGCCCGGCTGGTTGGTCGAGGCGCTGCCGAGCAGGACGATGCCCCCCCAGAGACCGCGCACCTCGTTGCCAGCGCCGTCGCGCAGGTCGGCGGGGTCGGCGACGTCGTCGAACTCGGAGGTGAAGATGATCGGGTTGGCGGCGGTGCCATCGGCGTTGATGAGGCCGCCCTTACGCACGATGAGCGCGGAGGCGAGGCCGGCGTCGGCGCCGGTGATGTTCTCCTGGGCGCGGCCCTTGATGATCGTGCCCGCCTGGATGGTGAGTTGAGCGCCCTCATTGACGAAGATGAGGCCGTTGAGGATGTACTCGTTGTCGGCGGTCCAGGTCGTATTCGACGTGATGTCGTTGGTTACGACGACCTGCTGGGCCCACGTTGGCGCTGCTACGAGGAGCAGCACCACAGCAAGCATCAACCTACGCATGGTAGAAAATGGCATGGTGGCAGATAGAGAAGTGAGAAGCGGGTTGTGAAGTGGGATTCAGGGAGGGGCGGCGCACAGTGGCCCGTTCATACCGACGCCATCCGGTCATCCCATCCGGCATTGGGTCGTCGTCGCAGGAGGCCTAGTGCCTGATAAGCGGGATGTGGGACGTTCCCCATCAGGCCCCCAGGACCTCGTACAAGTAGTGGAAGTGGGTTAGAGGCTGTAGGTCACGCCGAAGGAGTAGGAGCGACCGAGGTTGAAGCGCGTGAAGGGAATGGTTTCCCCCTCGAACTCGTAGGCCTCCTCGTAATCCGCATTGAGGATGTTCTTGACGCCGACCTTGACCCGGACGGTGTCGTCGAAGAAGCCCTGCGAGAAGGTGAAGTCCAGCTGCGGGCTCGGCTGCTCGAAGATGTCGGGCACGCCTGCAAAGCCCACGTTGGAGAGCCGGCTGCCAAAGACGTTGAAGAGGAGGCTCGCTGCCGTGGCCGACTCGAAGTTTTGGTAGCCGAGGTCGGCGTTGACGATGTAGGGCGACTGGCCCTGCAGCTCACGCTGCTTCTCTACATCACACGTACCCCCGTCCAGCTCTTCCTGCGTGCAGCGGGACCGCTGCCGCGCGACCAGCTCTTGCTCCGGAATGTCGATGTTCGAGTCCGTGAGCGTCAGGTTCAACCCGACGGAGAAGTTGGCCAGCGGTGCCGCGAGGCGATCCAGGCGGCTGCGCAGCTCAAACTCCAGCCCCTGAACCGTAGCCGAGGGCACGTTCTGGTACTGCACCTGCCCGTTCGTGCCACCCACAACGGCGCGCTCAATCGGGTCCTGCATGTACTTGTAGAACGCGCTCACAGCGAGGATCTCTCCTGGCCGCGTAAACCACTCCCAGCGGAGGTCGTAGTTGTTGATGAGCGTACGATCAAGATCCGTGTTGCCAAGCAGGAGGTAACCGCCCGCAAAGTCGAAGCTGGTCGCGGGCGAGAACTCGCGAAGCGTCGGGCGCGCGAGCGTCCGCGTCGCGGCAGCACGCACGTTCATGTTGTCCGAGAGGGAGTAGACGACGTTGAGCGACGGCAAGAGGTCAAGCTCGTCGATGGTGCCACCGAGACGGGTCGAGTCCTGCACCACGTCGCCGTTCTCGTTGACGACCGGGTCGCCGTTCTCGTCGAGCACGTCGAAGAAATCGAAGCCTTGCGACCGCGTCTCCAGCAACGATGATTCCACCCGAGCCCCCGTGATGACGCGGAGGCGCTCTGTGATCGGCAGCTCGGCCATGAGGTAGCCCGCTACCACCTCGCGCGTCCCGTCGTAGAAATTCTCCGTGCGCGACGCGTCCCGGATGATGTGCCCGTAGGAGTAGCGGAAGAAACCTGTCCCCGTCGAGTCGAGCAGGCCGACATTTTCCTGGCTCAAGAAGGCATCGGGGTCGCCTTCGAAGGGAATCAGTTCGGGACTCGCCACGACGTACTCGAAGAATCGCTCTTCGAACGACCGGTCGCCGCGCTCCACGAGGCCGCCAAACTTGATCTGGGAGTTCTGCGTCGTGAGAAGGCGAAGCGGAACGGTAATGTCCAGCTTGGCAGAGGCGTTGCTTTCCTCGAGGTCCCGGAACAGGCGGGTCGGCTGGCGGAACCCGGATGCCTGCACCGTCAGCACCGTGTCCGTGCCGATGAGGCGCTCGGTGTTGGTGAAGAACCGGAGGTCGGGCTCTTCCTGTCTGGTGTTGGAGAGCGAACCGCTCCACTCAACACGGGTGTTGAACAAGCTTGGCAGGACGTGCTCGCCGCGAAGCTGGCTGGTGAGCAGGTCACGCTCTTTGTAGCCGAGGACCCGCGTCGCGTAGATCGAAGTGGAGTCGTTGGCCCCGAATTCCTTAGGCCATCCACCGCTCAGGAAGCGGGCGTCTTGCTCGCCCGTCCGGGTGTAGAGGGTATTGAGGCTAAACTCGTCGTTCGGCCCGAGCCGGTAGGACGCGTTGGCGATCAGACCAATGTCCACCCGCTCTTGACCACGTGCACTCGTGAGGAGGAAGTCTGGAGCGAGGTCACCGGGGCTGGCGAACGAGTACTGGTTCTCAACGCCCCCGTCGTACGCCTTGCCCTCGAAGCCATACGTTCCGCTGATCACGTAGCCGAGCGGGTTCCCGAACACCTGGTTTTGATTACCAAAGGTGAGCGAGTAGCTCTGGTTGATCGGCTGACTTCCTGTCGCTGGCTGAAACTGGCCGTTGAACGTCTCGCCGCCGTAATAGAGCAGCGCTGCGTTGGCGTAGTCACGCGCCTGGTCCGTGTTGCGCAGGTCGTTGGTCGTCGGTCCTCGCTGTGGGATCGGCATATCCGGATCGGGGTTGACGAAGACATCCGGCAGGGCGCGGGTTCCATCGTCGAAGCCGAGCCAGTCCGAACCCCCACCTGCGTAGGTCAGGTAGTCCGACCCCAGCGTTTCCGAGTTGAAGGAGGTTGAGGTCGAGAGGCTGAACGTGAGTTGCTCGGGGAAGCTCTTCGTGGAGATGTCCACGAGGCCGCCGCTGAAGTCGCCCGGCTTGTCGGGGGTGAAGGTCTTCAGCGTGACGATGTTTTCCAGCAGGCTGGAAGGGAAGAGGTCAAACTGGACCGCCTTCCGGTCCGGGTCGGAGCTAGGCAGGTTGGAGCCGTTGAGCTGCGTGTTGGCGTAGCGCTCGCCGAGGCCACGCACGTAGACATACTGTCCGCCGACGACGCTCGCGCCGACGACCTTCTCCATAGCGTCGGCGGCGTCACCGGCACCAGAGCGACTGATCGCCTCGGCCGAGATGGCGTCCGAGACCTGGACGGCGCGTGCGCGGTCGCGCAGCAGGGTTGCCTCGTTGTTACGAATCGCGCGTGCCTCCACGACAACCTCCTCGCCAAGGTCGAGGGGCTCCTCGCCCATCGCGAGATCGATGGTCGTCACTTCGCCAGCCGTCACTTCAACGCCCGTGACGCGCTGCGTCGTGAAGCCGATGTAGGTGAAGACGAGGGTATACGTGCCAGGGGATACGGACGCGATGCGGTAGTCACCGTCGAGGCTAGTGGAGGCACCTTGCGTCGTGCCGTCAATAACGACGTTGACGCCGGGCAGCGTCTCGCCAGTGCTCTCTTCAACGACGGTACCGGCGATGATGCCAGTCTGCGCGGACACGAGCAATGGGAAAAGGAACAAGGCACTTAAGACGACGGCACGATGCCATCGCTGCGCCCACAGAGTGGTCAGCATGGGAACCTGAAAGGGTGGTGTGTGGGGAGAGGGGCCACACCTCAGGTAGGTGGGTGTGGTCTTCAGGCTCGCAAGCTAGATGGCGTCTATTACCTCGCTTTTATCCCGGTGTTACCGCATCGTTACCAGGCTCTTCTTCACACCCCCTCCCTGGTTCCTTGTTGGGACATACATTGAGGTGCGGCAGCATCCTTGCTCACTGCATCGGCCTTGCTCTCGGCACCGCCGACTCCCCTTCCGCCAGCCCACTCCTGCGTGCTCCGCACCGCGTCCATTCTCCTGCCGCTCTGGCTCATGGTGTTCACCGCCGCGAGCCAGACCATCATCATCACGCCGATTCTGCCCATTTTGGGCGATGCCCTGGATGCGGAGGTCGCCCAGCTCGGCTGGTTGGTCTCTGCGTACTCGTACGCGCTGGCCTTCGCGGCGCTCGTGATGGGGCCCATCTCCGACCGCATCGGCCGACGACGAGTGCTGCTACTTGGCTCCGGGGCCATTGCGGTGGTGCTGGGGATGCACGGACTGGCGACGTCGTTCGCGTCGTTTGCGCTGGTCCGGGTGCTCGCTGGGATGTGCGGCGGGATGCTGAGTGGCGCTGCGGTCGCTTACTGTGGCGACTACTTCCCCTACGAGAAGCGAGGCTGGGCAACGGGACTTGTCATGAGCGGCGTTCCATTCGGGCTCGTCATCGGTATTCCGATTGGCCGAGTGCTGGCTGCATCGCTGGGCTATCGCATCCCGTTCATGGCGTTCGCTGTCATCATGGCCCTCGCGTTCTTGATGATCTGGCTGCTTGTCCCCCAGCCTGACGTGAAGCGCGATACCGATGCGATCACCCTCAAGTCCGGGCTGCAACGCTACGGGCGGCTGCTTGGCGACAGCGATGTGCGTGTCGCGTCGCTGACGTACTTCCTGATGTACATGAGCCTGAGCTTGCTGGTGGTTTTGCTCCCACAGTGGCTCACGGACAATTTCGAGCTGGACGTATCGCTCTTTGGCCGCCCGCTCCAGTTCGGCGATGTCCAGATCGACTTCATCGCGACACTCTTTCTTGTGGGAGGGACGGTGAGCGTGCTCATCGGCCCGACAGCGGGCACGCTGTCGGATCGCATCGGGCGGAAGCCGCTCATCCTGGCGTCGTGTCTCGGTCTCGCTGCCGTATCCATGCTGCTGACGGAGATCGTGACCGTTCGCTGGGTAGC
>JBCDFO010000309.1:0-6069 GCA_039177895.1 Bacteroidota bacterium
CGAGGGCCTGCCGCGCTTTAGGCTGGTGACGGACCGGTTCGAGGGGATCGAGATCATTGGTCAGATCGGGGAGCCGGAGGGGGGAAGCCCACCATCCGTTCCCGGCCGACCCTTGCCGAACGTGCCCGGCGCGAATATCCCAGGCGGCGGTGGCAGCCCTGGCGGCCCGATGCCCGGCGACCCATTTCCGGATGCTTCGTTGCCAGGCGGCTCGATGCACGGGGCCAACACGCTGGCCTTCGCGGACGTGGACAGCGATGGCGACCCGGACCTCCTGTGGGGCGACTTCTTCGAGCCGAGCCTGCTCCTCATCGAGAACCGAGGGACGTGCGCGCGGCCCAACCTCCGCTCGGTGCCGCGGACGTTCCCAGCCGAGAATCCCGTCGCGACGACGGGCTACAACGCGCCCGCGAAGGGCGACCTCGACGGGGATGGCGACCTCGACTTGCTCGTGGGCGTGCTCGGTGGGGCCTTCAACGCCAACCGCTCCGCCATCGATAACCTCCTCTACTACGAAAACACCGACGACGGCTACCAACTGCAAACCGAGCGCTTCCTATCGATGCTCGACGTCGGGGCCGAAAGCGCGCCCGCGCTGGGCGACCTCGACGGGGACGGCGACCTCGACCTCCTGATCGCCAACAAGCTCGACCCTGACAGCACGGAGACGTCGCGTGTCATCTACTTCGAGAACGTCGGCCGTCCTGGTACGCCCGCTTTTCAACTCGCCGATACCCTCCGCTTGCCCGTTGACTACCACTACGCTCCGGAACTAGGTGACCTCGACGGAGACGGCGACCTGGATCTAGTGCTCGGTACGTGGAGGAACCGCCTCCTCCTCTATCTCAACGACCCGGCGGCAGGCGACGGCGCCCAGCGGTACGTGCCTGCTAGGGACGTCGTTATCCAGATCGATCGCGGCAGCAACACCGTTCCCGCCCTGGCCGACCTCGATGGCGATGGCGACCTCGACCTCGTGGTGGGAGAGTCGTCCGGCGAACTGAACCTATTCCGGAACGAGGGGACGCCCCAGGCTCCCCGCTTCGTGGCCGTGCCCGAGGCGTTCGGCGACTTCGACGCCGGCCGCCGTAGCGCGCCGACGTTTACCGACCTCGATGGCGATGGAGATCCCGATCTGGTCGTCGGTAGCGAGGCCGATGGCTTCCAGGTATTACGCAACGAGGGGGCTGGTGCTGAGCCCCAGTTCACGCCAGCGGGCACCCTCGACGTGCTCACACCCGATCTCGACACGCCCGCCTTTGGGGACCTCGACGGCGACGGCGACCTCGACCTTCTCACCGGCGGTAGCAGTGGCTGCGTCGTGTTCTTCGAGCGACGCTGATCGGGGAGGGTAGACGCTCGACGCGCTTCGTCAGACCAGCTGTCCTGCTTCGTTCCCAGATAGAGGCATAAAAAGACGAAGCCCTTTGCGCAGACGATGCGCAAAGGGCTTCGGGCGTTCCTGTAAGGTCCTGCTTCAACGAGCACGTGAGCGTGTCGTTCGGCGGTCCGGACGGGACTCGAACCCGCGACCTCCGGCGTGACAGGCCGGCGTTCTAACCAACTGAACTACCGGACCAGACAGGATGCCGCCTCGCACGTGGCTCGACGACAGATTCAAAACATACGGCGTACTCTAGATTCCGAGCAACAGGTCCCACACGATCAATGCGGGCTTCACACGAACGCAACACGCCGAAAAGAACAGTGGCCAGGGACGGACTCGAACCGCCGACACATGGATTTTCAGTCCATTGCTCTACCAACTGAGCTACCTGGCCAGGCAGCAGCGCGACTTCCACACGGTGGATCCGTCGCGATGGCAAGGCTACCAAGATACGGAGGCCCGCTTTCATGTCCACCGCACCGACTGCGAACATTTAGCGGAGCACCGGGCCGTGTGCGAAAGCATCCTCAGTGGCCCCGCCGCGCCGCGTCGAACGTGTTGCGCAGCAGCATCGCAATCGTCATCGGGCCGACGCCGCCGGGGACGGGCGTGATCGCGCCTGCCACCCCGCGCACGGCCTCGAAGTCGACATCGCCGACGAGGCGGTAGCCGCGCTCGCGGCTCGCGTCCTCCACACGGTTGATGCCCACGTCGATCACCGCCGCGCCGGGCTTCACCATGTTGGCGGTGACCATGTGGGGGCGCCCGACGGCGGCGACCAGGATGTCAGCCTGGCGCGTGTGCGCTGCGAGGTCGGCCGTGCGGCTGTGGCAGACCGTCACGGTTGCGTCCAGGCCGCGCTGGATGAGCAGGTTCGCCATCGGCGTGCCGACGATGTGGCTGCGCCCGATCACGACCGCGTTCGCGCCGCGCGTCGGGATCTCGGCGCGGCGTAGCATCTCGACGATCCCCGCTGGGGTGCACGGCGCGAAGCCGCCCGCGCCTAGTACAACCCGTCCGACGTTCTCCGGGTGGAAGCCATCCACGTCCTTCGCAGGCGCGATGGCCTGGATCACCTTCGCCGCGTCGATGTGGTCGGGGAGGGGAAGTTGGACGAGGATGCCGTCAACGAGGTCGTCCGAGTTGAGGTCGGCGATGAGGGTGAGGAGATCGGCCTCCGAGAAGTCGGGCGGGCGTCGCAGCGTGTCGGAAACGATGCCCGCCTCGGCAGCGGCCTTCGTCTTGCCGCGCACGTAGGACGCCGACGCCGGGTTGTCGCCCACGAGGACGACGGCAAGCGCGGGGGCTCGGTGGCCCGCTGCGATCCAGGCGTCCACGTCCGCACGCAGATCGGCGCGGACGGCGGCGGCGATGGCCCGGCCATCGATAAGGCGAGCAGACGTGGCGGCGTTGGGCATGGCGAAGATGGGCGAAAGAGTAGGCGAGGGAGGTTCGAATGCGCGCAAGCTACTCGGTCCGTGTGGATCGCTGTGCGAAGCCCCTGGTAGATTGCCCCCGTCCTTCCTCCTCCGCCTCCTCTCGCTCTCGCACCATGATCCGAGTCGGCATTCTCGGCGCCACCGGCGCGGTTGGCCAGCGCTTCGTCCAACTGCTCGACGGCCATCCCTACTTCCGCGTCACGGCGCTCGCCGCCAGCGAGCGCTCCGCGGGCAAGCCCTACCGCGACGCCGCACATTGGACGCTCGACACGCCGATGCCCGAGATCGTAGCAGGCATGGAGGTGCAGACGTGCGAGCCGCCCCTCGACTGCGATTTCGTGTTCTCGGGGCTCGACTCGTCCGTGGCGGGCGAGGTCGAGGCCGCCTTCGCGCGGGTGGGCTATCCGGTGATCTCGAACGCGAAGAACTACCGGATGCACCCCGACGTGCCGCTCCTCATCCCGGAGGTCAACCCCGACCACACGAAGCTCATCGAGCGCCAGCGGTGGAACGAGGAGGCCGACGACCTTGACGCGCGCGGCTACATCGTCACCAACCCCAACTGCTCGGCGGTGGGGCTCGTGTGCGCGCTCAAGCCGCTGCACGACGCCTTCGGCATCGGGGCGATGCACGTCGTCACGATGCAGGCGCTCAGCGGGGCGGGATATCCCGGCGTGGCGTCGCTGGACGCGGTGGCGAACGTGGTGCCCTACATCGGCGGCGAGGAGTCGAAGCTGGGCGAGGAGCCCGGCAAGCTGCTCGGCACGCTCACGGAGAACGGCATTGAGCCCGAGGTCATCCTCACGTCGGCGACGTGCACGCGGGTGCCGGTCGTGGACGGACACATGGAGGCGGTGTCCGTCCAGTTCAACGACCATTGGGAAATGGAGGAGGTGATCGAGGCGCTGCGCACCTACACGTCTCCCATCGACACCCTGAACCTGCCCTCGGCCCCGTCGCCGCTCATCCGGGTGTTCGACGAGGACGCGTACCCGCAGCCGCGCCGCCACGTCCACCTCGGCGGAGGTATGCAGGTCAGCGTGGGGCGTCTCCGCGAGTGCGAGCTGCTCGATGTCAAGTTTATCGTGCTCTCGCACAACACGATTCGCGGCGCCGCGGGTGGGGCGATCCTGAACGCGGAGCTGCTGCGCGCGCAGGGCTACCTCAACCCGCGCGGCGAACGGCTGGGGGTCATGTAGGCCACGCGCGATGTCCGATCCGATCACTGTCCGCCGCGCCCAGCCCGATGACCTCGACGCCGCGCTACGGCTCTGGGCGCATCTCGATGCCGAGCAGGCCCGCCTCGATTCGACGCTCGCCACGGCCGAGGACGCCCAGGCGCTCTGGGCCGCCGAGTTCGACGCGCTCGTGGGCACCGAGGCGGGAGGCTTCTTCGTGGCCGTCGTGGACGGAGCCGTTGTGGCCCTCATCACGGCACGGCTGCTGACGCCGCCCCCGCTCTACGCGTCGGACCTGTACGCCTTTGTCGACGAACTGGTGGTGGACCAGGCAGCGCGGCAGCGAGGCGTAGGTGCGCGGCTCGTGGAGGCGGTGCGGGTTTGGGCGCGCGAGCAGGGCGTGTCGCGCATCGAGGCGCGGGTGGTGGCTGGCAACAGCGGGGCGCTTGATTTCTGGGGTAGGGTGGGGGCAGAGGAGGTGGCCAGAACGGTGCGACTCAAGCTCTCGTAGGCCCGATCGAGGCGGCCGCGGCATCAGTGCCGATCCCGGCTCGGGACGCCAGAGTGAGACGCGGGGCGGGACCGGACGCCACGGGAGGCGGATGCTAACAGGTCCAAATGGGCCAATTTGGGCGGGTACGCTTGGCACAACGAGGACCAGAACAACTCGGCACGGCCTTCGCAAGAGGCCTCGGCGCTCTCCCCACCGTTCTCTCTGACCCATGCTCGACCCCCAGGCTCGCGCGCAACGCGAGCACTTCAAGGCCAGCCAGGCCTACGAGGAAGCCGTCCGCCTCCTCGACCTCGGCTACGACGACGCCAGTTCCGTCTTCCTCGACCGCGCCATCCAGCACCTCGACCGCGCCATCGACCTGATGCCGTTCGACGCGAGCTGCCGCTACGACCGCGGCCTTGCCCACCAGCGCCGGGGCCACTACCGCGCGGCCATCGCCGACTACTCGCAGGCGCTTCACCTCAACGGCCCCGACTCCGACACGTTCAACAACCGTGGCCTCGCGTTCGCGTCCGTCCAGGAGTTCGACCAAGCGATTCACGACTTCACCGCAGCGATGCGCGTCGCGCCGGAGGACGCCAAGCTCTACTTCAACCGCGGAAACGCGTTCGGCGACTACGGGCGTCCCTACGAGGCTGTCGCCGACTATGGCATCGCGCTCGGGCTCGCGCCGGGCTACGCCGAGGCTTACTTCAACCGCGCCCTCGCACTACTCGCCATCGGCGACTACGCCAGCGCGCTGCCCGACGTGACGCAGAGCATCGACCTCAATCCGTCGGACGCGGACGCCTACACGCTCCGCAGCGAGATCTTCGCCTACCTCGGCGTCACGCAGCGGGCAGAGTCCGACCGCGCGACGGCGTTCCAACTCGCGCGCATGTCCCCGCCGACCGGTCCCGACCTGCTCGGCCACCAGGGTGTATGAGGCTGGGCAGTTAGTAATGGGCTGTTGGCCGTTGGTTGGCTGCCATACCAAGTCCGCTTGATGAGTTGCGACTTGGGAAACTGAAAGCCGATAGCTGACAGCCGACAGCCCAAATCCGGCCTCGGTACTCTAGATCGGTCTCACGTCTGCTCCCGGATTTGGTAGAATCCGAACCTATGGATCGTGAACCACTGGTAGAAGTCCGACTGAGCCCTTGACAGCGGGAGGGGGGACCCTACCTTCCAGCGTCGAGCAACAGCGGCGGCTGGCCAGCACGGATGACGGCCGCCTGCTTGCTCGACGGTCGTGCTCTGTGCAGTTCCACCTTCGCGCACGGACATGGTCCCGTGCCCCGTTAACCCCACTCGTTAACGCATCGAAACCCAGGGGCGTCTCACTGGATCGCGCGTGGCTCGATCTGCCGCCGCCGCTCAACCGATTTCACGGCGCTCGACGCGGTTTTACTCGGCAAGGATGTGCCAGAAGCATACCCAAGCCCCGTGAGAATAGGGGGGCTGGAATCTTGGTCAGATCCTTGCGAGCGAGCGTGCATCCCCGCTCCTTTCTGCCCACGCCGCCTGCACAGCGGCCTCGTCTTTGTACCCCATGGCGAACCCCAACGATCC
>JBCDFO010000310.1:0-6069 GCA_039177895.1 Bacteroidota bacterium
TCGATCCTGCTCATCTCGTGGGCCTACATCCGCATGATGGGCGCCGAGGGGCTGACCGAGGCCACGCGCCGCGCGATCCTGAACGCCAACTACATGGCCAAGCGCCTCGAAGGGCACTACGACGTGCTCTACCGCGGCCCCGGCGGCACCGTCGCCCACGAGTTCATCCTCGACACGCGCCCCTTCGGCGAGGCGGGCATCACGCCCGAGGACATCGCCAAGCGGCTGATGGACTACGGCTACCACGCCCCGACGATGTCGTGGCCCGTGACCGGCACGCTGATGGTCGAGCCGACGGAGTCGGAGACGAAGGCCGAACTGGATCGTTTTTGCGACGCCATGATCGCCATCCGCAGCGAGATCCAGGAGATCGAACTCGGCGTGGTCGATGCGGAGCAGAGCGCGCTCAAGCACGCCCCGCACACCGCAGCGGTCGTGACGGCGACCGAGTGGAACCGGCCCTACACCCGCGAGCAGGCAGCATACCCGGCCCCCTGGACCCGTACAGCGAAGTTCTGGCCATCCGTCGGTCGCGTGGACAACGCCTTCGGCGACCGCAACGTGGTCTGCACCTGCCCGCCGATGGAAGCCTACGAGGCGTGAGCGACCTGCCGGATCTCCCCTACCCTCGCGTGAAACAACTGCTTCACGAGGCGGTGATGCGCATCCGCGACTTTGAGCGCCGGTGGGCCGATGCTCGCGGGTATGAACACTTCAGCCTGCTTGCTGCTCGGCAGCATGGCGAATTCGGGCACGAGCGAGAGCTACCGGGCAGTTCCCTCCACTTCTATCTCTTTCACGGTAGAGGCTGCACGATCGGGTTTGGCGACGGCGTAGTCCACTACGAGTACACTCGCTTCATTTCGGAACCGCCGGAACACATTCCCATCGAGTTTCACTGGTGGCAGTTGTATCGCACAGTCCTGAGTCTTGACCGTCGCGACCCTGAATTCTTTCCTCCTCTGGGCGCAAAAAGTGGCGACCTAGCATGGCTGCGCTCGCTCCACGCTGAAGGGCTGATGACACTAGTCGATGAACAGTACAGTAGCTACCAGGTCGAAGAGGACGTCCTCGCCCGAGCGATTGGGCACTGAACCAGTTTGGCTGTCTCAGGTAGCTTCCCACCCCGGCATCGGCATTGAGCACGCGTAGAGCATGCCCTAAGCGAGGACGTGCTTGCCGAGCCACTCGAGACTACCGTGCACGACCCTTGTCTCACATCACATGCTTCTCAGCTTTGCCTTTGCCATGCTAGCTGGGGCGACTTCGCCTGACTCGGTCGCGGCGATGCACGGCGTGTGGGTCAACGACAGCACGCACACCGTCACGCACACGCTCTCGACGGAGGGCGACGGCCGGACGCTCACCCAGACGATCTACTACCGCCACCTCGTCGTGTCCGACTCGGTGCTCACGGAGACGACGGTGTGGGAAGACGACTTCTCGGAGAAGCTGCAGGCCGCGACGACCGTCACACGCTACGAGGACGAAGGCGCGCAGCTTCGCCTCGGCGACGTGCTGGTGGACGTAGCCGTGGAGGAGGACCGCCTCGTCACGAGCAGCGCGTACGGCTCGACGACCTACCGCCGTGGGGAACCGACGGAGACGCCCGTCTCGCTCTTCGGCACCTGGATCGGCTACGTCACCGACAACGCAGGCGTGACCATCGATCTCGCCTTCGTCTTCAGCGAGGAGGGCACCCTGCGCGTGGGCTTCGGCGACCCAACACCCTTCCGCGTCCTCAACGACTACCTCCTGTTTGCGGAGAATCAGGTGGCGATGGATACGCCTACCGGACACGTCCAGGCCTGGGAGGTGGCGCGCTACGAGGTCATCGGGCCCGACCGGATCGACCTCGTCATGGCCGACGGCGGGACGACGCCCCTCGTGCGCATGCGCCCGCAGGACTAGCACGTCTACGCCTGCCATTCGCTGTCCAGGGTCGCCGCTCGTCGCATGGCTACGGGGCGTGTACTTGTTGGACCAGGAGTACGGGTATACCGAGTGCGACATGATCATGCATCGCGCTCGTATTCCCTTCGGCATCTAGCCTTTTTGACCCATGCGACGCTTCTCCTGGACCTCCAGCGCCCTGCTGGTCCTTCTTGCCTTCGGCCTGGCCGCCTGCGACAGCAGCGACCCGGGCCTCACCGACGCACCCGTCGGTCCGCCTGCTCCAGGCACCTTCTCCGCTGCGGTAGCGACCCCGGATAGCAATCTCCAAATCGCGGGCACCGCGCAGGCGAGCGCCTCGGCAGAGGCCTTCCTCGGCACCTTCGAGAGCTACCCCATCGCCACCGAGGACGAGACGACCTACACGTTCTCCGTCTTCCAGCTCGCTGCTGAGTCGGGCGAGGAACTCATCCTCGGCTACATCAGCGACAGCGACGCGCTCGCCTCGGGCAGCTACAACGTCGAGTTCGGCCGCAACCTCACGCCGCCGTATGACTTCGTCGGCGTGTTCGACAGCGGCACGCTCTCAGGACGTGGTAGCTCGGCGCTCGTGGCCCGGGGCGGCAGCGTCGAGTTGACGGTGGAGGACGGCCTCATCAGCGGCACGTTCTCGCTCGACCTCGGCGACGGCACCTCGGTCTCCGGCCAGTTCGCTGCGCCCACCGAGTGACCCCGCTGCCCCGCCCCACTCACGGGGGGCGGGGCGCTTCCTTTCTCTCTCTCCTCTCTCGATCCCTTCCTCCCATGCGCGCCCTTCTCCTCATCGCCCTTCTCGCCGCTGCACCCTTCGCTCTTGCTCAGGACAGCCCCAGGGTGCTCACCGATTTTACCGAAGACGGCCTCGCCGAGCGCTGGATTGCTGTCAACGACAACGTGATGGGCGGGCGCTCCACCGGCGGCCCGACGTTCACCGAGAGCACGCTCGTCTTCGCGGGCGCGACGAACACCACCGGCGGCGGCTTCTCGTCCACCCGCACCCCGTCCGACTATGACATGGCGGGCTACGCTGGCATCGAGCTCCGCTACCGCGCTGACGGCCGCACCTACGAGCTCGACATGCAGAACGGCGAGCGCGACCGGGGCTTCCCCGTTGCCTACCGCGCGTCGTTCGAGACGGAGGCGTCGGAGGACTGGCAGACGGTGCGGCTCCCCTTCTCCGCGTTCCGCGCGACGCGCTTCGGCGAGGTCATCGACGACCGGCAACTCGACCCGGCCACGGTGCGGACACTGGGCCTCTACATCTTCGACGGCCAGGACGGCCCGTTCGAGATCGAGGTCGACCAGATCGCGGTCTACATGGAGTAGGTGCAGATCGGTCTTGTCTACAGCGGCACAGCGCGCTCTTCAGCAAGGGCGCGCCGCAGTCGGTTGCACGCTTCTTCCAGCACTGGCATCTCCTTCGCATAGCAGAACCGCAGCAGGTAGCGCCCGCGCTCCGGGTCGGCGAAGAACGAGCGGCCTGCGACGGTCCCCACGCCCGCCTCGTCGATGAGCGTGCGGCTCGCGGCGTGGTCGTCCTCGAAGCCCGCGCGGCGCGCGGCGAGGGCGCGGGTGCCGGCGAGGACGTAGTACGCCCCCTGCGGCCAGTTGACCTCGAAGCCGCACGCCTCTAGCGTCTCACACAGCAGCGTGCGCTTCGCGGTGTAGTCGGCAAGCATCTGCTGGTAGTAGGCGTCCGGCATCGGGAGCGCGGCGGCGAGGCCGTGCTGGAGCGGCGCGGGCGCGCAGATGTAGACGAGGTCGTTGACGAGGCCCATCTTCTCGATCACCGGGCGCGGCGCGACGGCATAGCCCAGCCGCCAGCCGGTCATGTTGAACGTCTTCGAGAAGCCCGAGAGCGTGACCGTCCGCGCGTACGCCCCCGGCAGGCTCGCCATGGAGACGTGGCGGTGGCCGTCGTAGGTCATGTGCTCGTAGATCTCGTCGGTGACGAGCCAGAGGTCGTGCGCTTCGGCGAGGGCGAGCATCTGTTGCAGTTCAGCCTCGGTCCGCACCTTGCCGCTCGGGTTCGCGGGCGTGCAGACGACGACGGCCTTCGTGCACGGTGTGATCGCAGCGGCGAGCGCATCGAAATCGACGGCCCAATCCGGTTCCTGCAAGGGCACGGCGACGGGCGTGACGCCGAAGAGCTTCAGGATGCCGGTGTGGTAGCCGTAGAACGGCTCGAAGAGGATGACCTCGTCGCCTGGATCGCAGAGGGCGAGGACCGTCGCGGCGAACGCGCCCGTGGACCCGGCGCTGACCATCACCTCGTCGTCGTCGGTGGCGGGGAGGCCGTTGAAGCGCTGCGCCTTGGCGAGGATGCCCTGCCGCAGCCCGGCGATGCCGTTGTAGGCGGTGTAGATCGACTGGTCGTCTTCGATGGCCGCGATGGCGCCCGTCTTGATCGGGTCGGGCGTCGGCAGGTCGCAGATGCCCTGCCCGAGGTTGAGGCCGCCGACGCGGCGGACGGCGGCGGTGACGGCGCGGATGTCGCTCTGGCGGAGCGCGTCGGTGCGGGCTGCGAGGGGCTTCATGGGGGAGATGATCTTGATGCAGAACAAGCTCCCCTCCTGGACAGGAGGGGCTGGGGGGGGTCGAAGGTCGCACCACAGATTCAACGGACTGATCGACACGACAACCTCCTCTGTCTCCCTCCCCGCTTTCGCGGGGACAGGCTCTGTCCAGGGGGAGAACTCGTAGCGAACCTACGACGGCAGGACAGCCGTCCTGCCCCAAGGGCACGCAACCGCTCGGTTGGTCCGTTGGGTGGTGGCGCGACTCGTCGGCGTCGCCCGACCTTGTCGCCCGCCTATCTTGCCTCGTCACCATCCGACCTGATCGCATGCGCCTCTTCGCCGTTGCCCTCCTGGCTCTCCTCGTCATGCCCGCTGTCCAGCCCGTTGATGCCCAGCCGTCCGTCGTCTCGCAGCCCGAGAGCCAGGACGGCGTCGCGCTGACGGTCTACAACCAGAACTTCGCCGTCGTGCGCGAGGTGCGACCGATCACGCTCGCGAACGGCATGAACCGCGTCCGCTTCGAGGGCGTGGCCGCGCGGATCGACCCGACGAGCATCTCGCTGAAATCGCTCACCGCGCCGAACAGCCTCGTCGTGCGCGAGCAGAACTACCAGTACGACCTCATCGGCGCCCGCTCGGTCCTCGATGCGGCCGTCGGCCAGCCGATCCGGCTCATCCGGCAGCTCGACGGCGGGCAGACGGTGACGGAGTCGGGCGTGCTCCTGAGCGTGCCCGACCAGGGCCGCATCGTGCAGCTCGACGACGGGCGCGTGCTCGTCAACCCCGAGGGCACCATCGAGTTGGCGTCGCTGCCAACGGGGCTGCTCAGCCGCCCGTCGCTGCTGTGGCTGCTGAACGCAGGCCGGGCAGGCGAGCACCGTGCCGAGGTCTCGTACATGACCGACGGCATCAGTTGGAAGGCCGACTACGTGGCCGTCGTGAACGAGGCCGAGACCGAGGTAGATGTCACCGGCTGGGTGACCCTCGACAACCAGAGCGGCGCGACCTACCGCGACGCGCGCTTGCAACTCATGGCCGGCGACGTGCGGCGCGTGCAGGAGCAGATGAACCTTCGCGGCGGCCGGATGGAGGTCGCGATGGCGATGGCCGACGCTGCGCCTGCGTTCGAGGAGGAGGCCTTCTTCGAGTACTACCTCTACACGCTCGACGGCACGACGACGCTCGCCGAGCGCGAGACGAAGCAGATGACGCTCCTCTCCGCCTCGGAGGTCGGCGTCCGGCGACGACTCATCTTCGACGGCTCGGGCACCTACTTCCCGTCGTACTCCACCCGCCGCCCCGGCGCAGGCGGTGCAACCAACGAGATGAGCGCGGCCATCGTCTTGGAGATGGAGAATAGCGAGGCCAACCGTATGGGCATGCCGCTGCCGAAGGGCAAGGTGCGCGTCTACAAGGCTGACCGCACCGGCGCGCTCCAGTTTGTCGGCGAGGACCTGATCGACCACACGCCACGGAATGAGTTGGTGCGGCTCTACATCGGCGACGCCTTCGACGTGGTCGGCACGCGGCGGCAGGTCAACGAACGCCGCATCTCGGACCGCGTCCGCGAGGTGACCGTCGAGGTGGAGGTCCGCAACCGCAAGGAGACCGCCGCCGA
>JBCDFO010000311.1:0-6060 GCA_039177895.1 Bacteroidota bacterium
CCTCACCGACGCCTTCGCGACGCTTGTGGACGTCCACCTGCGCACGCAGATGCGCGCCGTCGAGGTCGGCGAGCGCCCCTCGGACATGATCGACCCGGAGGCGCTCTCGAAGTCGCAGCAGAACCTGCTCAAGGAGGCCCTGCGCACGATGGGCGAGGTGCAGGAGTCGCTGCGGCAGCGGTATAACCTGCGGTAGGAGGCCGTCAGCTTTCGGCTCTCAGCAGTCAGCGAGGAGATGTCTAGCCGGAGGCCGTTGGCTGAACGCCGATAGCTGAAGCTTCTCTCTGAACTGCCCATCGAGCAGGGCGTTGGACGTGCCTCCCACGCCTACCCTGCCGCCCCCGCCTTGCCCTTCGCCCGCCCCTTCTCCGACCCGGTCCTGATCGTCGCGCTGGCGATGGGGCTGATCCTGCTCGCGCCGATGCTGTTTCGGCGGCTGCGGCTGCCGGGGATCGTCGGGCTGATCGTAGCGGGGGCGCTCGTGGGGCCGAGCGTGCTCGGGTTGCTGGAGCGCGACGCCACGTTCGAGTTGCTCGGGACGGTGGGGCTGCTCTACCTCATGTTTGTCGCGGGCGTGACGCTGGACCTCAACCAGTTCGCGCGGCAGCGGACGCGCAGCCTCGTCTTCGGCCTCGTCTCGTTCGGCGTGCCGATGGGGCTCTCGCTCCTGGCTGGGCCGTCCTTGCTCGGCTTCGACCTCGCGACCTCGTGCCTGCTCGGGGCGATTGTCGGCTCGCATACGCTGCTCGCGCTCCCTGTGGCGCAGCGGCTCGGCATCACGAAGAACCCGGCGGTCATCATGGCCACAGGCGGGACGATGGTGACGGATGTGCTGTCGCTCGTCGTCCTGGCTGTCGTGGTGGCGCTGCAGACGGGCGACGCGAACATGCTCTTCTGGGGCGGCTTCGCGGGACGCGTGGCGCTGTGGCTCGCGGCGGTGCTGCTCGTGCTGCCGCGCCTCGGGCAGTGGTTCTTCCGCACCGTGCGCAAGCAGCCCGACGTGGAGTTCGTCTTCCTGATGTTCGCCTTCTTTATGACGGCGTGGCTGGCTGAGCTCGCGGGCCTCGCCTCGATCATCGGCGCGTTCGCGGCGGGGCTCGTCCTCAACCGGCTCGTACCGCCGCAGAGCCCGCTCATGACGCGCATCCGCTTCGTCGGCGACGCGGTGTTCATCCCGTTCTTCCTGCTCTCGGTCGGCTTGCTCGTGGACGTAGCCGTGCTCGCGCAGGGCGCGGTGTGGGCCGTCGCGCTGGTGGTGACGGGGCTGGTGTTCGTGGGCAAAGGGCTCGCGGCAGGGGGCATCGGGCTCGGGTTTCGGCTGAAGCGTGCCGAGATCGCGACTATCGCCGGGCTCACCGTACCGCAGGCGGCGGCGACGCTCGCGGTGACGCTGATCGGCTTCGACCTCGGCTTCTTCGAGGCGAAAGTGGTCAACGCGGTCGTGCTGATGATCTTGCTGACGTGCCTCGTGGGGCCGTGGCTGGTGGAGCGCTTCGGGCGCCAGGTGGCGCTCGCCGACGCCCAGGCGGCCACCGCGACCGAGGCTCCGCAGCGCATCCTCGTCCCGCTCGCCAACCCCGACACCGCCGAGGACCTCGTGGACCTCGCGCTGCTGCTCCACAGCCCGACGAGCCAGCAGCCGATCTACCCGCTCACCATCGCGCGCCGCGAGGACGACGTGCCCGCGGGCGAGAAGCTGCTCGAAACGGCCGTCGTTCACGCTGCTGCGGCCGACGTGCCCTGCACGCCGCTGACACGCATCGACCTCAACGCCGCGGCCGGTATCGTGCGGGCCATCCGCGAGGAGCGCATCTCGACGGTGGTCGTCGGCTGGAACGGACGCAGCACGGCCACGGCGTTCGTGTTCGGGAGCATCCTCGACCAGGTGCTTGCCGAGACGCGCACGATGACGGTCGTGAGCAAGCTCGAAGCGCCGGTCAACACGACAGCGCGGCTGCTCGTGGCGGTGCCGCCGCTGGCAGAGCGCGAGCCCGGCTTCCCGGCGGCGCTGCGGGCGCTGAAGGTGCTCGCCGACCAGAAAGGAGCCCCGCTGCTCTTCATCACGACGCCGGAGTCGGTGCGCCCGCTGCGGGCGCTCGCCGAGCGCACCAAGCCCGCCGCGCCGTTCGAGGTGGCCGAGGTGGGCCAATGGGCCGACCTCCCTGCGACGCTCGACGACCTCGTGGTGACGAACGACCTGCTCGTGCTGGTGAGCGTGCGGCGGGGGACGCTCGCGTGGCGGCCCGCCCTCGAACGCCTCCCCAGCGTGCTCGCGAGCCGCTTCGACGCCGCGTCGTTTCTGACGGTCTACCTCGCCGAGCCCGACCGCGCCGCGCTCGCCGCCGATACCCGCGACCCCGACGGCGTCACGGCGGTCCTCGACGCGCTGCCGCCCGACCACATCCTCGTGGGCCTCCGCGAGGGCTCCGCCGAGTACGCGCTCCAGCAGGTGCTCTGCCAGGGCTTCGCCAGCCAGCCCGAGTTGCCGTTCCGCCTCGCCCGCAAGCTCTCGCGCGGCACGCCCGACGGCGGCGACATGCCCGAGGGGGCCTACGCCCCCGAACTACTGCCTGGCGTGGTGTTCTACCACCTCCACACGCCCGAGGTGGACGAGATGCAGCTCTTCCTCGGCCTCAGCGCCGACGGCCTCGCGTTCGAGCACACCGGCAGCCCCGCGCACGCCATCCTCGCGCTGCTCGTGCCGCAGGACGTGGACTCGGCGACCTACCTGCGGCGGCTCTCCGTCGTGGCGCACCTCATCCACACGCCGGAGCACGTCGAGGCGCTGCGGGCGGCGCGGACACCGGATGAGGCACGGACGCTGCTACGGCAGCACCTCAGCGAAGCGGTCGTGGGGTAAGGTGGAAGTGCGAAGGGAGAAGGTGGAAGTGGAGGCGATCCGACCTTCGAGAAGCAGGCGCGACTTGAGCGCTTCTGCGCGATCTGAATGCGACCTCGGGCAAGGTGCTCCCGACGTAGTTGTGCGAGCCTGCGTGGAATCCGAGCTTCCGTTCTCTGCCGGATTTTCGCGCCGCGCGTGGCTCTTCCGGCGCGATGTCTGGTAGGACGCCCGCCATCCCCGCTGCCATGATCCTGTTTCTCGCTGACCTCCACCTTGGGCGTGGGACGCCAGCCGCGAGCCGCGCTGCCGAGCGTGACGCGCTGGCGCTTCTCGACGCCGTCGCCGACCGCCTCGATGCGCTCGTGCTGGTGGGCGATCTGTTCGATCAGTACATGGAGTACCGCCACCTCGTCCCGAAGGGCTTCATCCGGATGCAAGGTCGTCTGGCCGCGCTGGTCGATGCCGGGGTGCCGGTCACCTACGTCGTCGGCAACCGCGACCCGTGGCACCTCGATCACTTCGCCGACGAGATCGGCGTGCGCCTCGTCCACGATCACGTCGTCGAGACGCTCGTGCCGACCGGCTCGCTCATGGGTGCATCGGCTGCAAACACAGACGAAGAGGCAGGGTGGCGCGTTTATATTGCGCACGGAGACGGCCGCATCGCCCACGACCGGGTGTACAACCGCCTCCGCCCCGTGATGCGCCACCCGGCGGTCGCGCGCCTCTACCGGATGCTGCTCCCCGGCGACACCGGCTACGCCCTCGCCCGCTGGACGGGCCGCCGCGCCGCGCAGCCGCTCGGCCGCGACCGCACCGGCCCCGACCTCCCCGCCGTGACTGCCTTGCGCCGCTTCGCCCGCCAGACGCTCGCCTCCACCGACGCGGATCTCGTCGTGTGCGGCCACGTCCACCTGGGCGAGTGCACCACCTGGCCCGAGGGCACGTATCTCAACGCGGGCTACTGGTTCGGCCACCGCACCTTTGGCTGCCTGAGCGCCGACGGCCCCGCCTTGATGCACTGGGACGGGACCGCCGCCCGCCCCTGTCGCGTCCGCGCCGACGGCGATGCGTTCTTGATCGACGTAGCTGAAACGCCGTCCTCCGTGGCGCATACCGCCCACGCCTGAGCGTCCTTGCGGACCCACTCCCCCGCTTGCCACCACCCCCATGCCCGACCGTCCTTCCTACTCCGACGAGGAACTGGCGCGCTTCTTCGAGGAGCGTGCGGCCCATGGCACCATTGGTGCTGCTGGTACCATCGGCGAGGCCACTCGCGACGTCCAGCCGCCCGACGGCGACGGGGCGCGTGGGTCGGCCCCGCGTCCGCACGGGCCTGCTCGTCCCGGCGACCCGCGCCCCGTGACGCCGACGAGCGTCGAGACGCGGACGGAGACGCTACTCAAGCGCGGCGGCATCGCGGTGGGCGTGCTGGCGCTACTCGGACTGGTCTTCTTCCTCTACCTCTGGTCCGGCATCCCATCGCTGGAGGAGATCGAGAACCCGGAGAACCTCGAATCGACGCTCGTCTACAGCGCGGACGGCGAGGAGTTGGCCCGCTACTACCTCGGCGAGAACCGCACCTGGGTGCCCGTCGACTCGCTCCCGAGCCACCTGATCGACGCGCTCGTGGCGACGGAGGACCGGCGGTTCTTCAACCACTGGGGGCTCGACCTCTACGGCCTCGCGGTGGTGTTCGTGAAGGCCCCGTTCGAGGGCGTACGCGGCGCGTCCACGATCACGCAGCAGCTGGCACGCAACCTCTACCGCATCCGTAAGGGCGGCGACACCGGCGTCACGCAGAAGCTCCGCGAGATGCTCACCGCGATCCAGATCGAGCGCAACTACACCAAGCGCGAGATCATCGAGATGTACTTCAACACGGTCACCTTCTCGAACAACGCGTTCGGCGTGCAGGCGGCGTCGCGGACCTACTTCAACAAGGACGCCTCGCAGCTCGACCTCGGCGAGGGAGCCGTGCTCGTCGGGATGCAGAAGGCGACGACGTTCTACAACCCTGTCCGCAACCCCGGCAACGCGCAGCGCCGCCGCAACGTCGTGCTCAACCAGATGGTGAAGTACGGCTACCTCGACGACGCCACCTACCGCGCGATGGCGCCTGACTCGGTGCGGACGGACTTCCAGCCGTACTCCCACACCGACAACATGGCCCCGCACTTCGCGGAGGTGCTGCGCCTCTGGATGCGCGACTGGGCCGAGGCCAACGGCTACGACATCTACCGCGACGGCCTCCAGGTCTACACCACGCTCGATAGCCGCGTGCAGGCGCTCGCCGAGGCCGCCGTCGTCGAGCAGATGGCGAAGCTGCAGGCCGTGGTCGATGTGGACTGGTCGGCCGCCGACCGCTACTTCTCGCAGAGCGAGGACAACTACGTCCGCTATGTCGCCGACAACGACGTGGAGCCGTTCGCCTACTACTGGGACCGCTTCAGCGACACCTACGTGGACGCCTTCATCAGCGAGACGCGGCGCGCACAGATTCTCCGCAACGCCGGCTTCAGCCGCGACGATGCCGTCGACTCGCTGCGCACGGATGCAGCGTTTATGGACTCGTTGCGCACCGAGAAGACGCGCCTCGAAGCCGGGATGGTCGTGGTCGATCCCACGACCGGTGCCGTCCGTGCGTGGGTGGGCGGCAAGAACTTCGTCGAGGACAAGTTCGACCACGTGATGCAGGCACAGCGGCAGCCAGGCTCGACGTTCAAGCCCTTCGCCTACGCCGCCGCCATCGACAACGGCTTCTCGCCCTACTATGCGTTGCCCGACACCGGCTTCACCTGGCGGATCCCCGGCCAACCCGCGTGGCGCCCGCGCGGCGGCGGCAGCGGCGGGATGAAGACCCTCGCGCGCGGCCTCGCTACGTCCAACAACACCATCACGGCGCGGCTCACTCGCGAACTGGGCCCGGCCCGCGTGGCGCTCTACGCGCAGCGGATGGGCGTCCAGAGCCCCATCGACGCCGTCCCGTCGGTCGCGCTCGGACCCAGCGACGTGAACCTGCTGGAGATGACGGCCTCGTACGCGACGCTCGCCTCCGGCGGCATCTACCGTCCGCCCACGTTCGTCGCGAAGATCACGGACCGCTTCGGCAACACGGTCGCGGCGTTCTTCCCGGAGGACAGCGGCCAGGAGGCGCTCAGTGCCTCGTCCGCCTACACCGTCGTGGATATGATGCGCGGCGTGGTCGACTACGGCAC
>JBCDFO010000312.1:0-6058 GCA_039177895.1 Bacteroidota bacterium
CAAGCGATACGTCCAATGCGCACGGGGAATTAACCACAAACCCGAACCTGCCGATGCCCAGGATGTATGTTGTGCCCGACTTCACGCGGGCGCGCCTGGCTTCGGTCCTCCTCCTCGCGCGCCCGGCCCTGCTGACCAGCCGGAGCGACGACGCTCCCCCCTCGTGGACCCTGCCTCTAGTTGGCCCGTGCTCGGGCCGATGTTCACCGTGCCAGCCCTGGTGCCGCCCCTCGTGGTGCTTGCGCTGCACGGCCTCGCGATTCTGTGCGGCCTGGGCCCGATGGTCCTTGCGTCTGGGGCGGAGAAGGCGCTGCTGCCCCTTGGTGACCGCCAACGTACCCTGCTCGAAGAGCGGGGCGGTAGCGCGGCCAACCGGCTCCTGTGGCTCCTCGAACGGCGGTTGCAGCTCCGCCTCACGCTGCGCCTGGCCTACCTGATTCCGCTCGTCGGCGTGGCGCTCGCGGTGCTCAGCCTGGCTACTCGGCTCCCGGGGCCCCTGGCGCTCTGGACGGCCGGACTCCTGATGGCGTGCCTCGCTAGCGTCGTGATCGCGGAGCGGCTGGCGCGGCGGCGGGCGAAGGCCAACCCGCTCGACTTCGGGCTGGGCCTGGCCTCGTACGTGATGGTAGCCTTCGTGCTGCTCTGGCCCGTGACGACGCCGCTGGCCGCGCTGCTGCGTCAGCGACCCGACCCCGCCCAGCCCGACGCGCCGCGCCCCGACGACGACGATGCCCCCGAGGACGGCCTCGACGAGGAGGAACGCCGACTCCTCGCCTCGCTCATCGAGTTTGGCGACACGACGGCCCGCGAGATCATGGTGTCGCGCCTCGACGTGCAGGCCCTGGACGCCTCCGCGACGCTCGACGAGGCGGTTGCGCTCGTGCGTGCCTCCGGCCACTCGCGCTTCCCGCTCTACGACGAGCACCTCGACAGCATCCTCGGCATCGTCTTCGCGAAGGACCTGCTGCGCTACGTCGGGCCCGATGCGCCCGCGCCACGCGGCTGGTCGGACATCGCGCGCCGCCCGCTCTTCGTCCCCGAGGACAAGCGCCTCGACGAACTCCTCACGCAGTTCCGCGCCACCGGCACCCATATCGCCATCGTGGTCGATGAATACGGCGGCACGGCGGGGCTCGTCACGCTCGAAGACATCCTCGAAGAGATCGTGGGCGACATCCGCGACGAACACGACGCGCCCGAGCCGTCGGCCTGCCAGGAGATCGCAGAGGACCTCTTCCGCGTGGACGCGCGCATCCATCTCGAAGAGCTCGCCGACTGCCTGGAAGTCGAGCTCGACGCAGAGGCGTTCGACTTCGAGTCGTTGGGCGGGCTCGTCTACCACCTCGCGGGCGAGGTGCCCGATGAGGGCGACACCGTGCAGTTCGAGGAGTTGGAGATCGAAGTCGAGTCGGTGGAGCAGAACCGCATCCGGCAGGTGCTGGTGCGGCGCGGCGTGGCCCCAATGGTCGTGGTCGAGATTGGGGAGGGGGAGCGAACCCGGTAGGGCAGTCCTTTTGGGCGGATGTGTCGGGCGAGCCCGGCTTGGGCGCTACGTGCTGCGTGCGTAGCTTCGCGGCTGCCTCGCCCACCTCCCACCCATCGACAACGCACCGTGGCTGTCCCCGATTCCGCGTCCCCCCCTGCCGCCGATGCCCAGCGAGGAGCCTGGAAGTCAAAGCTCGGTTTCATCCTCGCGGCCTCGGGGTCAGCCATCGGGCTAGGCAACATCGTCTTCTTCGCGTCGAATGCCTACCAGTATGGCGGGGGGGCCTTCTACCTGCCCTATTTCATCGCGCTCTTCGTGCTCGGCATTCCCGTCATGATCGTCGAGTTCTCAATGGGAACGCTGACGGGGCGGAGCTTCCCGCTAGCGTTGCAGCGGCTCGCGGGCAAAAAGGGTGAGTTTGTGGGCTGGTGGAGCCTGGCCAGTGCGCTCACCATTACGATGTACTACATCACGATCCTGGGGTGGGCGCTCTCCATGCTCGTAGGAGCATTCGGGAGTCTCCTGGAGCCGGGGGCGAGCGCGCCCTTCGCGCCCTTCGCGGAGCCCTCTGCGACGGTCAACGCGACCGCTTGGTTCTTCGGCATGATCGCGACCTACTGGCCGATGCTAGCCGTCGCTACGATCTGGACGCTCACGATCCTCTTGCTGTGGCGCGGGACGGAGACGATCGAGAAGGGCGTTCGCGTGTTTGTGCCGCTGATGTGGGTGTTCATGATCATCCTCATCCTGCGTGGCCTGACGCTTCCGGGAGGCGTAGACGGCGTTCTCTACCTCTTCACGCCTAACATGGACGGGATTGCGGACGTGCGGGTGTGGCAGGGGGCCTTCGCCCAGATGTTCTTCTCGCTCTCGCTCGGCCTCGGCACGATGACCGCCTATGCGAGTTACCTCCCCAAGGACGCCGACAACGTCAATAACTCCCTGCTTGTGAGCTTTCTCAACTGCGGGTTCGAGTACATCGCTGGCGTTGCCATCTTCGCGATGCTCTTCGTGTATGCGCTCAATCCGGCTGGGACGACCCTCTCGCTCTCATTCTTCGTCATCCCGCAGGGGATCGCGGGCTTCCCGTTCTGGGTTAAGGGCTTCGGCGTATTCTTCTTCCTGCTCCTCGTGGTGGCGGGGCTGACCAGTGCGGTGTCGCTGGTGGAAGGGATGGCGAGTGCACTGATCGACAAGCTGGGTATCTCGCGTGTGAAAGGGCTCACTCTCGTGCTCGTCCCAGGCATCGCGGGCTCGCTGATGTTCGCCCTTCCAACGGTCATCGACCCGGGGCTCTCGGGCAACGGGGTCCTCGGTCTCACGCTGCTCGACCTGGTAGATAACTGGGCGTTCCGATACAGTTTGCTCACGGTCGGGCTTCTGGAATGCCTCCTGGTGGGGTGGGTACTGGGGGCCGACAAGCTCCGCGCGGCCGTCAACGCGCATACCAAGTTCAAACTGCCTGCGCTGTTCGATTGGCTTATCAAACTGGTCATCCCCGCGATCCTGGCGCTCGTTCTCTTCGGGACGCTCTGGCAGGATCTCACGCGCGAGGGCGGCCTCTACGGATCGACATACGACATGCCTGGCTACGGCTGGCTGCCCGCGTTCATTCCCGTCGCCTGGCTGGTCTTCACGCTCGTGGTGGCAGCCGTGCTTGCGAGCCGCCCAACGGCGGGTTCAGTGTTGCAAACCCCTCTGAGTTCCTGATCTACAGATGCTGATGCGTGTCCTCCTAGGTTTGCTCGTCGTGCTCTGTGCGGGACCTGCGAGTGCCCAACTCGTCTTCGAACCATTGCCCCTGGAGTCGGGCGAGGAACCGCCCACTCAGCCTATCCAGGGTCATCCTGTGCGGGTGACGCTGGATGAGCCGGCCGAGTCGGTCCAGGTGGTGTGGCGTCCGAATAGCGCGATCCCCGACACAGTGGCGCTCAGCCCTTCGGGCCTCTCCTTCGTCTGGACGCCGACGCGTGCGGGCGTGGCTACCATCGTGACGCCGACGAGCGCGCAGAACGTCTCGGTCCGCTACAGCACGTACCCCGGCCTGGGCATCCTCGTGCTGATCGTCGCCGCGACGATTCTCTTCGGGGGAGCGGGCTTTGCCATGGGCAGGCTCCTCGGAGACGGTGTGCCAGCCGTCGCGAACCGTGCCGATACCTGATGCCGACGGCTCTACGCGCCATACTGCTAGTAGCCCTGGGGTTTGCGCCTGCGGTCGTGGCCCAGGATGCGCTGCCCGTCGGGAAGGCGCCCCGCTACGAGGCGTGGGTCCCGGCAGGACTGCTCGCGGACCTGCAGGTTGTGCCGCTTGCCGTGGACTCCACACGGGCCGTGCGCCCGGTCGATCCATGGCTCGGGCGTGACAAGGCGCTGCACGTCGGGGCGAGCCTGCTGCTGACGCTCTCGGGGCAATACGTCCTGGTCAACAAGCTCGACGCTTCCGAGGGCGACGCCTGGCCGCTCTCCGCCTCGGGCGCGCTCGCCGTTGGGCTACTGAAGGAGGTCGCCGACAGCCGCCGGGCCCGCAACCCGCTGTTTTCTTGGCGCGATCTCGCCGCCGACGCCGTCGGGGTAGGGCTCGGCCTCGCCGTGATCTGGCTCTGACCCAGTTTCTGGCTCTGACGAACTCCTGGGCAGGTGTGCAAACGTGCTGCCGAGTCGCGGTGAGGCCGCGTTGCCGTGAGACCCCTTCGCAGGTGACCACGAAGACCCGAGGCACCTACTGCGAACTTCTCCCTTCGTCCTTCTGCCTTCCTACCCATGCTCCACCTGCCCGACGGCCCGCTCCGTCTCCTCTGCCTCGGCGCGCACTCCGACGACGTCGAGATCGGTTGCGGCGGGACGCTCGTGCGGCTGCTCGCCGAGCATCCCGGCAGTGAGGTCGATGTGATGGTCTTCTCCGGCAACGAGGCGCGCGAGCAGGAGGCGCGGGCTGCCGCCGAGGACCTGTTGGCCGAGGCCGCGGCGTTGCGGATGCACTTTGGGCGGTTCCGCGATGGCTACTTCCCCTTCGATCCGGCGATCAAGGACGCATTCGAGACGACGCTCAAGCCGCTCGCGCCCGATGTGGTCTTCACGCACGCCCGCGCCGACCGGCATCAGGACCACCGCGTCGTCTCAGACCTGACGTGGAATACGTTCCGCAACCATCTGGTCCTCGAATATGAGATCCCGAAGTGGGACGGCGACCTCGGCCAGCCGAACGTCTACGTCCCGCTCGACGAGGCTGCTGTCGCTCGCAAGCTCGACGTGCTCCTGCGGCACTTCGGGTCGCAGCGGAGCAAGCGGTGGTTCACCCGCAGCACGTTCGAGGGGCTGCTGCGGCTGCGCGGGATCGAGGCGGGGGCCGCGATGGCCGAGGCGTTTTACGGCCGAAAGCTTATACTCTGAGCAGAATCGGGCCTAAGCGGGGCCCCACGGTTCTGGCTGGCCGCGCGTGTGACCGAGCGCGCGACGGTGGCGGCCTTCTCGTGCCGCGCCTGCTTACCACCGCAGGCGGCACGTCCCCTCACTCACCTCGACCGGCGTCCAAAAATCCCGACAGTGCCTGCGCTGACACCGTGGGCCGTGGCTTTACCGGGACGCCAGTGGAACGACCTCCGGACAGTCCTGATGGCTCATACCCACAGCCGACCGCCTGGAACGAAGTTGTCGGCCGATCGGCTGCCCGCTCCGGGTCCGACACGCTCCGCTGGGGCGCGTCGCCACCACCCCGATCCCTCTCGGTCCATGGAAACCCGCGTCCTCGCCCGCGACCACTCCTTTGCCCGCCGGCTCGCGCTGGCGCGCGCGCGCACGTTCGACTACGTCCGCCGCCGCGTCTTCTGCGCGACCATGCTCGGCTTGGGCGATGCGCTCGGCCTGGTAGTCGCCTTTGCGCTCGCGGGCACGGTGCGCCACTTCCTTTACGGGGCAGCCTTCGTGCAGCCCTGGATGCTCGTCATGCCTGCGATCTATTGGGTCGGGGCCATCGTGCAGGGCCTGCTGCCGGGGTGGGGGATGGGCGCGGTGGAAGAGTACCGCCGCATCGCCTGGCTCACGGCCGGGACGTTCGTAGTAGCGGCCCTCGGGCTCTTCCTCTCGCAGCAGGGCCTCGCCAACAGCCGCCTCCTGATGGGCCTCGCGGCGCTGTTCTCGCTGGGCACCGTGCCGCTCCTGCGCAACTGGACGAAGGCCGCCATGATCGATGCCGGGCTCTGGGGCGTGCCGGTGGTGATCTACGGGGCAGGGGAGACTGGGGCCGCCGTCGTACGCCAGCTTCGCGAGGAGCGCGGGCTGGGCTACATCCCCGCGGCCTTCTTCGACGACGACGAGCGGCTGCACGGCACCGAGGTGGAAGGCGTCCCCGTCGTGGGCGCGATGGACCGTGTCTCGGTGGAGACGCCGTTCGCCATCCTCGCGATGCCCGACCTCGACATGGCAGCCCGGCGTGACCTCCTCGAAGGGCCGCTCGCGTGCTACCGCAAGGCCATCGTCATCCCGGACATGAACGAGACGCCGACGCTGTGGATGCGCTCGCGCGACCTCAGCGGGATGCTCGGGCTCGAGATCACCTACCACCACATCAGCCTC
>JBCDFO010000313.1:0-6043 GCA_039177895.1 Bacteroidota bacterium
GCCCGCTACGAGCCCGTCGCGAAGGCGCTCGCCGCCGCGCACGCACGCCGCAGCCGCAGCGCCGAGGCCATGCTCGACGAGCTCGCGCAGCCCAGCCGCGCCGACCGCTACGAGGCCTTCGGCCACCTCCTCATGGCCCAGGCCACCGGGCTCGACCCAGGCCAGGACGCCGTCACGCTCCCCAACATCCTGGAGGACGGCGCGCCCGTCACGATCCCGCTCGACCCGGCGCGCTCCGGCATCGAGAACGCGCAGCGGTACTACGACAAGGCCCGGCGTACCCGCCAGGCGCGCGCTCACGCCGAGGACCGCTGGCAGGGCGTCCAGGCCGAGGCCGAGGAGGCCGCCGCGCTCCTCGCCGACCTGCAGGCGTGCGAGCGCGTCGCCGACCTCGAACGCTTCCTCCGGACCCACGCCGACGCGCTGGCCCGTTTCACCGGCCGCGAGGCGATGGGCGAGGAGCGCCTACCCTATCGCACCTTTGCTCTACCTGAGGGTTACGAAGCATGGGTAGGCAAGAACGCCCGGTCTAACGCCGAACTCACCACCCGCCACGCGCGTCCGTTCGACCTCTGGCTGCACGCGCGCGGGGTGCCCGGCTCGCACGTGGTGGTGCGAGTGCGCGGGCGCGGCGACCGGCCAGGACCGCGCATCGTAGAGCGAGCAGCATCGTTAGCTGCGCACTACAGCGAGGCACGCGGCGGCAGCCTTGTGCCCGTCATCGTAACCGAGCGGAAGTATGTGCGACCCGTCAAAGGCGGAGCGCCAGGGCTCGTGCGCGTAGACCGCGAAGAGGTCGTGCTCGTCGAACCGACTGCATCATTTTGACCCGAAATGATACGCATATGACACATGAATCTCATCATGCGTCCGAGGAATGACTAGTGGGAACGATTCCGCTAGGGAAATCTCCCAGACTCACCTCAACTATGTGTATTCGGCGCGTCGTGGTTTGGCCGACGCAGATTGAGCCCCTACTTTGGTCCACCGTTTCGACGCCAGGCGGTTAGCCCCGCTCTTTCCACCACCTCACATCTCCGGCGTCGTCGGCATTTTTCCGCCCCGCGTGGCTTTGTTTTTCGGACAGGAGGAACCGGAACGAAGCGCCGCGCCCCTCCGCCCCCGACTATGCCTTTCTCCAACGGCCTCGACGCGGCGACGCTGCGTCAGCTCTTCGACCATGCTCCGGTCAGCATGGGCTTCATCGAGCTGCACGACGATGGAATCCTGCACCTCGTCGGCAACGACGCCACGGCGCTGCTCTCTAACGCGCCCACAGAGGACCTGGCAGGCCGCTTCTACCCCGAGGACGACGACCCGACAGGCGTCGTGGAGCGCTTCTCCCGGCACTACGAAGAAGCGCGTGACACGAAGAAGCCCGTTCGGTTTAGCTACGAGCAGGAGTCACCGCTGGGCACGCGCTATCTCGTCGCGACCGTGCGCTACGTCGGTGAGAGTGATGAGGGCCGTCCCCGCTTCACCTACGCCATCGACGACCAGACCGACGAGACGCTCGCCGCGCAGGAGGTCGAGGCCGGGCACGAGCGGCTGCGTGCCTTCGTGGAGCACATGCCTGCGCCGGTGGCCATGCTCGACCGCGAGATGCGCTACCTCGCCGTGAGCCACCGCTGGGTGACCGACTATCAGCTCGTCGAGGCCGAGATCCTCGGGCGCAGCCACTACGAGGTCTTCCCCGAGATCGGCGACGACTGGAAAGCCGTCCACCAGCGCTGCCTGAGCGGGGCCATCGAAAGCAACGACGGCGACCTCTTCCAGCGGGCGGACGGCACGACCGACTGGATCCGCTGGGAGGTCCGCCCCTGGACCAACACCGAGGGCGAGATCGGTGGCCTCGTGATGTACACCGAGATCATCACCGCCGAGATCGAGCTGATGGAGGCGCGGCGCGAGAGCGAGAAGCGCTTCGAGGCCATCTTCAACTCGATGTTCCAGTTCATCGGGCTCATGCAGCCGGATGGGACCATGCTGGAGGTGAACACGACGGCGCTCGACTTTGCCGGACTGACGCCCGAGGACGTGGTCGGCAAGCCGTTCTGGGAGTGCCACTGGTGGATGATCTCCCCTGAGACGCAGGCGCACCTCCGCGCGCAGGTCGCGCGTGCTGCCGAGGGCGAGTTCGTGCGCTACAACGCCGAGGTGCTCGGCCTCGAGGGCCGCACCGCCGTGATCGACTTCTCGATCAAGCCCGTCCTCGACGACGACGGACGCGTGGCGCTGCTCATCCCCGAGGGCCGCGACGTGACCGAGCAGGTCAAAATGCAGGAGAGTCTCGAGCAGACGCAGCGCCGCCTGCGCACCGTCCTCGACAACCTCCCGATGACGCTCTTCGCCACCGACAAGGCGGGCACGTTCACGCTCTCGGAGGGCTACGCGCTCAAGACACTCGGCCTCAAGCCCGGCGAGTCCGTCGGCAGCAACATCTTCGATATCTACGCAGACAACGAGATCGTCACCGACGCCATCGAGCGTACGCTCTCGGGCGAGCCGACGCAGTTCACCGCGGACATCGGCCCCAACGCCTTCGAGGTCTACGCGACGCCGGTCTACGACGGCGAGAAGGACGGCGCGGGCTCGGTGGACGGCCTCATCGCCGTCTCCCTCGACGTCACATCGCGCGTCGCCGCCGAGCGCGACATCGCCGCGCGCGCCCAGCGCTCGATGCTGCTCTACGACATCGCCTCGCGCGACGGCCTCGCCTTCGACGACCACATCCGCTACGCGCTCCAGGAGACCGCCCGGGTGCTCGGCCTCGACTTCGGCCTCGTGAGCCGCGTCGAAGAGCAGCCAGGCGATGCCGAGGCCGTCTACGAGGTGGACGTGAGCTATGCCGCCCAGGGCGATGCGCTACCGCCCGGCACGCAGTTCCCGCTCAGCGAGACGTACTGCTGCTTCGTGTGGGGCAAGGACGACGTCGTCACCATCGACCACATGGGCATGTCCGAGCACCGCGAGGCGGCGTGCTACGGCAAATTCGGGCTGGAGGCGTTCATCGGCCTCACGTTCCGCGTGGATGGCCAGCCCTACGGCACGCTCAGCTTCTCGTCGCCGACGCCTCGGCCGGGCGGCTTCAGCGAGGCGGACCGCGACCTCGTCCAGATGCTCGCGCAGTGGATCGGCGTACTCGTGGAGCAGCGCCAGGGCGAGCGCGCCCTGCTGGCCGCCCGCGACCGCGCCGAGGCCGCCAACCGCGCCAAGAGCGCGTTCCTCGCGGCGATGAGCCACGAGATCCGCACGCCCATGAACAGCGTGATCGGGTTCTCGGAGTTGCTCGCGCTCACCGAGCTGACGTCGCAGCAGAAAGGCTTCGTGGACCGCATCGCGCGCTCCGGCGATCACCTGCTCGGCCTCATCGAGGGCCTGCTCGACTTCTCGAAGATCGAGGCCGGCGAGATGCTGCTCGCCGACGAGCCGTACGCCATCGAGCCGATGGTGCGCAGCGTCCTGGAGACGATGGCCCCGCAGGCCGCCGCCAAGCAGCTCCACCTCGCCTACGACATCGACGACACCGTCCCCGCGCGCCTCCTCGGCGACGAGCGGCGCCTCCAGCAGATCCTCCTCAACCTCATTGGCAACGCCGTCAAGTTCACCGACGAAGGCCACGTTGAGGTCGAGGTCGCGACGCGGCAGACCGACCTCCAGCGCTGGCTGCAGGTGCAGGTGCGCGACACCGGCATCGGGATGGACGAGGAGGTGCGCGCGCGCATCTTCCGCGCCTTCACGCAGGCCGACCTCTCGACGACGCGGCGCTTCGGCGGGACGGGCCTCGGGCTTGCGATCTCCAGCCGCCTCGCCGCGCTCATGCAGGGCACCATCGAGGTCGAGAGCGCGCCGGGCGTAGGCTCGGTCTTCACGCTCCGCATCCCGCTCCGCCCAGCGCGTACGACGCGCCGCGTGGTGGTCGGCGTCGCGCAGACGGCGCTCTCCGGGCGCTCGGTGCTCCTCGTGGACGACCAGCCGGAGAGCCTGGCGCTCATCAGCGACCACCTCCAGAAGTGGGGCATGCGCGTCCAGACCGCGAGCAACGCGGACGGCGCGCTGGCGCTGCTGGCCGAGGGCCACGCCTTCGACGTGGGGCTCCTCGACATGGTGATGCCCTCCTGCAGCGGCATCGACCTCGCCCGTGTGATCCGGGCGCTGCCCGAGGCGGGGTCGCTGCCGCTCATCATCGTCTCGTCGGCGGGCGAGCGGGTCCACGCGCCGGGCGTCGTGGACGCGGTGCTGCTGAAGCCGCTCGACTGGCAGGCACTCTACGAGCGGCTCGTGCAGGCCGTCGAGCGCCAGCGCATGCGCGCCGACGGGGCCCCGTCTGACCCGCTCCTCGGCGAGGGCACCTCCGCCTCGAAGGCCGCGGCGACGGACGCCAAGCGCCTGCGCGTCCTCGTGGCGGAGGATCAGCCGGACAACCAGTTCGTGGCGCTCAACATGCTGCAGTTGCTCGGGGCCGAGGTCGTCATCGCCAACGACGGCATCGAGGCCGTCGAGCAGGTCGAGCAGCACACGTTCGACGTGGTGCTGATGGACGTGATGATGCCGCGCATGGACGGCGTGGAGGCGACGCGGCGCATCCGGGCACGGATCGCGCCGGACCGCCAGCCGCGCATCATCGCGCTCACGGCGCACGCCCTCGCGGAGGAACGCCGCCGCTGCCTCGCAGCCGGGATGGACGGCTTCATCGCCAAGCCGTTCTCCTTCGACCAACTGGCGCAGGAGCTGAAGCTCCCTGCCGTCGGCATGGGCGGCGAGGTCGGCCGGGCCTGAGAACGACGTACAGCCAGAGGACGAGCGTGAGGCAGGCGCGCGCGTAGATTGGCGCCCCCCACACTGCTGCGCGCCCTCGATGCTGCCCGACGCCCCGCCCGATCCCATGCCGCCCTCGCACGCCGCGCTGCTCGTGGGCGTGGCCCAGCGCGCGCTAGCCGAGGACTGGATCAGTCTCCGCGACTACACTGAGGCCGCGTGCGAGGCGCTGCTCGGCGGCGCGGTGGTCCGGCTCCTCCAGGCTTGCCCCGACGGCCGCTTCGAGGTCGTAGGCCGGGACGGCGAGGTGGGTGCTCGGAGCGCGGAGGCAACGGCCCTGCGGGCTATCCAGTCCGCCAACGAGGCCACCACGCTCGACGAGGCGACCAGCGAGGCGCTAGCCGCTCTCTGCACCATCGCGCCTGCGCCGGCGTGGGTCGTCCCCATCGTGGGCGCGAAGACGTACCTCCTCGCCGCCTTCCGCTCCCCTCCGCTCGACGAGGCGGAGTACAGCACGCTCACGCTCGTCGCCGACCTCCTCGTGCGGTCGCTGCGCCGCCGCGACCTCGAGTACAACATCCGCCGCCGCGAGGCCCAGACCCGCGCCATCCTCCGCACCACCGTCGATGGCATCATCACCATCGACGAGCACGGGGCGATCCAGTCGATGAACCCCGCCGCGGAGCGGATCTTCGGCTTCGTGGCCGAGGAGATCATCGGCTGCAACGTGAAGGTGCTCATGCCGTCGCCCTACTACGAGGAGCACGACGGCTACATGGCCGCCTACCGCGAGACGGGCCACCGCCGCATCATCGGCATCGGGCGCGAGGTGAGCGGCCAGCGCAAGAACGGGGACACGTTCCCGATGGACCTCTCTGTGAGCGAGGTGCGCGCCGCCGACGGGACACGCACGTTCACGGGGCTCATCCGTGACATCTCCGCGCGCCGCGAACTCGAAGCCGAGGTGCTGCGCATCGCCGACGACGAGCGCCGCCGCATCGGGCAGGACCTCCACGACGGCCTCGGGCAGATGCTCACCGGCACCCACCTCATCGCGCGCGGCCTGGCCCGTCAGCTCAGCGCCGACGCCTCGGAGCGCGCGGCCGACGCCGACGAACTCGCCGGGCTCATCAAAGACGCCGACAGCTATGCCCGCGCGCTGGCACGCGGCCTCGTCCCGGTCGAGTTGGAGGCGCACGGGCTCGCAGCGGCGCTGAAGCGGCTTGCCGCCAACGCCGAGCGGCTCTTTGGCATCACGTGCACGTTCGAGTTGAGCGGCTCCGGC
>JBCDFO010000314.1:0-6035 GCA_039177895.1 Bacteroidota bacterium
GCAGGCCGATGCCGTAGCGCGCGTGGTACTCGCGGAGGCTCGGGAAAAGCGCGCCGGCCTGCCGTTCGAGTTGGATGCGCAGCGCCATCGCCACATCGCAGCCGTCGAGGGCCTCGTCGAGGCGGTCGGTGACGCGGACGCCGAGCGTCTCGGCCTCGACGGGCAGCATCGTGCGCGGGCCGCAAAACGTGACCTCGGCCCCGAGCTTGGTGAGCGCGTAGGCGTTCGAGCGCGCCACGCGACTGTGCGCCACGTCGCCGAGGATCGCGACACGCAGGCCAGAGAAGTCGCCACGCGCCAGCCGACCCGTTCCGTCCACGTCGCGGAACTTCGGGAGGTCGAGATCGGCGATCGTGTAGGCGTCGAGGAGGGCCTGCGTGGGGTGCTCGTGCGCGCCGTCGCCCGCGTTCACGACGGCTGAGTCGATGCAGCGCGTGAGGAAGTGCGGCGCGCCCGCCGACTTATGCCGGATCACGACGAGGTCGATCTTCATCGCCTCGATGTTGCGCGCGGTGTCCTTCAGCGTCTCGCCCTTCGACACGGACGAGCCCGATGCGGAGAAGTTGACGGTGTCTGCCGAGAGCCGCTTCTCGGCGAGTTCGAAGGAGATCCGCGTGCGCGTGCTCGGCTCGAAGAAGAGGTTGACGACGGTCACGCCGCGCAGGCTCGGGACGCGCTTGATCGGACGGTCGAGGACGCTGCGGAACTCGCGCGCGGTGCGGAGCAAGAGCCGGATCTCGGCGGCGGAGTAGGTCTCCAGCCCGAGCAAGTGGCGATGCTGAAGCTGTTGGATTTCCGATGTCGGATTTCCGACTGGAGAAGAAGACGGGTTGGGCATAGCCAATCGAAAATCGTCAATCGGAAATCCCGAATGGTTCCACCAGCCACACGCCATCTACGCCGTCGACTTCAGCGAGGCGGACGCGGACCTCCTCGCCGGGCGTCGTCGGGACGGTGCGGCCTACGAAGTCCGGGCGGATCGGCAGTTCGCGCAGGCCGCGGTCGATCATGCAGAGGACGCGCACGGAGGCGGGGCGCCCGAGATCCATTAGCGCATCGAGCGCCGCACGGGTGGTGCGGCCCGTGTAGACAACGTCGTCCACGAGGACGAGGCGGCGGTCGTAGACGTCGAACGGGATGTCAGTAGGCTGGACGACGGGCTGGCGGAGGCGTCGGCGGAAGTCGTCGCGGTAGAGCGTTGCGTCGAGCTTGCCGGAGGGCAGGGTCAAGCCCTCGAACGCCTCGATTTTGGCGCGGAGGCGCTGCGCCAGAAAGACGCCGCGCGTCTGCATGCCCACGAGCGCGAGGCGGTCGCCAGCCTCGGCCTCGTCGTCGAGGTGCTCAACGACCTGCCGTGCGAGGCGGTTGAGGGTGCGGTCGAGGTCGTCCGCGTCCATCAGGTGGGCCTTGACGCAGTCCTCGGGCAACAGCGGCGGGTCCGGAGAGTCCATCAGAGCGGGGCGGCGGTGAAGGGAGCGCCGCAAGCTACGCACCGCGCCCGGTCGTAGGCGACGTGAAACCCTCCGGTCACCGGTCCCGTGCCACTGCTCTGCCACGTCGTCCTGCCTCGCTCCGCTGGTGCCCTCGATGGAAACGTTCACCGACCGCCTCACCTACGCCGACCTGCGCGCGATGCCCGAGGACGGCACGCGCTACGAACTCATCGCCGGAGCCCTCGTTATGTCGCCCGCCCCTCGTCCCCGTCACCAGGATGTCGTCACCGAACTGACGGCCTCGCTGCGCCTCCATGCACGCGAGCACGACCTCGGCAAGGTCTACACGGCCCCCATCGACCTCGTCCTGGACCCCGAGGCAGCAGCAGTGCAACCGGACGTGGTGTTCGTGGCGACGGATCGGCTCGACATCATCACCGAGACGCACCTGGAAGGCACGCCCTCCCTCGTAGTCGAGGTCGTCTCACCTTCGTCGCGGCGGCGGGACGAGCAGACCAAGCGCCACCTCTACGCGCAGTACGGCATCCCGGAATACTGGGTCGTGGATCCTGACGCCGACACGGTGCAAGTCTTCCGGCTCGATGCCTCGGCACGGCGCTACGCCCGGGCCGCTGCCCTTGCAAACGGCGACACGCTCACGACGCCGCTGCTGCCGGGTTGGTCGCTCTCGCTCGCCCGGCTCTTCGCGCGCTAGACGTTCTCCGGCGGCCAGCAACCGAGGTGCCGTCGCAGCGTGATGATCTGCCCGAGGTGGTGCGCGTTGTGATCGGCCACGAGCAGCAGCTCACGTAGGACGGTGTAGCCCGGCGCATGCTCGAACGGTGTGAACAGGTCCACGCTCGCGTCCTCGGCGAGCGCCACGCAGGCGTCGAGGTCGGCGAGGAGGGCGTCGAGCGAGGCCTGCCACTGCTCAGGAGTGCCGGGCTCGTCGGGCCAGTAGGCGTCGGGCCACGCACGCTCGGTGTAGGTCGGGCCGCCGCGCGCGCGGGTGAAGTCGAGGATGTCGGCTTGCGCGATGCGGAGATGCTCCAGCAGGTCCCACAGCGAGTGGGGCACGCCATCAATGCAAGCGTTGATGTGGTCAAGCGGCACTCCGGCGAGGGCATCAGCGGTGGCAACGTGGGCGTGTCCGCCGCGCAGTAGGGTGACGAGTTCGGCGCGGAGGCGCTCGTCGGGCGTCTTCGGGGCTGTCGAAGGGCGAGGCATTGGCGGAGGAGCAGACGGCACGGGTACGATCTGCAAAACCTACGTGCGCAGGCAGATGTGCGTCAGCTTTACGCCATCCAGCGGGGCGTGAGCACCATCAGCACGAACGCGCTCACGGCGAGCGCCACGAAGCCCGCCGCCACGAGGTCGTCGTACTGCAGCCAGCCGAGGCGCAGCAGAATCCACCACCAGTCGTGCGCTGTCTCGCCGAGTCCGCCGATGAGCGGCAGCGCGCGCTCCTGCGCGTCGGCGGCGTAGACCGAGACGCTGACGGCGTTCTGCCCAAACCACAGCAGCGACGCCTGCGTGCCGATCCGGTTGTCGTAGCGGAACGCGGACCACACGAACACGGCCGGGAGCAGGAGCTGCATCAGCGAGCCGCCGAGCGCGGTCACGAGATCCCCGAAGAAGCCGAAGAACCAGTGCCCGGCCTCGTGAACGATCAGGTTGAAGTCGTCCACAATGCGAAGGTAGGAGCCCCAGGTGGCGAGGACGTAGACCGCGGCGAGCGCGAAGGCGACCGTCGGCCCCCAGACGCGGAGGCGGTCGGCGTTCACGGGCGAACGGAGGGCGTGCAGCATCGGGAGAACGTGCGCGGGCGTGCGGCGTGCGAAGACGCGAAGTGGAACGATTTTCCCTCGACCCGCAAAGCCCGCGCCGCGCTTCGCGTCCGATCTTCCCGCGCGCTTCCCCGATCCCCACGAGCGCCGCGAATCCCGGCCCGACGCGCCGCGTTAGAGCCGACTCCGTTTCTCACCTCGTTTCCGACGATGCCCGGTACCTACTCCGTCACCGCCAAGCCGAATGAGCGCAAGCTCGGCTTCTGGGAAAAGCTCTACCTCCCTGAGATCCTGAAGGGCCTCCGCTACTCTGGCCGCAAGATGCGCGCGCCGTCGTACACCTTCAACTACCCCGAGGAGCAGTTCTACCCGCCCGACTCCTACCGCGGCCGTCCGGTGCTCGTGGAGGAGAACGGCCGTCCGCGCTGCGTCTCGTGCGGCCTGTGTGCCCGCTCGTGCCCGCCGCTCGCCATCTCGATGCAGGCCCACGAGGTCTTCGACGACATCAAGGAGCGCGAGCCGGAGCGCTTCGAGATCAACATGCTGCGTTGTATCTACTGCGGCTACTGCGAGGAGGTCTGCCCCGAGGAGGCCATCGTGATGTCGAAGGAGTTCGACCTCACCTTCCAGGACCGCGACGAGGCCGTCTTCGACCTGACGCGCCTGCTCCAGCCGAAGGAGGTCCTCCAGGACCGCCTCGGCTTCCTAGAGCGCAAGCGCAACCAGCAGCAGTTCGGCCAGCAGTGGGACTTCAAGCGCTCGAACAACGTCCACACCCTCCGCAACCGCCTCGACTACGTGAAGGAGATGGTGGAAGAAGAGGCGCACGACGAGGCGCTGGTCTAGAGCCTGCCCCCAGACTCGTTTTCTTCTGGCTAATCGTTTTGCCGTGCTGCCGTCGCTCTGTTCTGCCGAAGAGCACACAGCCGAACGGCTCCACAGCACAACGGCTCAACGTCCCCCATGCCCGTCAACCTCGACGCCTACGCGACCCCCGCTGACGCACCCGCGACGCAGGCGGCCCGCCGCGAAGCCCTGCTCGCGCAGCTCGGCTGGCTAACCGTGGAGGCCGAGGCCCTCGGACCGCTCTTGAGGGGACGCCCCGCGTCCATTCTCACAGGCCGCCCCGGCCCGGACGCGCTGTCGATCCACGAGACGTTCGGACTCCTCGCGGCATTGGATCGGGAGGTGCATACGCCACAGGTGGCACGCATGCTGAGCGAGGACACCCCGACGCTCTCGCGTCCCCAGGAGGCTGCGCTCGTGGAAGGCAACGCCTGGAACGATGCTCCGCTGGAGACGCTGCTGGCGTCGATGCGCGACGCACGCGAGGCCCTGATCGCGCCGCTTGCTGAGGCCCCCGTCGAGGTCTGGGGGCGCACGGCACTGCTGCCTGGTGCGTCCGGTGACCCTGCTGGCTCGGACGACGGGACACCCGAGACGATCACGCTTGCGACCTACGCGCTGCGCATCTGCCAGCACGACGCCGACCGGCTGCGTGACCTCGCCTACCGCCTCCACGAGAGCAAGCTCACCGACCGCGCCGAAGACCTGCCCAAGTGACCGCGCCGGAGAGCTAACTGGGTTAAACGAGGCTGCTTCCCCGCGCTGAGGTCTGTCTGCGACCCGCCTCCCACTGCGCCTCGAACGGCCTGGGACGGCGTCCGCGCGCCGTCTCTGCTCGGGCCTGCCCCGTGTGGACCATCGGCATACCTGTCTGAATGAGTTCCAGAACATCGAGGGCCTGGCGGCGACGACGGCCTCGCCCACCTGGCAGTTTTTGGACGGCATGTCCTCGCTAGGCATGTAGGTAGCGTGCGTCCGTTGCGCCTCCGGGATGGCTGCAGCAGTCCTCCACGACGGTATCCCAATCTTGCTTGTCTCACACCGAGCGCACGCGATCCCCACGGGCCCTTTCCTGATTTTTAATGGCATCTGCGTGGGCTCCACGTTGATCTTTGAGGCCGTCGCTGGTCACTCTACCGAGCCTTCCCCCAGGGAGACCACGACGCAGGTGGAGCGCGGAAGCGTCCAGTCCCGACAAAACCGGGGTGGGCGGCCAAGCCTCCTCCTCCGCACGCGACGCCCCAAGTGACTGCGGGGGCGGCGTCCGGGCGCGCACCCCACGCCCGAACGTCGATGCTTCCCCGTCGAACACGGTGGCTCGCCTTAGCGCATCGCGTGCGCGGGGGCTACTCCGACCTCAACACCAAGCAACTTTCCCCACAGGCATAACCCTATGGACTCCACCCTCATCACCTATCTGATTCCGCTGGCGGGCGTGATCGCGTTGATCTACGCGTTCATCCGCACGCAGTGGGTCAACAAGCAGGACGTCGGCACGCCCGTCATGGCGGAGATCGCCGGCAACATTGCCGACGGTGCCCGCGCGTTCCTGCGCCGCGAATACCGCGTGCTGGCCATCTTCGTGGCCGCCGTGGCCGCGCTGCTCGCCTTCGCCAACATGAGCCAGACCAACTCGTCCTGGCTCATCGCGGTGTCGTTCCTCATTGTGCTGAACGTGCTGGTTATTATGGTCTTTGTCAAAACAACATCTCTACGAACACCAGCAAATACTTTGGTCCTTGGTCTATCTGTTTCTGATTTCGGCATTGCTATATTTTCCCAGCCAGTATTTTGTGTATGGATATACGCCAAGCTATGGTGCATGGAGCAACTTCAACATATCTTTGGTACGATTTTCTATTACAGTTTTTTGCTGCAAGCATTTGTGTCTTTTGGCATTCTGACGACCATTTCAGCCGATCGCTTCTTAGCTATCCACCTTCATTTGCGGTACAAAGAGCTTGTCACA
>JBCDFO010000315.1:0-5999 GCA_039177895.1 Bacteroidota bacterium
CGTGATGATGCCACGCATGGACGGGGTGGAGGCGACGCGGCGCATCCGGGCACGGATCGCACCGGACCGCCAGCCGCGTATCATCGCGCTCACGGCGCACGCCCTCGCTGAGGAACGCCGCCGCTGCCTCGCGGCGGGCATGGACGGCTTCATCGCCAAGCCGTTCTCCTTCGACCAACTCGCCCAGGAGCTGAAGCTCCCCGCCGTCGGCATGGGCGGCGAGGTCGGCCGGGCCTGAGAACGACGTACAGTCAGAGGACGAGCGTGAGGCAGGCGCGCGCGTAGATTGGCGCGCCCCCCACACTGCCGCGCGCCCTCGATGCTGCCTGACGCCCCGCCCGATCCTATGCCACCCTCACACGCTGCGCTGCTCGTGGGCGTGGCCCAGCGCGCCCTGGCCGAAGACTGGATCAGCCTCCGCGACTACACCGAGGCCGCATGCGAGGCGCTGCTCGGCGGCGCGGTGGTCCGGCTCCTGCAAGCCTGCCCCGACGGCCGCTTCGAGGTCGTCGGCCGGGACGGCGAGGTGGGTGCTCGGAGCGATGAGGCAACGGCCCTGCGGGCTATCCAGTCCGCCAACGAGGCCGCCACGCTCGACGAGGCGACCAGCGAGGCGCTCGCCGCTCTCTGCACCATCGCGCCCGCTCCTGCGTGGGTTGTCCCCATCGTGGGCGCGAAGACGTACCTCCTCGCCGCCTTCCGCTCTCCTCCGCTCGACGAGGCGGAGCACAGCACGCTCACGCTCGTCGCCGACCTCCTCGTGCGGTCGCTGCGCCGCCGTGACCTCGAGTACAACATCCGCCGCCGCGAGGCCCAGACCCGCGCCATCCTCCGCACCACCGTCGATGGCATCATCACCATCGACGAGCACGGGGCGATCCTGTCGATGAACCCCGCCGCCGAGCGCATCTTCGGCTTCGTGGCCGAGGAGATCATCGGCTGCAACGTGAAGGTGCTCATGCCGTCGCCCTACTACGAGGAGCACGACGGCTACATGGCCGCCTACCGCGAGACGGGCCGCCGCCGCATCATCGGCATCGGGCGCGAGGTGAGCGGCCAGCGCAAGAACGGCGACACGTTCCCGATGGACCTCTCCGTGAGTGAGGTCCGGGCCGCAGACGGGACGCGCACGTTCACGGGCCTCATCCGCGACATCTCCGCGCGTCGCGAGCTCGAAGCCGAGGTGCTGCGTATCGCCGACGACGAGCGCCGCCGCATCGGGCAGGACCTCCACGACGGTCTCGGGCAGATGCTCACCGGCACGCATCTCATCGCACGCGGGCTGGCGCGCCAGCTCAGCGCCGACGCCTCGGAGCGCGCGGCCGACGCCGACGAACTCGCCGGGCTCATCAAGGACGCCGACAGCTATGCGCGGGCCCTGGCACGCGGCCTCGTCCCGGTCGAGTTGGAGGCGCACGGGCTCGCAGCGGCGCTGAAGCGGCTCGCGGCCAACGCCGAGCGGCTCTTTGGCATCACGTGCACGTTCGAGCTGAGCGGCTCCGGCGCGGGCGACGTCGGCGAAGCCCCCGAGGTCCCGGCGGCCACCCACCTCTTCCGCATCGCGCAGGAGTCCGTGTCGAACGCGGTCCAGCACGGCCAGGCGCAGCAGGTCACAATCACGCTGGTGGTGGGCACCGACCAGGTGCGGCTGCGCGTGGACGACGACGGCATCGGGATCGACGAGACGATCCGGTCAGGGGCAAGCGAGGCGCTGGCCGAGACCGGCACGCGGCGCGACAGCAACCGCGGGATGGGCGTGCGCATCATGCACTACCGCGCCCGCATCGCGCAGGGCTCGCTCGAGCTACGCCCCGGCGCGACCGGCGGCACGACCGTCCTCTGCACGATCCCGCTGCCCTGACCGGACTGATTTCCAGAGGCTCCGCGTGAACTGGACGTAGCTTTCAGCCCTACCCGTTGGCCTCCTTCGACTCCTGCGACCGATGACCCGCCTGCTGCTCGTTGACGACCATCCGCTCCTCCGCAAGGGCCTCGCCATGACACTCAACGCCGAGGCCGACCTCGACGTGGTCGGGCAGGCCGCGAGCGCCGAGGAGGCCCTCGAAGCCTTCGGCACGCTCGACCCTGACGTGGCGCTGATCGACATCTCGCTGCCGGGCATGAGCGGCCTCGAACTGCTCAAGCACCTGCTCGCCCTCAAGCCGGACTTGCTCGCGCTCGTCGTCTCCCGCCACGACGAGTCGCTCTACGCTGAGCGCGCCGTCCGCGCCGGGGCCAAGGGCTATGTGATGAAGGTCGAGGCCGCCGACGAGATCGTGCAGGCGGTGCGCCACGTGCTGCGCGGCGGGATCTACATGAGCGAGGACCTCAAGGACCGCCTCCTCTTCGGGGCCGCTGTCGGGCGCAAGGCCCCGATGCAGTCGCCGCTGGAGGTGCTCTCCGACCGCGAACTGGAGGTCTTCGAGATGACGGGGCGCGGGCTGCCCACGCGCGAGATCGCTGAGCGGCTGCACCTCTCGGTGAAGACCGTCGAGAGCTATCGCGCACGCATCAAGACGAAGCTCAGCCTGGAATCGGGCACGGAGCTGATGCAGCACGCCGTCCGCTGGGTGGAGAGCGAGAGCGGCACCTGAGCCAGCATGACTCATGCTCGATAGTCCTTAGGCAGCACCACTCTGATGGGCTTTGGACTTCGCTCGTCAACCACCCCTGTCCCCTCCTGTCTAGGAGGGGAACTTCTCTCTCCACATCGCAACAGACCGTACCCATCAGACTCAGCTTACCTGAGGAGTAGGGGCCGTTTGCGAACCGCCTCCACGGGCCGTCGCGGTGGGAATCGATCTGCATCAGGGCCCAGGGGCACGCCAGCCTGTGAGGGCGTCCCCGACGCCGTGATGCGGTCCGTGCTGCCAGCCTGGCGTCGGGCGGGTGCGTATGCTAGCGTGCTGCGTCCCCTGTCTCCCTCAACGCTCCGCTCCCATGTCCACCATCGTCGCTGCCCTCGACTTCTCTGACGGCGCGGGCACCGCCCTGCGCGTTGCGGCCGACCACGCCGCGCGCACCGGCGCTGCGCTCCACCTCTTCCACGCCGACGTGCTCTTCGACGGCATCGACTCGCCCAGCGCGGAGGTGCACCAGGCGCGCATCGCTGCGTTTGCGAAAGACAAGCTGGGTGCCGAGCGGTATGCCAGCCTCGACCCCGTCGTGGCGGCCGGACGCGGCCTCGCCGCCGCCCCACCCATCCTCGACTACGTCGCGAGCATCGGCGCCGATCTCCTCGTGACCGGCACGCACGGACGGCGCGGCCTCCGGCGGCTCGTGCTCGGGAGCGTAGCGAGCGAGCTCATCCGCGAGGCCGTCTGCCCCGTCATGGTGGTGCCGACGAGCAAGACGACCATGCCAGGGCCGACCGCCCCAGTCGTGGTGCCGCTGGACTTCTCCGCCCTCAACGACGCCGCGCTGTCGCTGGCCGTCACCTGGGCCCGGGCCTACGGGGCGCCGCTGCACCTCGTCCATATCGTCGAGCTGCTGGGGCCCTACCCGGAGTTCTATCCCGAATCGCTCGTGCCGAGCCTGGCTGTGGGCACCAGCGAGGCCGCCGAGGCGCTGGCCGCCGAGCACGACCTCGAAGAGCGCGCCGAGGCAGCGCTCCGAGAGATCGCGGCCACGGTCCGCGCCGAGGGCATCGGCGATGTCGAGCTGTTTGTGGGCTACGGGCACCCCGACCGCCGCATTGACGAGCACGCCGCCGAGCACGGGGCCGGGCTGATCGTGATGGCGACGCACGGGCTGACCGGCTTCGCGCATGCGCTGGTCGGGAGCGTGACCGAGAAGACGGTACGCCGAGCACCGTGCGCCGTGCTGACGGTGAAGGCTCCTTCGGAGTGAGGCCCCCTGAGCGAGGCCCTCCGAGTCGGGCCTGGGTGTACGCCTGTGGGGAGGGCCCTCACACAGGTCCGGGCGCACGCCCCGTCGTTTGGCCCGTGGCAAATCGTCTAGACTAGGATCAGCCATCAGAGGCCCCATGCGGGGGCGGCCTCGCGAATCGTATGCGCCCTCTTCCAACCACGCCCAACCTGGGCCGACTCGCCATGCCTTCGACCGCTTCCTGGCTCGCTGGCGCCTCTGTGGCCATTACCGGTGCCGACCGTCCGATCGGACGTGCCATCTCTTCAAGCTTTGCTAGCCACGGCGTTGACCTCGCCCTTGTGGGCACCTCCGCTGCCGCGCTCGGCACCACCGCGGACGAGGTGTCCCGTATCCGCGCGCTGCACCAGAACGAGGCAACGCCGCTGCTGATCGACGCCGACGCCGCCACGCCCGAGGGCATGGCGACGCTCGAACGCTCGGCCGTGGCCACGTTTGGTCCGCTCGACGCCCTGGTGCACGTCGTTGAGATTGGCGAACCAGCGGTGCTCGCTGCTGCGACGGCGGCCGTGCTGGCTGTCGCAGGACGCGGGCTCATCAGCCAGGGCGGGTCGTTGGTGATCGCTGTGTTGGCCGGGCCCTGGCGTCCAGCCGCGCAGGCCAACGGGCTCGCCGAGACAACGTCGGCCCTAGAGGGGATGGTGCGCGGCGCGGCCCGCGCGTGGCACAGACGGGTGGCCGTCAACGGCGTCGTGCTGGAGGCCAACGGGGCCCTGCAGACGCGCGCGCTGGGCTTCGAGGCCTTCTCGCGCGCCGCGCTGCCCACGGCCGTCGCCCCCCAGACCGGCGACTTCGACCAGGCCGCCCGCGTCATCCGCTTCCTCGCCTCCCGCGAGGCGCAGGCGCTGACCGGCCAGACGCTCACCGTCGGCCGGACGCTCGCCGAGGCGGCGTAGGGGTTGGTTCTTGGCCTCTGGTTTTTGGTCATTGGTGGGGAGGAGGACGAAGCCGCTCGGCCGTTGACATGACTGCATAGGCCCGCGCTCTGCAGGTTGCGCGGAGCACGAAGGTCGAGGCGCAGCAAAGAATCGGGGTCCTCAACCAGGGATGGATGAACGACGACCCCAACGGACAGGGACTGGAGGTCAACGACCAGAGGCCACCAGCTACCAACCAACAACCAGGGACCCGCCCTCGGGCCTCCATGCGGATGTGCTCTGGACGTCTGTCCCGGAGCGCGTAGGGATTTCCCCCACCCCGACGGACGGGGCGGCCTCACGCGGGTCCGCGCAGGCCGCCTTTCACGAGCGTGGGCTGGCCTGCGGTTGATTGGGCCCATTGTGTGGCGCAGTGCCGTGGTTGTGCACGGATGCTGGGCTGCACGGCTGAGATCCACCCAATCCTTTCGACGGCTTATGTCCGCCACCCTTACCGCTTCAGAGCCAAAGCTCCTGCGCGACACCGAAGGGCGTTCCCGCTTCGACGTGTTCAGCTACGACGACGCCATCGTGCGGCTCTTCGTGATTGCCACCATCGTGTGGGGCTTCGTCGGGATGCTGGTCGGCGCGCTGCTCGCCATCCAGTTGCCATTCCCGCAGGCCAACCTCGGCGAGTATTTGAGCTTCGGTCGGCTCCGCCCGCTGCACACCAACGCCGTCATCTTTGCCTTCGCGGGCAACGGCATCTTCGCCGCGATCTACTACTCCACGCAGCGGCTCTGCAAGGCGCGGATGTTCTCCGACGTGCTCTCGAAGGTCCACTTCTGGGGCTGGCAGGGCATCATCGTCTCGGCGGCGATCACGCTCCCGCTCGGTATCACGACCTCGAAGGAGTACGCTGAGTTGGAGTGGCCCATTGACCTCGCGATCACACTGATCTGGGTCGTCTTCGCGGTCAACTTCTTCGGGACGCTCATCAAGCGCCGCGAGAAGCACATGTACGTCGCGCTGTGGTTCTACATCGCCACCATCGTGACGGTCGCGGTGCTGCACATCGGCAACTCGCTCGCGATGCCGGCGAGCCTGTTCAAGAGCTACCCGATCTACAAGGGCGTCCAGGACGCGCTCGTGCAGTGGTGGTACGGCCACAACGCGGTGGCCTTCTTCCTGACGACGCCGTTCCTCGGGCTGATGTACTACTTCCTCCCGAAGGCGGCCGAGCGGCCCGTGTTC
>JBCDFO010000316.1:0-5916 GCA_039177895.1 Bacteroidota bacterium
CCTGGCTTCGGAACACCTCGCCGGGCTCCACTTCACGGGCTCGACGGGCACGTTCCAGCACCTCTGGAAGACCATCGGCAACCAGATCGGGCACTACCGCACCTACCCGCGCATCGTCGGGGAGACGGGCGGCAAGGACTTCATCGTGGCGCACGCTTCGGCCGATCCGGCGACGGTAGCGACGGCCATTGTGCGGGGCGCGTTCGAGTACCAGGGCCAGAAATGCTCCGCGGCGTCGCGGTGCTACATCGACGCGGCGATCTGGCCGGAGGTCGAGGAACACTTGATGGCGCAGCTCGAAGAGATCCGAGTCGGACCCGTGCAGGACTTCACCAACTTTGTCAACGCTGTCATCGACCGGAGGGCGTTTGACAAGATCACAGGCTACATCGACCGCGCAAAGGCTGCCTCGGGCGTCACCGTGCGCGCAGGCGAGACGTACGACGACAGCGAGGGCTACTTCATCGACCCGACTGTGCTCGTCGTGGACGACCCGATGTACGAGTCCATGCAGGAGGAGATCTTCGGTCCGGTGGCAACGATCTACGTCACACCCGAGAGCCAGTCATTCGCGGAGACGCTCGATCTCGTGAACCGCACTTCGCCGTATGCCCTCACCGGGGCCGTCTTCGCCCGGGAGCGTACCATGCTTGCGCAGGCGACCGACGCACTCGCGGACAACGCGGGCAACTTCTACCTCAACGACAAGCCCACCGGCGCGGTCGTCGGGCAGCAGCCGTTCGGCGGCGCGCGGGCATCGGGGACGAACGACAAGGCGGGGTCCTACGTCAACCTGCTTCGCTGGGTCAGCTTCCGCACGCTGAAGGAGAACTTTAATCCGCCGACGCACTTCGCGTACCCATTTCATCAGCCCGACGACGCCTGAGCGCCAGAGATGAAGTGGGATCGGAACCCTGACTGCCGCGTGCCTTCCTCATGCAAACGTTCCGAAGCCGCTACCATCCCGCCGACTCCTCGCTCGCGCTCGTCTACGCGCAGGCGATGGCACGCTGGTTCGGCGCGATGATGGTCTCGGTGATGATCGTCACCGTGGCCGCGATGCTCCAGCAGGCCCCTGTCGGTACGACGCTCGCCTGGGCCGTCCCCGCCGTATGGCTGGTTGCTACGGGCTGGACGATCTACGACCTCAACCGCACCCCTGCCGAGGTGCAACTCGACGGGTCGCTCGGGCAGGTGCTCAGCGTGTGGGACGTGGCCGTCGGCTGGCAGCACCCGCCGCTCCAAACTGTCCACACGCCTCGCCGCATCGACGGCGTCCTGCACGTGGGCGTCGGGCACACGGTCCACCGCTTCGAGCAGAACGACTGGGCGCAGTTCCGCGACCTCGCGAAGGCGTTCACCCGCGCCTCGAACGCGGCCGAGGACGCGCGCTACCGTCGGGCGACGGTCGCCTAGGTCGAAGGTCGAAGGTCGAAGGTCGAAGGTCGAAGGTCGAAGGTCGAAAAGGTGCGGCGCTGAACACGAGGAGGCAAGCCCATTCGAAGGCTCCGTTTTTGACCAGGCTCTCCATTTCGCTCAGTAGATCAGTGGGCTACTTCCTCCTCGACCTCGGCTTTACGTTCGCGCACGGCGGGCTCGTCGCGTTCAACGCGCTGGGCTGGATCTGGCACCGCACGCGCCGCGCGCACCTCGTCACGCTGGGGCTGACGTTCGTATCGTGGTTCGGCCTCGGGCTCGTCTACGGCCTCGGCTACTGCCCACTGACCGACTGGCACTGGGATGTGAAGCGCGCTCGTGGCGAAACTGATCTCCCGGCCTCGTTCATGAAGTACGCTCTCGACAGCCTCACCGGGATCGATTGGTCCCCACCCGTCGTCGATGTGCTGACCGTGGGCATGGCGCTGGTTGCCCTCGGCTGCTCTATCGCGCTCACTGTTCGAGATCGCCGCACTGCCTGACTCCGTTCGTCATGCCCAGATCCACTCAGGATCACGCACAACAGACCCTCCCTTTCCCCGAGGTCGAGCAACCTGGGACGACTGCGTCAAGCCCGCGCCCATCGAGTGCTACTGGGACCATTGCCCCAACTGCGGCACGCGGCTCATGAACCAGAAGTGCAAGTACCGCTGCCCGAAGTGCCACTACTTCATGAGTTGCTCGGACTTCGACTGACGCGCCACTCCATTTCAGCGCTTCGTCCTCCGCCGATCGCGAGGAATCGCTCTTGCTCCAATGGAGAGGCGTTGAGGAACGCTGAGTATGGAATGCCCACAAGCGGCTGAACCTCGCCAGGATCTTGTACGACCGTCCAGTGAAGCGGAGGATAGTGATCGCCAACCAGTGCCTCTGTCGCTGCTTCAATAGCCGCTTCCACAGAGGAGGGACGGTGAACCCAGTGTATACCTCCATGCCAGGTGGCACGGAGTTCAAGCTGGCCGTTCACGCCCGCGTAGACAGTGATCTGCGAATAGATGGGTGCGATCTGGGTTTTGGAAGCCTCCAGATCTCCGACGTGCTGAGGCATGAAGCCAACGTCAGAGAAAAAGCAGCGCTCGCTGATCGCGAACCCTCGCTCTTCCAGCGCTGCTCGGACCTCCTTCAACTGTTGGTGGACCTCCATTCCGGTAAGTGCTTCGGTGTCAACTTGCGGGCTGTGGAGCCTTCTCTGGAACGAGTTGCTTCCGCAGCGATGCGCCCGTAGCGCCGCCCAGTGTACCGAGTGCTAGCGCGATGGCGAGCGTGATCAGCGGCACGACGAAGCCGGGCAGACCGCCTATGATGCCGCCGACGGCCTCGGTCATGCGCGCCATCGGCGGTCCGTAGAACGCGAGGTTCCAGAGCACGAGCCCGGCCCAGGGCAGCACGAGCCCGAGTGCACCGACGGCGCTTCCGCCCCGCCCCATCGCAAAGCCGCCCAGGACGGCTGCGAGCACGCTCCACGCCCAGCCGAGCGTGAGGTGCAGCGCAAGCGCAACGCCTGCAGTCAAAAGGACAAGGATCGTACGGCGAACACCCTGTGACATGGCGCGGTGAGGCGGTGAGGCGGTGAGGCGGTGAGGCGGAAGATGGTTGCTTCCAGCGTAGGGATCAACCGAAGCGGGAACAAAAAAGCCGCCGACTTTCACCAACTGACCAACGTCAATTGAACAGAATGTGCGGCGGGAGGCGCTCGTCTACAGGCTCGATGTCCTGCTCGGCAAACCAGCCCTCGGTGACGGGCTCCATCGTGTCAGGCAGGTCCTCATGCGGGCGCTCGTAGCCGTCGAGTTCTTTCACCCAGTAGAGCGTCTTATACTGCGGCGGGCCCTCGGGATCGCGCGCCACGTTGACGCGCGGCTCGCGGGCGTTGAGCGTACCGGTGATCGTGTTGATGAGGAAGCCTTCCTTCGAGTAGAGGTGGACCCGGACGCGCTGGCCGTAGTCGAACGGGCTGTCCTCGAAGTCGGCGGGGCTGTAGGTCGCCATCAGGTCAAGCGGTATCGTCGTCGAAGAGGGAGGCGAGTTCGCGGTTGTGGGTGCGGAGCCACTGGTCGAGGAGTTCGCCCACGGCGGCGGCGTTGGGCTGCGCGAGCGACTCCTGCGCCAGCGCTTCGGCTTCGAGCTGCGTCATCGCGCGGATGACGCGCTTCACGTCGAGGAGATACGCGGGCGACATGCTTAGTTCGTGGACGCCGAGCCCGACGAGGAGCGGCACCATGCGCGGCTTGCTCGCCATCTCGCCGCAAAGACTTACCGTGATGCCGTGCCGGTTGGCTGCCGCGACGGTACGCGCGATGAGCATCAGCACGCCGGGGTGCAACTCGCGGTAGAGATCAGCTACGAGGTCATTCCCACGGTCCACGCCCAGCGTGAGGCTCGTAAGATCGTTCGTGCCGATGGAGAGGAAATCGACTTCTTGCGCGAAGCGGGGTGCGAGGAGGGCTGCGGCTGGGACCTCGATCATCGCGCCGACCTGTACGTCGCGGCCGTGAGCGATGCCGTCGCCGGCGAGGTCCACGAGCACCTGGTTCAAGACTTTCTTGAAGGCGCGCACCTCTTCGATGACCGTCACCATCGGGATCAGAATGCGCACCGGCCCCTCGACCGCTGCTCGAAGGATCGCACGGAGTTGCGGCTTGAGGAGTTCGGGGCGATCCATCAAGAGCCGGATGCCTCGCCAGCCGAGAAACGGGTTCGGCTCGCGGCGTGCAACGTGCAGCACCTTATCGCCGCCGAAGTCGATCAGGCGAAACGTGACGGGGTGCGGCGCGGCGGTGCGGATGGTTTCGCGGTAGATCGCGGCCTGCTCCTCCTCGTCGAGCGCCTGCCCCTGTGCCATGAAGAGCAACTCGGTCCGAAAAAGTCCAACCCCCTCGGCCCCGTACTCATCGAGCTGTGGGAGTTCCTCGCGGAACTCTAGGTTGGCGCGCAGCGGGACCGGACAGCCGTCGCGCGTCTCGGCGGGAAGCGGGATGAGGTCGGTGCGGCTCGCTAGGAGTTCTTCGTAGCGGGCGCGCTTCTGGGCGTAGCGGGCCTGCGTAGCCGCGTCGGGGTTGATGACGAGGCGGCCCGAGAAGCCGTCGAGGATGAGCGTGTCGCCCGCGCGGATGGCGGCGGCGGAGCCGTGGAGGCCCACGAGTGCCGGTACGCCGAGGGCGCGCGCCATCAGCGATACGTGCGAGGTCGGCCCGCCGAAGTCGAGCACGCAGCCTCGGATACCCTGGCGGCTGAAGAGCAGGATGTCGGCGGCGGTCAGGTTCTCCGCCACCACGATCCGGTCGGGGTCGATGTGGGAAAGCGCCCGCTCCTGGTTAAGGTTGCGCAGGATGCGGTTTTGCACGTCGAGGAGCTCCGCGACGCGCTCGCGCCAGCGCGGGTCGGCGTTCGCCTGGAGCCGCTGCCGGAAGCGGTCGATGGTGGCTTCGAGGGCGTAGCCTGCCCCATCTCGGTCCTCCCGGATGCGGTCCACGGTGGCATCGTACAGGGACGAGTCGCGCAGCATCATGAGCTGTGCTGTGAAGAGCGCGCAGCCATCCGGCCCGATCTTCTCCCGCGCCACAACGATCACCTTTCGGAGTTCGCGCTCGGCCCGGCTCACCGCCTCCTCAAACCGCGCGACCTCGGCCTCGACTTCGCCCTCCCCAATCGTCTCCTGCGTCGACTGGTAGGCCCCGGCCTGATAGACGTACGCCTGCCCCATCGCAATCCCCGGAGCAACCGCCAAGCCGTTGAGCACGCGCATCCCGTTGGGGGCACGCTGCGGCTCCGCCGGTGCAACGACCAGCGGTGCCGTCATGGCCCCGTCTGGCTCGCGGGGCGTCATGCGGGGTGGCGTCGCGTCGGATGAGGCGAAGGAGATGGGCATGCAGACATGGGAGGCGATGCGAGGGGCCCTGTCTATGCCCTCACCCCTTCGATGTTCGATCTGCCGCAAACGATGCGGCGGCCTGCTCGCAGCGCTACTTCTCCTCCCCGAAGCCGCTCTCGAAGAGCTGCTCCAGGGCGTCAGCAGCCGCGTTCTCGTCGGGGCCGTCGAAGAGCAGTTCGAGCGTCGCGCCCTGCTCGGCCGCGAGCGTCATCACGCCGATGATGCTCTTGCCGTTGATCTCGTAGCCGTCCTTGCGGATGAAAAACTCCGCCTCGAACCCGGCCGCCGTTCGGACGATCATCGAGGCGGGACGGGTGTGGACGCCAGCGCGGTTGCGGACGGTGACTTCGCGGGTGAGCATGGCGGAGGAGAACCAGCAGGAGCAGACGGTGGACGCCGCAAGCTACGGCACTGACTCGCGACGCGCCGGTCACCGCTGCACAGCCAGCAGCGTGATGTCGTCGAAGGCCGCACCGCCTTGGGTGAACGCCTCGAGCGCATCCAGCGTGCGGTCCAGGAGTACGTCGGCAGCGTCTGCGTCTGCGGCAAGGTGCGCCAGCAGGCTAGCTTCGGAGAAGAACGCCCCCGTTTCGTCCTGCGCGTCGGTC
>JBCDFO010000317.1:0-5876 GCA_039177895.1 Bacteroidota bacterium
GGTGAGCTCGCTCGCGACGAGCCGCGCCGTCTCGTGCTCCTCGAACGCCAGCTCGGGGCGCAGGTGGATCGTGCGGCGGAGGCGTACAGTGTGCTCGAATGTCGCGTCGGCGAGCGTTTTGAGGCGATCAATCATCGCGGTAGGGGAGGCGGAATGGGGGTTGGCAGTCGAGGCAGGCTCTCTCAAGCTACCGATCTCGTTGCTCGTGCCTCGTCTGCCCGCGCCCCACTGGCGCTCGCTCCTCCTCGCTCTGCTTCTCCTCGCGCCCGCGCTGACGGCGCAACCGACCCGCCTCGACCTCCAAGCCTCCGACGGCACCACCGTCACCATCGAGCGCGACGCCTACGGCGTGCCGCACATCGCTGCCGAGACCGAGGCGGGCGTGTTCTTCGGGCAAGGCTTCGCGACGGCAGAGGACCGCCTCTCCCAACTCGCCGACCTGATGCGCGTGGCGACCGGCACCTATGCGGCCGCCTACGGCCCCGGCCCGGACAGCGACGGCAACGGGGTAGGGGACTACATCGACGCCGACCGCTGGGTGCGGGAGATGTCCTACACGGCTGAGGAGCGCGCGGCGCAGTTCCAGATGCTCGCGCCGCCCGTCCGCGCGATGGTCGAAGCCTACCGCGACGGCATCAACGCCTACCTCGACCTCGTGGACACCGAGCCTGAGACGTACCGCCCGGCCGACTTCCCCGGCGTGAAGCGCTGGGACACCGACAAGGTGATGGCCGTCACGCAGTACGTCATGCGCCAGTTCGGCCAGCTCGGCGGCGACGAACTCACCCGCCAGGCCGAACTCGACGACAACGGCCCCGAGTGGTTCGCGGCGAACCGCCCGATCAACGACCCCACGGCCCCGACGACGATTGCCGTCTCGGGTACCCCTGGAATCCCCAACGCGCCGACGCTGCCCGCGGCCGGACGCTGGGCGGGCCTCGCCGCCACGGACGCCCTCGCGCGTCTCGACGCTGGGCGCGCCGCGCTCGACCGCGTGCGCCAGCAAGCCGGTCTCGCTCCCACGCTCGGCTCCTTCGCCGTGGCGGCGAGCGGGTCGGCGACCACGGACGGCCGTGCGCTGCTCCTCGCCGCGCCGCAGATGGGCGACCCGCAGCTTGGCGTTCCCAACCCGGCGCTGGAGTTCGAACTCATCGCGCCGACGTACCACGCGGCGGGCATGACCGTCCCCGGCATCCCGGGCATCCTCATCGGGCGTGTGGCCAACCATGCCTGGACGCTCACGACGGGCAACACGGACAACACCGACACCTTCCTCGCGCCCACGCAGGGCAACCGCTACCGTTTCGACGGCGCGGCGCGGGCGTTCGAACGGATCCCCGGCGAGATCGCCGTTGCGGGCGCGGTCGCCGTGCCGTTCGAGGCGGTGCGCACGGTGCACGGGCCCGTCTATGGGGTCGTCACGGACGAGGCGGCGACCTACGCCGCCGCCTGGCGGATGACGTTCTGGGAGCGCGAGGTGCAGGCGCTCGAAGCGTTCTACGCCATGGCGCGCGCGACGAATGTGGACCAGTTTCAGACCGCAGTGGAGCGGATGCCGATGTCGTTCAACGTGCTCTACGCTGACCGCGCTGGGCAGATCGCCTACTGGCACGCCGGAGCCTACCCCGACCGCGCCGCGACCGTCGATCCGCGCCTCCCCGCGCTCGGTGACGGCACCGAGGAGTGGCAGGGCCTCGTGCCCTTCGCCCAGCAGCCGCAGCAGCGCGACCCCTCGTCCGGCTTCTTCGTCAACTGGAACAACAAGCCGCGCGCTGACTGGGACCACGGCGACCACCTCCCGTGGACGGCTACGCCCTCCAACGGCTTCGTGCGCACCTACGATGGCGTCGCGGTCCTCGACGCGGCCGTACAGGCGCGCAGCCCGCTCGACTTCACGCGCCTGACGGAGGTCTACCGCGTCGTGCAGACGAACAGCACCTATCCGGAATACCCCGGGACGTATCAGCAGGTGATCGCCTTCGGCGAGACGCTCGGGGACGACCGTGCGGAGAACCTGCTGCCGCCGGGACAGAGCGCATTTGTCAGCCAGACTGGCGTGCCGAGCGCGCACGTTGCCGACCAGTGGCCGCTCTACCTAAGCGCGGGCGAGGACGGCCCCGTCCGCCTCAAGCCGATGGCCTTCGCCGGAGCCGTGGCCACCGCGTCCGAGGAGGCCGTACTCCCAGAGACGATCGACCTCGGCGCAGCGTATCCGAACCCGATCCGCGCAGGCGCACTGCTCTCGATTCCGGTACCGCGCAGCGCCAACGCGGCGTCTACCTTTGACCTCGCGCTCTACGACGTGCTCGGGCGGCGCGTCGTCACGCTCGCGAGCGATACCCAGGCGGCGGACACGATCACGGTACGGCTGGACGTGGCCCCGGGGAGCTATGTCGTGCGGCTCGTGGACGCCGAGCGCGTGGTCACGCAGCGCATCGTGGTAGCCCGGTAGGGCGCGCGTTGGGAGGCTTCGCGAAAAGCGCTTCCAGAACAGCGCGTGGGCCTAGTTCGCCCCGGCGCGATGTGGTAGCTTGCGGGCCGTGCATGCGGCCAGCCGCGCCGCGTCCCTCCCCGACCCCAAGCCCGACCCACCTATGCAGCCTGTCGTTCTCGCTCCGTCTGTCGCGCCTGCCGAGAAGCACCTCCCCGAAGCCCACGCCGTCCATGAGATCCTCGACCGGCACATCCTGGCCGATGGCTTCGATATGGTGCTCGACATGGAGCACAGCCAGGGCGCGCACCTCCGCGACGCCAAGACGGGCCGCGACTACGTCGACTTCTTCACGTTCTTCGCCTCGAACCCGCTCGGGATGAACCACCCGAAGCTCTCGGGCGACGGGGCCGAGGCGCGGGCCTTCCAGGCGCGGCTCATGGACGCAGCGCTCAACAAGCCGTCCAACTCCGACGTCTACACGCGGCACATGGCGCGCTTCGTGGACACGTTCTCGCGGGTCGGCATCCCCGAGCAACTGCCGCACGCGTTCTTCGTGTCGGGCGGGGCGCTCGCGGTCGAGAACACGCTCAAGGTGGCCTTCGACTGGAAGGTGCGGATGAACCACCGCAAGGGCTACCGCCGCGAAGTCGGGCACCAGGTGCTGCACTTCGAGAAGGCGTTCCACGGACGCAGCGGCTACACGATGTCGCTCACGAACACCGACCCGAACAAGGTCAAATACTTCCCCAAATTCCCCTGGCCGCGCCTCTCGACGCCCATCGCCAACGGCCCGGCGCACCTGGAGGACATCGAGCAACGCGAAGCCCTCGCGCTCGCGCAGGCGAAGACCTACTTCCGTGAGCACCGCGACGACATCGCCTGCGTGATCGTGGAGCCGATCCAGGGCGAGGGCGGCGACAACCACCTGCGCCCGGCCTTCCTCCAGGCGCTCAAGGACCTCGCGCACGAGAACGACGCCCTCCTCATCTTCGACGAGGTGCAGACGGGCGTCGGCCTGACGGGCACGTTCTGGGCGTGGCAGGGGCTCGGCGTCACGCCCGACCTGCTCGCGTTCGGCAAGAAGGCGCAGGTTTGTGGCGTCCTCGCCGGGGGCCGCGTCAGCGAGGTCGACGACAACGTCTTCAACATCTCCAGCCGCATCAACTCGACCTGGGGCGGCAACCTCGTGGACATGGTCCGCTTCGACCGCATCCTCGAGGTGATCGAGGAGGACAACCTCGTCGGCAACGCCTGGCACGTGGGGAGCTACCTCCTCCAGCGTCTCCACGCGATGGCCGACGCGCACGAGGTGGTCGCCAACCCGCGCGGGCGCGGCCTCATGTGCGCCTTCGACCTGCCGACGGCCGAACTCCGCAACGCCGTCCGCCACCGAGCTTACGACCTCGGCCTCATCATCCTCGGTTGCGGGTCCAACACGCTCCGCTTCCGCCCCGCGCTCACCGTCACCGAGGCCGACATCGACGCAGGCTTGGCGATTCTGGAGCAGGCGATCAAGGAGACAGTGTAGCGCTCTGTCGGTGGACAGTGCGTCGGCGGACCGAAAGCAGATAGTCGACTATCTGAAGCAGTGCTCAGGCCGTGAATTGAGCGAGATCCTCAATACTGCCCTGTCCGAGCGAGAGGAGGCAGAAAACGCGCGCGGACTTGTCAACCGGCTCGTTCTGTGCGTCGCGTCTCGCCTTGAAGACTTCGGCTCTGGGCACGATGAAGGGTGGGCTTTTGAGGTCGTAGCTGACCGACGGCCCGAACCCGTAGGACGTATGCAGTGGGGAGAGGGTTTGTACGAGCAGGGGCGATGCACAACCTGCGATGCCGAGGTGATCTCATATGCAAAGCGGGCGCAGTGTCCGCTGTGCGGTAGTCTGGTGTTGTGCACCTAGTGCTGCGACCGCTTCACCTTGTCATGCTCCGTGCTAATTCGGTCAACCACCCCTGTCCCCTCCTGTCCAGGAGGGGAACTCAAAACGTGACCTTGAAGCCTACACGACCCGACGATCGCGACCGGTCACGGTACTAGCCCTGTTGTGTCATCCTGAACTTGGTTCAGGATCTCTGACGACTCAGCTTTTTCGCTGTATGGTTGAGATGCTGAATCAAGTTCAGGATGACAAGGGTGGGGGCAATGTGCTCGCTCACTGACTCACCGCCGCACCGTCCACTGACCCACCGCTTCACCGAGCCTCGTCCATCGTGTGGAGCTGCGCCTCGATGGTCTTCATCATCGCGTGGAGGTCGGTCTGCTGCGCTTCGGTGAGTGGGGAGACCATCTCTCCGACGTAGGTGCGCTGGAGCGCGTCGGCTTCGGTGGCGAGGGCGCGGCCGGCGGCGGTGAGCACGATCAGATTCACGCGGCCGTCGGACGGGTCGGGGCGTCGCTCGATGAGGCCGCGTTCGGCGAGGCGGTTGAGAAGGCCCGTGAGGTTGCCCTTGGTGACGAGGAGCCGCCCGGCGAGCGTCTGCTGGCTCACGCCGTCCTCAACGAGCAGATTGGCGAGCGTCTCGTGCTGGGCTACGGTGAGGTCGAGTGTGCGGAGGCGCTCGGTGAGCAGGCGCGTGCAGGTCTGGTAGGTGCGGATGACGGCGAGCCAGGCGCGGATCGAGAGCGGCTGGCGCGGCCGGTCGCCCTGAGAATGCGCACGCGGCTGGGAACTCGACATATCGTTGAGGCTTAAACGGAATTAGTTCAACTGTAAACTAAAATCCGCACGCGCATGTCGGTGTTCCTCCGCTTCCTTCCGCCCCTCCTCCGCGCAGGCAGCGCCGTCGCCCCGGGCGCGATGGCCTCCGTCGCCTGGCGCATGTTCCGTTCGCCGCGCGACCTCGACAAGCCCGTCTCGGCCCGCGAGGAGCGCCTTCGTGCTGCGGCCCAGACCGAGCGCATCCCTGTGAGGGTGGATGGAGAGCACATCGAGCTACAGCTCTACCGCTGGCCTGCTGCGGCTGAGACGGCCTCGACGGACACGTCCAAGACGGCGCTGCTCGTCCACGGCTGGGAGGGCGACGCGCTTAATTTCGTCGCCTTCGTGGAGCCGCTGCGGCAGGCCGGGTTCGACGTGATTGCCCTCGACGGGCCGGCGCACGGCGCGTCGTCGGGCGAGCGGAGTGACGCGCTCCGGCACGCGCAGGCCGTCGTGGCAGCCATTCAGCACCTAGGGCAGGTCGACCTGCTCGTCGGGCACTCGTTCGGGGGCTACGCCTGCGCGTTTGCTCTGGCAGGGATTCCCGACGTCATCGAGCCGCAGTCGGTCGGTCGGCTGGCGCTCGTCTCCGCGCCGGACACGTTCGAGGGCGTCTTCCACCGTTTCGCGCAGATGGTCGGCTTCTCGGAGGCCGTCGAGCGCCGCATCCACCGCCGCGTCGAGGCGATGGGCGGACAACCGGCGTCCTACTTCTCCGTCCGCCACGCGCTCGCCCTCATCGA
>JBCDFO010000318.1:0-5856 GCA_039177895.1 Bacteroidota bacterium
GCCTCTGCGATGGTCCAGAATCTGCTCCTGTTGCTCACCGCCCACGGCATGGGCACCTACTGGTCCAGCGGCGGCGCGATGCGCGAGGCGGGGTTCTACCAGGAAATCGGCATCCCAGAGAGCGAGCGCTTCCTGGCCGCCGTGTTCGTCGAGTATCCGGAAACGTTGGACAACGACTGGGACCGGCTCCCCGGGAAGCACCGCGAGCGGCGCAGCGACCGGTGGATCCGAGAAGTCGCGTTATAGCTGCGCCTGGACAGCGCTTCCTCTGTCAGCGCTACGGCAGGTCGTTCTCGCGGTCGTCCTCCACGGTGATGCCAGGGTAGATGACGTACACCGGCTCCGTATCGCCAACGATCTGCACGGGGCGCGGCGGCACCTCCGGTTCCGGTGTACGCGCCGAGAGCAGCCCGACGGCGAAGAGCACGAGCGAAAGCACGAGCGTCGTACGCATGGACACGCGCCGCTTCAGGCCACGAAAGGGGCGCCGGTCCTCCGCACGCGTCGCAGGGGCATGAGGACGGGTCCGCTTCGCCTGGTCAAGGCGTGCGAAAAAGGCGGCGTCCATCGCGGGCGTCACGGGCAGGTGCTCCTGCCTCGACGCCGTGCGGAATGCCATCAGCGCGTTGAACTGCGCACGGCTGTCAGCGCAGTCGGCCAGGTGCGCGAACAGCGCGGGCTGGTCCTCGAACGGCAGTTCGCCGTCCACGTAGAGGTTGAGGAGTTCCTCCGGGTGGGTGTGGGACATCGTCATGCAGGTGCGGAAGTCGAAGAGGCCCGGGTCGTCGGCGTGGGCTCGATCCAGGGCTGGAGAAACGCGCCGAGCTTGCGGCGGGCTTTGAAGAGGCGGCTCTTCACGGACGACACCGTGTTGCGCGTCACAGCCGCGATCTCTTCGTACGACAAATTCTGGTATTCCCGGAGCACGATTACCTCACGGTATTCGGGCGAGAGCTCACCCAGGAAGCGGTTCACGAGGTCAATCTGCTCCGACTTGAGGAGGTGACGGAACGGCGTATCGCGGTCCGGGGCGGGCGGCTCGGGGGCATGTTGGGGAAAGGGCGTCGTCCGGCCCCGTGTACGGAGGTGGTTGAGGCATTGGTTGCGCGCGATCGTGAACGCCCACGACTTGAAAGCCCCCGTGTTGAGGAGCCGGTCGCGGTTTTCGTAGATGCGCAGGAACGTCTCCTGCATCACGTCCTGCGCCGCCTCCCGGTCGAGGAGGAGCTTGGCGCAGAAGCCGTAGACAGGCCCCTTGTAGCGGTTGTATAGGCTCACGAAGGCGAACTCGTCGCCGTTCTGGAAGGCCTCGATGAGTGCCCGGTCGTCGATGGGGACCGGGGCAGGGACACGATCGGAGTCGGTGGGCACGGCGACGGGATCGGGCTGGAGTGACGAGAAAGCACGCGGCATCAAGACACGGAACGCCCCGGGGAGTTGCTCTCGCACCTCGTGTTTTTTTCACAGCGCGAGCTCACGCTGGACTACGGCCTCCTTTCGCGACAGGAGGTAGCACGTCCGGCCTATCTTTCCCTATTCCGACCGTCCCCCGTTTCTATGCCTACGCTGCACCTCCTCGGCACCGGCGCGGCCGTCTCCGCGCCCCACCGCACCACCACGATGCTTGCCGTGGAGGACGGCCCCGAGGTGCACGTCGTAGACTGCGGCGGGGATGTCGTCCAGCGCATGCTGGCGTCCGGGCTCTACGCCGACGACCTGCGCGCGCTCTACCTCACGCACGCGCACCCGGATCACATCGCAGGCTTCCCGTTATTTCTGGAGAAGGTGTGGCTGATGGGTCGCCGCGCCCCCATTCCAATCTATGGTCCCGCGCACGCCCTCGACGCCGCGCGGCGCCTCTTCGAGGTGTTCGAAACTGACTCGTGGGACGGCCTCCCGGAGTGCGTGTGGTACCCCATCGAGATGGCCCCCAACACGGTCGTGCTGACGACGGGCCGCTTCCAGGTCACCGCGACACCGACGGTCCACCCGCTCCCCACCGTCGCCCTCCGCTTCGACGCGCGGCGCACGGATACGGCGCTCACCTACTCCTGCGACACGGCCCCGTCGGACCACGTCTGCACACTCGCAACCGGCTCTGACCTGCTCGTCCACGAAGCCAACGGGTTTACCCCCGACGTGCACTCCTCCGCCCAGCAAGCCGCTGCGTGTGCAGTGAAGGCCAACGCGAAGCAGCTTGTTTTGGTACACCTGCCACCCGAGGTCACGGACGAGACCATGAACGAGGCCCGCTCCGTCTTCGCAGCCACCGAACTCGGGGACGAGGGCGGCCGCTACGAGTTTTAGCGATCAGCTATCGGCCGACGGCTGTCAAGCGGGTTTTGCTATGAGTCCGGCAGTCCGAAGAGGCGCTCAGCGTTGGCGGTGGTCTGCGCGGCCACGTCTTCGGGCGAGCGCCCGCGCACCTCAGCGAGGTGCTCGGCGACGAGGCGCACATAAGCGGGCTCGTTGCGCTGCCCGCGGTGCGGCACCGGGGCGAGATAGGGCCCGTCCGTCTCCAGGATGATCCGGTCGAGCGGGACCTCCGCGATGGCCTCGGGGACGCCGCCGTTCTTGAACGTGAGCGTGCCGCCGATCCCGACGTGGAACCCGAGGTCGAGGACGGCCTCCGCGAGCCACTTCGGACCACCGAAGCAGTGAAAGACGCCGCGCAGCCGCTCGCCGTGCGGGTGAGCCGCGCGTTCGTCGCGGAGTAGGTCGACGAGGTCGCGCGACGCTGCGTCGCTCCCCTTTTGGTCGCGGTTGTGGAGGACGAGCGGCAGGTCCGCGTCCATGGCAAGGCGCGCGTGACGCCGTAGGAAGTCGTGCTGTTTGGCGTTGAACGAGCGGTCCCAGTAGTAGTCGAGGCCGCTCTCCCCCACCGCCACGATGCGTGCGTCGTCCACGAGCGCCGCGGCTGCCTCGAAATCGGCGTCCGTTACCTCCTTCGCCTCGCTCGGGTGGAGGCCCGTCATCGCGTAGACCTGGCCAGGGTAGGCGTCGCAGAGCATCAACGCGTCGTGGATCGAGGCCACGTCGATGGCGGGCAGCAGCAGGCGTGTCACCCCCGCCTTTGATGCCCGCGCGACGACCTCGGCGCGGTCGCTGTCGTACTTCCGGTGGTAGAGGTGAACGTGGGTATCGACCAGCATCGCTGTGCGGGATGAAAGAGGGAACGGCCTATCTCCCACCGTTGCTAGGGCGGGGACGCGGCGCGCGTCAGCCGATCACGTCGCGTTCCACCTTGCGGAAGATGCCGCGCACCATCGGACCAGCGGCGTCCTCGTCGCGGCGCGCCTTTTCGGCGACGGCGAAGCGCGCCGCTTCGAGGCGGTAGGTGAGCCACTCAGGCGACACGTCGGCTCCATCGCGGACGGCGACGAACGCCCAGCCACCCGGCTTGAGCACCCGCCGGGTCTCCGCCAGCGCATCGGCGAGCTTCTCGGTCGGGATGGCGTCGTAGCTCCCCACGGCGACGACCCAGTCGAAGAAACCATCGGGGTAGCCGAGTGCGCGCGGGGCCGCCGTGATGGCGCGGTCCACGGTCGTGATGCCGCCCGTGTTTGCAGGTGACAGGGCCGCATCGAGCGCCTGCTGGGTGCGCACCGCGTCCTCCGTGCGGCTGGCCGTCGCGTGGACGTCGAACCCCAGTTGGGCGAGGGCGACCGTGCGTGCTCCATCCGCACACTCGAGGTCGAGGATGCGGCTGTCGACTGGCACCGACGCAAGGGTGCGCAGCAGATGATCGCGCAGGGACGACACGGCTAGGCGTTGTTGGCGGGTCGCACGGCAACTTCGGGGCGACGCTGCCCCGACCAGTCGCGCGCCTCGGTGATGCGGCGGCACTCGTCGCAGCGCACGCCCCGGCCGTTCTGATTGAGGCGAGGCAGTTGCGCAATGGGCGTCGGGAGGACCACGGGAGCGCCGTCACCCTCGGGGTTGGGCGCGCTCACCTGCGCAGCGACGGCCTCCGTCAGCGCCTCAATGAAAAGCGGGTGGGCGTTCAAGCCGCGCGTCACCTCGTAGTGCTCGATGCCCAGCGTCTCCGCCTCCTCACGCACCTTGATGTCGAGGTGGTATGCCGTCTCAAGGTGGTCGGTCACGAACGCGACCGGCACCACGAGAACCGCCGTGTGGCCCTGATCGGCGAGCTCTTCGAGTTGGCTGGGCGTGCTCGGCGTGAGCCCTTCGCTGGGCCCCTGGTGGCCGAGGAACGCGACGTGGAACGCACGGTCGGGCTCGCGCTCGGCGTGGCGGTAAGCCATCACCTGCTGCACCGTCGCGTGGACGAGGCAGCAGTACGGGTCGCGCTGCTGCTTCATCGCCTTCGCGGCCGTGCCGTGCGCAGAGAACAGCAGATGCACCTTCTCGCGGACGGCGCGAGGGAAACGCTGGAGCCCCTCGTCGATCCGCTCGCTGATCGCCTGGATATACTTCGGGTGGGCCGCATACTCGTACACGAGCGTCGTCGGCCAGACAGGAATCTCGCCCGTGTCTTCGAGCGCCTTCCAGTAGGCCAGCGACGACCCCGTGGTCGCCTTCGCGTACTGGGGGTAGAGCGGGAGCAGTACCACCTTCGTGATGCGATCGCGGACCATCTCCGTCCCGATCTCCTCGGGCGCAGGCTTCCAGTAGCGCGTGGCCGAGTAGCACCGGAACGAGGCACCCGTCAGCGGAGCGAAGCGGTCGTTGAGGCGCCGCTCCAGCGCCACACGCTGTTCCTCGGTGAGGCGGTTGATCGGCGAGGCTCCGCCGATGGCTTCGTAGCCAGCGCTCACTCCCTTGCTCCACCGCGACGCGACGAACTTGCTGGCCCAGTGCCGCGCCGCTCCCTTCAAGGGCAGATCGATGCACGTCGGGTCCATATACCGGTTGTAGAGGTAGCGCTCGACGTCCTCCAGCTTGATCGGTCCACCTGGGCTCAGCAGCACCACACCTACACGGTCCCCAGCTTCGATCCCGACCGGCTCCTGCGGGAAGAAATCCCCCGTCACCAGGCGCTTGTCGTAGCGGAAGACCTTATTGAAGGCGCGCGGAGTCATCGGGGACAGGCGTACGGATAGCTGGGCTAGTAGAAGAGATAATCTGCACCGACCGTTTCCCCCAATGCGTTAAGGTTCGGGGGAAATAAGACCCGCTTTTTGCGACCCGTTTTCAGATCGCCGCGGAGTCGCCGTTTCGGCCGGATCCCCGCACCTTACAACTATCGATCATGCCCCGCCGACCCGAGTCACACCTTGTCGGGCCGGGCCGCGCTGAGCACCTCGCGTCCTCCGCGCGCGAGCAGTTCGCCTGCCAGCGCCCGCGCCAAGTCCTGCGCCTGCGACGGGGTCCCCTTCTGGCCGCCTCGGAAGACGCGCGTGCCGTCGTCATCCGCCACCACGCCATCAATGACGAATACGCTGCCGGTTTCGAGGCGCGCGTAGGCCCCTACGGCTGCTTTGCCTCCATCAGAAACGTGCTGCCGGAAGGCGCGCTCGGCCCCGGTGGTGATCTGGGTTGCGTCGTCGTCGAGAAGTCGCACCAGGAGCGTGCGGGCCTTGGTGTTGGAGGCCAAGCAGACAACGCCGAGCGCCCCCTGCCCCGCACCAGGCAGCACGATGGAGGGCGCGAAGACGTCGCGGATGGCGGAGTCCAACGCGAGTTGCCGGAGGGCCGCCTCAGCGAGGACGATCCCGTGCCAGCCGCCATCGCCGAGCGTCCCGCTCTCGCGCAGCCGCTGTAGTCGCGCAGCCACAGGGCCTCGCACCGGCACGACCTGCAGGTCCGACCGCCACGCGCGCAGTTGGGCCTGCTGGCGCAGCGACGAGACGGCCAGCGTCGCCTTGGTCGGGAGATCAGTAAGCCTCCCCTCGA
>JBCDFO010000319.1:0-5844 GCA_039177895.1 Bacteroidota bacterium
GCGCTCACGCTCTGCCCGCAGGGCTCACGCCTGCGCTGCGCCATCGAGGACAACTCGCGCGGGTTCGACCTCAAGCACCAACTCACCCTCCAGGCCATCCACGTTGCCGACGAGCAGCCGCCCGAGCGCGGGCGCGGGCTCCTCATGGTGATGGCCTGCACCCAAGACCTCTCCTACTCCACCACCCCCGACGGGCACCAACGCCTGGAGTTCTGGATCGACAGCGCCGACGACGACCTATGCATGACCGTTCCGTTCTGATCGTCGAGGACAACCAGACGCTGCGGCGCCTCCTGGAGTACCGGCTCGGGAAGCACTACCGCGTCCGGAGCGCCGACAACGGCGAGTCCGCCCTCGACGCCGTCGAAGACCAACTGCCCGACCTCATCGTCTCGGACATCATGATGCCGAAGATGGACGGGTTCGCGCTCCTGGCCGCGCTGCGCAACGACGATCGCACCCGCGCCATCCCCTTCATCTTTCTCACAGCGAAGAGCGATGAGACCGCCCGCGCCCAGGGCCTCAGCCAGGGCGTCGACGACTACATCACGAAGCCGTTCGACGTCGACTACCTGCTCAACCGCGTCGGGCAGATCCTCGAACGCACGCAGGTCTACCAGACCAAGCTCAACGCGAAGATCGGGCGCGACTTCTCGGACCGCCTCCTGCCCAAGTCGATGCCCGCCATCGACGGCTACCGGACGCTGTTCTACACGCAGCCGAAGGAGGACGGCGGCGGCGACCTCTTCGACTGGGTCAAGGCTTCCGACGACTCCTACCTCTTCACCGTCGGCGACATCATGGGCAAGGGCCTGCAGGCGAAGTTCTACGCCTTCAGCTTCCTGTCGTACATCCGCTCGATGGTGCACGCGATGCTGGAGTACACCGTCTCGCCCGCCGCGCTGATGAAGCGCGTCAACGAGATGCTCATCAAGGACCAGGTGCTCGAGGAGACGTTCGCCTCCCTCCTGCTGATGCACTGGGAGCCGAGCGCCAACCGGGTCACCTACGCCAGCGCGGGCCACTGCCGCCCGATCCTCGTCACGCCCGACCGCGCAGGCATCGTCGAGTACTCTGACATGGTGCTCGGCCTCGACCCCGGCGCGGAGTTCCACGACAAGGCCTTCGAGCTACCGCCGCAGAGCGCGCTCCTGTGCTACACCGACGGCCTCATCGAGCAGGTCGCGATGAACGGCCAGCAGTTCGGCGAGGTCGGCGTCGCGCAGGCGGCGAAAGCGGCGTTCAACACGCAGCAACCCGTCCACGAGCTCCTCACGCACCTCCTGCGCCGCAGCCAGGAGCCGCGCTTCACCGACGACATCCTGGTGTTCTGGCTGCAGCGGAATTAGCCGTTGGCTGTTAGCGATTGGCGGCCAGCCATTAGCGATTATCGCATACGAAACGCCCCGCCTCGGACGGACCGAAGCGGGGCGTTGTTGTCTATGGCAGGCTTGGCGCGTCAACGCGGCTGTTCTACCAACAGCCAACGGCTAATCACCAACAACCCCCTCTATGCTGCCTCCACGAGCACGGGGCGCGACGTCTGGCGGGCGCTGTACTCCTCCTCCAAGAGCGCGTAGGTGACCTTGTCGTGGTAGGTGCCCTCACGGAAGAGGTAGTCGCGCAGCCGCCCCTCCGACTCGAAACCGGCCGAGTCAAGGAGCCCGTTCCAGACGTGCGCGAACGAGAAGGCCTCTGCCACCACGCGGTGCATCTTCAGTTCGTCGAAGGCGCAGCGGAGCAGCACGTCGAGCGTGGCGCGGCCGTAGCCGAGGCCCTGCGCGCTCGGCTCCGCGATGGCGAGCCCGATCCGGCAGCGGCGGTGGAACGTGTCGATGCGGTCGATGAAGGCGACGCCGATGAGCGCGCCGTCGGCGACGCGGTGGATCTCGAAGTCGCAGGCGTCCGGCTGCGGGTGGAGCGCCATCTGGAGGAAGCGCCGCTTAAAGTCCGCGAACGCCTCCTTCTCGAAGGGCATCTCGCTGTCGAAGCGGCACAACTCGGGGTCGTTGTTCCAGCGGTAGTGCGTGTAGATGTTCTCGATGCGCAGCGGCGTGAGGTGAACGCGGTCATCGCCGAGCACGGCGGCCAGTCGAGCTTGCATGGTAGGAGGAAGGCGTTGGGGGAGGGAAACACGACACGCTGGTGGAGGCAAGGTACATACCAGAGCGCATCGATCTGTTAAATTATTTTTGCATTGTGGATGTAATGGCTAAAATATTTACACGTGTACATGAAATGACCAGAAACCTGTGGGGCTACGATAGCGACGACTGGGGCTTCGAGGAGGGAAGAAGCGTGCCTAAAAATCTTAGGTTGGAAGAAGGTAGGTGCTATCGGAAGCGCTTCCAAGTGCTTCTTTAAGATCATTGCCAGAGCAACTTCACCGAATGTTAACGCATGCGATTCGGTAACGCGCTCGTGACGACACCACGCTGTATTGCCCCAGCATCGGCCCTCCCTCGTGGACGCCCACCGCTCGGCCACCTCAAAACGACGCCGGGCGTCTCAGTCCGAAACGCCCGGCTTTCTGGAGCTTACCGTTTCCCCTGAGCCTAGTTCTCCGCCGGATCCTCGTCGTCTCCTTCCACTCCCGGTGGCTCGTCACCCGGGGCTCCATCCCCGCCCGTCCGCGTTGCGAGATCGCGGAGCCATGCCGTGAAGCCCGACAGGCCAGACAGCGTGTCACGGCCAATCAACTCGGTCGTCAGCACCGGCTCGTCGAGGGCTTGCCGCGCGTCCTCGATCTCGATGCGGAGCAGATCGAGGTCGTCGGCGCAGAGGAACGTGGGTTGGCGAGCGACGCCGAGCAAACCCTCGCGGTCGTCGTAGAACGCCTGGTGGATGAAGTGCTGCCCGTCGTCGTGCCGGACGACACGATGCCCCCAGTACTTGATGCGCCCCACGTCCAGCGTGGATTCCAGCGTGGTATCGGCGATGTCGAAGCCGCAGGGCGGCGTAAAGAGGTTGCGACTCATGAGGAGCAAGATGTGCGTGAGAAGGCGAGGCGTGAGACGGACGGCCTTCGCGCCCCGTTCCGCCCAGCTCCCCGGTGCCCTTGCACTTAGCGCTTCTTCCGCCGCCAGAAAGCCTGCACCTGCGCCTCCATGTCGGCCGTGTTAGCGAGCGGAATGCCGTACTTGATCGCTGTCCGGGTGATGAAGCCACGCAGGACCTGATCGGGCACGGGAAGCGAGTAGAGCCGCTGCTGGAGCGCACGCACCGCCGGTCGCGCGAGCGCGGCGACGGCCCCGAGGCGCAGCGCGACGAAGCCCAGCAACCCGACCAGCACCGCGATGAGCTGCTCCTGGTAGCCGAGCATGCTCAACACGAACACGTAGGGCAGCCCGATGAGCCACGGCATCCGGATCCAGCGCACTACATCGGCCATGGGCACGGACGGCGAGGCGGGGGCGAGCACCTCAGTCCCGACGTAGACCAGCAGCGTGACGGCGACTGCCACAAGCGGGTGCGTGTAGACGAGGAGCGGCAGGAGCACGCACAGCGCCACGGTCCGCCCGAGGTCGAGCCAGACGAGCGCGCGGCGGATGTGGACGGGCAGGGGCACGCGGTCGAGCACCGGCCCGGCGTAGTCGCGCAGCAGCGCCTCCGTCGTCTGGAAGCGGACGCCCTCGGTCGTCACGATGCCCAGCGGCGTGTCGAGGTAGAGGTCGTCGGGGCGGGAGCGCGGCATGGGGGAGGCGCGGGCTGAGCAGCGATAGGAGGCAGAAACGGAGCGCAAGCGGGACCAAAAAGGAAAGCAAACGTTCCCATAAGGTCTTGGAAGCGCTTTTCGCGCAACGTAGACGCTGCAATGCCTCTCGCTCACTTGCTCGCTCCTACCATGTCTCGCATCGTTGATGTCGTGCGCCGCAACGGCGCCCCGGTCACTGTCCCGCCCACGGCCACCGTCCATACCGCCGCCGCTACGATGGCGAAGCACGACGTGGGGGCCACCCTCGTGCTCGACGAGGGCACGCTCGTCGGCATCTTCACCGAGCGCGACCTCGCCCGCCGCGTCGTCGTCCCTGGGCTCGACCCAGCCACCACGCCGGTGTCGGACGTCATGACCCGGAACGTAGCCGTCGTGCAGGCCAACACCTCCCACAACGACGTCATGCGGCTCATGCAGCAGGGGCACTTCCGCCACGCGCCCGTGGCCAAGGAGGGGAAGATCGTAGGCGTCGTCTCCATCCGCGACCTGCTCCGCTTCGAGAAGGCGCACGCCGAGGCCGAAAACCAGCAGCTGCGGCAGTACGTCTACGCCTACCAGTAGAGGCCACCCCGCAGAGCCGTAGCCCAGACGGTGCTACTCGGGACGGTCGGTGGCTCCTGCGACCCCGTCCGCGAACACGATCACGGGGGTCCACCCTGCGGCCTCAAACACCGGCTGGAGCATCCGCTCGACGGCGGCGGCGGTGTTGGCGCGCGGCGGCTCCGCGTCGAGGAGGTAGCGCTCGGCGCGGTCGCGCATCGCGGGGAGAAGCTGCCGGAGGGCGACGCGCTCTTGCGTGTTGCCGCTGCGGCCCTGCATCCGCGCCCAGCCCGTCTCGGTCTCCATCTCCATCGCGGCGAGGTCGGGCTCGACGGCGAACACTTCGAGCGGGGGCCGAGGCAGCACGAGCGTGTCGCCACGCACGACGATGGCGCCAGCGTCGAAGGTGCGCGCGTCGAAGCCGTAGGCTGCCCGGGCCGGGGCCCGCACGCGCACGACGGTCGTGCCGAGGTCGAGGTCGAGCACACCCGGGAGGAGCACCTTGCGCGAGCGCTGCTCCAAGTCGGTCGAGAATTCAAGCGTGCCCGTCACGAGGAACGACTCGGGCCGGTCGCGCAGGAGCGTGTCCACCACGATGGTCTGCGCCTCGCTCGTGGTCAGCCCGCGCTCCATCCAGACCTGGAGGCCCACCGTGAGCGCCGCGCCGAGCGCGATGAGCAGCAGGGCGGCGAACAGCCAGAAGCGAGCGCGACAGAGCATGGCAGGATCGGTCGTGGAGGGAGCAAGGGGAACGCGCGGGCGACTCCGTATGGTCTGCCGCAACGGTGCGACTGTAGCTGTGCGGTCTACAGCGTAAGCAAGACGAGGGCCAACGCCGCGAGCCCGAGGCCGATCACGTTCACGCGAGCCAGCCGCTCCCTCCACACCACGATCCCGAGCACGGCCGCGCCCACCACGATGGCGATGTTGTTGAACGGAAACACGAACGTCCCATCCAACGCCTCCAGCGCCCCAATGATGAACGCGACCGATCCGTAGTTCACCACCCCCAGCGCGGTCCCCCAGCCAAGTTCGGCGCGGGTCGGCCTCCGTCCGGTGCGCCAGGCGTGTGCGCCCGCGATCCCGAGCCCGATCAGGAACGCGACGGCGAAGAGGAACAGCCCGAAGAGCGCGCTGCTGTGCGTTGCCCCGTAGACCTCGGTGAACGTCTTCATAGCCACATCGCCGAGTCCGCCCGCCACGAACAGCAGCACCAGGATGCCAGCTGCCCCGCGCTGTGCCTGGACCGTCGCCGTCTGTGCTGCCTGCGAGCCCGGCGGCGGCCGCGCGATCAGCAGAAACGCCACGCCTGCGAGCGCCAGCCCGACGAGTTGGCCTGCGGTCGGCACCTCGCCCCAGATGCCCCACGACGCGAGGAACGGCAGCACGACGGCCAGCCGCATCACGCCTGATGCGAGCGCCATCCCCGCCGTGCGTATCGCAAGAGCGTAGATGAAAAAGCCTCCGATGAAGAGCGCCCCGGTCCCCACGCCCAGCGCGATGAGCCCGAGTTCGAAGGCCAAACCTGCTTTCGCTCCCGCCTCATCGCCGAGCACGAACACGAGCGCCACGAGTGCAGCGACGCCGTA
>JBCDFO010000320.1:0-5840 GCA_039177895.1 Bacteroidota bacterium
AGCACCATCGGTTTCCTCTCGACCGGCACCGACGGCGAGCCGACGCCGCTGCGTCCCGACGAGGTCAACCGCATCCTCGGCCGCATGGACGACGCGCTCGAAAAGGGCGAGGTCCCCGAGATGCCGTTCAAGTCAGGCGACCCGATCAAGGTGGTAGACGGACCGTTCAACAACTTCAACGGCGTCGTCGAAGAGGTGCTGCCCGACAAGATGAAGGTCCGCGTGATGGTCTCCATCTTCGGCCGCAAGACGCCCCTCGAACTCGACTACCTGCAGGTAGAGCACGAGCAGTAGGCGTGGTGCCGTTCTCCCGTTTAGCTGTGTTTCCGTGAGAAGCAACCCACGGCATCACGGCTAAACGGAGACACAGCAGCACGACGGCCAACGAAGAGGCAGTGAAGTGGCACACAGGCCGGGAACGCCCGTCCGCCTCACACGTGCTCCCCGGCTCCGACGCGTATTTCATTTCTAGAACCAACCCCACGGCGGGAGCAGCGATAGCCGACCACAGTCCAACCGGAACAGGCTTCCCTCGCTGCGCTAGCACCGCGACGCGCATGGCTAAGAAAATCGACGGCTATATCAAGCTCCAGATCAAGGCCGGGCAAGCCAGCCCCGCCCCGCCCATCGGTCCCGCACTGGGCCAGAAGGGCGTCAATATCATGGAGTTCTGCAAGCAGTTCAACGCCAAGACCCAAGACCGCATGGGCCTCGTGCTCCCGGTCGTGATCACGGTCTTCGCAGACAAGAGCTTCACCTTCATTATCAAGAGCCCCCCGGCCGCTGTCCTGCTGAAGCAGGCCGCGAAGATTCAGAAGGGGGCTGGCGACCCGCTGCGCGAGCGCGTCGGCAAGGTCACCTGGGACCAGTGCAAGGAGATCGCCCAGACCAAGATGGAGGACCTCAACGCGACCGACATCGACGCAGCCGCCCGCATGATTGCAGGCACGGCGCGCTCAATGGGCATTCGCGTCGAAGGCGTTCCGGCATAGCGCCGACTCTGAACTCGAAGGATCGGGGGCACCGCGCCTCCGTGCTTTCTACCACAGCGGGAGCCGAGCTATCCTCGGCGCTTGCACCGCACAACCCTGAACGCAATGGCTAAGAAAGGCAAGCGCTACCGCCAGGCGCAGGAGCTGATCGCCGACGCCGGTGACAGCATCTCGATCGCGGACGCCGCAGGCATCGTCAAGCAGACGGCCCGCGCCAAGTTCGACGAGTCCGTCGACATGGACATCCGCCTCGGCGTCGACCCGCGCCACGCTGACCAGATGGTCCGTGGCTCGGTCGCGCTCCCGCACGGCACCGGCAAAACCGTCCGCGTGCTCGTGCTCACGCAAAACCAGCAGGCGGAAGCCCAGGAAGCCGGTGCCGACATGGTCGGCCTCGACGACTACGTTGAGAAGATCCAGAACGAAGGCTTCCTCGACTTCGACGTGCTCATCGCGAGCCCCGACGTGATGCCCAAGATCGGGCGTCTTGGTCGCGTGCTCGGTCCGCGCGGCCTCATGCCGAACCCCAAGAGCGGCACCGTCACGACCAACATCGCCGAGGCCGTGCAGGCCGTCAAGGCCGGTCGCATCGACTTCCGCGTCGACAAGTTTGGCAACGTGCACACCGCCATCGGCAAGGCGTCGTTCTCGGCCGAGCAGATTCAGGACAACGCCTCGGCGTTCCTGAAGGAGATCCTCCGCCTGCGTCCCGCCGCCGCCAAGGGCACCTACGTCAAGAGCATCACGCTCTCGACCACGATGGGTCCCGCCATCCCCGTCGACCGCAACGTCGCTGTCAGCGACGCGCGCTAACCCGCTCACCGTCTAACCGAACAGAATCATGGCTCTGACGAAACAGCAGAAGCAGGAGGCGGTCGCGGCCATTGCCGAACAGCTCGGCGAAGTCAACACCGTCTACCTCACCGACCACGCCGGCCTCACCGTCGAGGAGGTCAACCAACTCCGCGCCTCGTTCCGCGAGGCGGGCGTCGCCTACAAGGTGCTCAAGAACACGCTCGTCCGCCGCGCGATGGAGGACTCCGACGTGGACTACTCCGGGCTCTACGACGCCCTGCACGGCCCTACCGCCGTTGCCTTCACGACCGACCCTGCCAGCCCGGCGAAGGTCATCAAGAAGTTCCTCGACGGCAAGGAGAAGGAACTCCCGCGCTTCAAAGCCGCCTACGTCGACGGTGCCTTCTTCGCTGAAGGCCAACTCGACACGCTCGCGGCGCTGAAGTCGAAGGACGAACTCATCGCCGACATTCTTGGGCTACTCATGGCGCCGATCAACAACGTGGCCAGCGCGCTCAACGCGCAGGGCGCAGGGTTGGCGAGCGTCATCCAGCAGATCTCCGAAAAGGAGGGCTAAACGAACCGACGAATCGGGGAGCCGGAGAGCCGGCGCAAGCCCCTTCCCCGACCCGTCGTATCCCCGGCTCTCCGTCTCATAGCACCCTTAATGGGCGGCGCAGCAGGCCCGGCAGATCGACTGCCGCACGGCCGCGCACAGACCGCCGCAGGAACCACACAATCCCATGGCAGACGTAAAGGAACTGGCCGAATCCCTGGTCAACCTCACCATCAAAGAAGCGAACGAACTCCTCGGCGTCCTCAAGGACGAGTACGGCATCGAGCCTGCGGCTGCGGCTGCAGTCATGGCCGCCCCTGGCGGTGACGGCGCGGCCGAAGCGGCTGAAGAGCAGACCGAGTTCGACGTGATGCTCAATAGCTTCGGCGGTCAGAAGATCGCGGTCATCAAGGTCGTTCGCGCGGCGACCGGTCTCGGCCTCAAGGAGGCCAAGGACCTCGTCGAGAGCGCCCCGAGTGCCATCAAGGAGGCCGTGTCGAAAGACGAGGCCGAGGAGCTCAAGGGCAAGCTCGAAGAGGCTGGCGCCGAAGTCGAGCTCAAGTAAGCTCTGGCAGCCCCGCGCGGGTTGCCACCCTGACCGGAGCCGGATCGGCGCGCCCCGTAAGGCGCTGCTCGCATCGGCTCCGCGTTGCCGACCTGCCGTCCGGGTGCGCTCCACTGAAGCACCCGGACGGGGTCGGCTTTCGCGGCTTTAGTAGGCCGCATCTGCTGCCCTGATCGGTAGCACCAGTCCTCGGTCTCTGGCCGGGGCGCGGCGGGTTCTGAATGGCCCGTCCCTGTCGGTGCAAGGCGTAGCGCTCGAGTGGAACCCCCAGGGTGCCCTCGCGTTACGGCTTGCTGCCCAAAACATCGCACCTTCTCACGTCTCTTAACCCACGGGGTTTACGTTGAGCACCAAGAACGGAGCCAAGTCCACGACCAACGGAAAATCAAACGGCGTGGCGGCGGGCAACGTGGTGCCGGGCGAGGCCACTCGGATCTCGTTTTCCAGCATCGCGCCCGTCCTGGATTACCCAGACTTCCTGGACGTCCAACTCTCGTCGTTCGAGGAATTCCTCCAAGCCGAGCTCGCGCCCGAAGAGCGCGACAACGGCAAGGGCCTCGAAGGCGTCTTCCACGAGCACTTTCCGATCACCGACACGCGTGAGCGCTACACGCTCGAGTTCCTCCACTACGAACTCGACGCGCCGAAGCACTCCATCGAGGAATGCCTCGCGCAGGGCCTCACCTTCGCGATTCCGCTAAAGGCCAAGCTGCGCCTGTCGAGCAAGGAGGACGAGGACGAGGATGAGCCGGAAGAGGCCATCCAGCAGGATGTCTACCTCGGCAACCTGCCGATGATGACGAAGAAGGGCACGTTCGTCGTGAACGGAGCCGAGCGCGTCGTCGTGAGCCAGCTGCACCGCTCGCCGGGCGTGTTCTTCGGCCAGAAGGTGCACCCCAATGGCACGATGCTCTACTCGGCCCGCGTGATTCCCTTCCGCGGCTCGTGGATCGAGTTCTCGACCGACGTCTCCGGCGTGATGTGGGCCTACATCGACCGGAAGAAGAAGCTGCCCGTCACGGCGCTGCTGCGTGCCCTCGGCTACTCGTCGAATGACGAGATCGTGAGCATGTTCGACCTCGCCGAGCGCTACGAGGTCGGCAAGAAGACCGACTACGTCAAGAACGTCGTGGGCCGCGTGCTGGCCGTCGGCGTGACCGTCGAGCGCGTCGAGGAGATCGTAGACGAGGACACTGGCGAGGTGATCGAGACGCTCCGCGAGCGTGAGGTCATCCTCCCGACCGACCACGAACTCACCGAGGACGACTTCGGGATGATCTCGGAGGCGGGCGTCGAGCTCATCTTCCTCAAGAAGGAGGAGGACGAAGACGAGGGCGCGCTCGACCGCACGAGCCTCCTCAACACGATCAAGAAGGACCCGACGCACTCCAGCGACGAGGCGCTCGAATACCTCTACCTCCAGCTGCGCGGCACCGAAGCGCCGGACGTGGACACCGCCCGCAACATGCTGGAGCGCCTCTTCTTCTCGGAGAAGCGCTACGACCTCGGCGACGTCGGCCGCTACCGCATCAACCAGCGCCTCGACCTGCCCCGCGACCGTGACGAGCTCACGCTCACGCGCGAGGACATCATCGCGATCATCCGCGAGCTGATCCAGCTCCAGAATGGCAAGTCGAACGTGGACGACATCGACCACCTCGGCAACCGCCGCGTCCGTACGGTCGGCGAGCAGCTGCAGGCGCAGTTCTCGCTCGGCCTCGCCCGCATGGCGCGGACGATCAAGGAGCGGATGAATCTCCGCGACGCCGACAAGTTCACCCCGCAGGATCTCGTCAACGCGCGCACCGTGTCGAGCGTGATCAACACGTTCTTCGGCACGAACCAGCTGTCGCAGTTCATGGACCAGACGAACCCGCTGGCCGAGCTGACGCACAAGCGCCGCATGTCGGCCCTCGGGCCGGGCGGCCTCACCCGCGAGCGCGCGGGCTTCGAGGTCCGCGATGTCCACTACACGCACTACGGTCGCCTCTGCCCCATCGAGACGCCGGAGGGGCCGAACATCGGCCTGATCTCGTCGCTCTGCGTGCACGGCGTCGTGAACGCGTTCGGCTTCATCGAGACGCCGTATCGCGTGGTGAAGGACGGCGTGGTGACGAAGGAGATCGAGTACCTCTCCGCCGAGGCCGAGGACCGCGCGATCATCGCCCAGGCGAACGCACCGCTCAACGACGACGGCACGTTCGAGAACGACCTCGTGCGCTGCCGCCAGTCGGGCGACTTCCCGATGATGGACCCGTCCGACATCGACTACATGGACATCGCGCCGAACCAGATCATCTCGCCCGCCGCGAGCATGATCCCGTTCTTGGAGCACGATGACGCCAACCGCGCCCTGATGGGCTCGAACATGCAGCGCCAGGCGGTGCCGCTCCTCCGCCCGGAGGCGCCCATCGTCGGGACCGGCCTCGAAGGCCGCGCGGCCCGCGATAGCCGCGCCATTGTGGTGGCCGAGGCTGACGGCGTGGTCGAGTACGTCGACGCCAACCGCATCGTCGTGCGCTACGACGAGTCGAGCGAAGCCTCTGGGCTCGCCTTCGAGGAGCCGGTGCGCGTCTACGACCTCATCAAGTTCCGCCGCACCAACCAGGACACGTCGGTCAACCAGAAGCCGCTCGTTTCGGTCGGCCAGCGCGTCAAGAAGGGCGACCTGCTCGCCGACGGCTGCTCGACAGACAAGGGCGAACTCGCGCTCGGCAAGAACGTGCTCGTCGCGTTTATGCCGTGGAAGGGCTACAACTTCGAGGACGCCATCGTTATCTCGGAGCGCGTCGTCTCGGAGGACGTCTCCACCTCGATCCACATCGAGGAGTTCACCCACGAAGTCCGCGACACCAAGCGTGGCGAGGAAGAACTCACGCGCGAGATCCCGAACGTCTCCGAGGAAGCCACGCGCGACCTCGACGAGCGCGGC
>JBCDFO010000321.1:0-5825 GCA_039177895.1 Bacteroidota bacterium
CCACCGCATCGCGCACACCGAGAACGCGCCCATCGCCGCCGTGCGCAGCGAGACGCATCCGTTCTACGGCGTGCAGTTCCACCCGGAGGTCGTCCACACCAAGATCGGCGCGAAGCTGCTGGAGAACTTCGTGCGTACCATCTGCGGCGGGCGCGGTGACTGGTCTGCGGCCCACTTCATCGAGGAGCAGAAAGAGAACATCCGCGCGCAGGTCGGCGACGACCAAGTCATCCTCGGCCTCTCCGGCGGCGTCGACTCGTCCGTGGCGGCGGTGCTGCTCCACGAGGCCATCGGCGACCAGCTGACGTGCATCTTCGTCGACAACGGCCTGCTACGCGCCGACGAGTTTGAGGAGGTCCAGCACACCTTCCGCGACGGCTTCGACCTCGACCTCGTGGCCGTGGACGCCTCGGAGCGCTTCCTGCGCGAGTTGGAGGGCGTGACCGACCCCGAGCAGAAGCGCAAGATCATCGGGCGCGTCTTCGTGGAGGTCTTCGAGGACGCCACTCACGAAATCGAAGCGCGCCTCGGCCAGAAGCCGCGCTTCCTCGCGCAGGGCACGCTCTACCCCGACGTGATCGAGAGCGTCTCGTTCAAGGGCGGCCCGAGCGTGACCATCAAGACGCACCACAACGTCGGCGGGCTGCCGGAGAAGCTCGGCTTCGAGCTCATCGAGCCGTTCCGAGAGTTGTTCAAGGACGAGGTCCGCGCCGTGGGCCGCGAGCTTGGCGTGCCCGAACTCATCATCAAGCGCCACCCGTTCCCCGGCCCCGGCCTCGCCGTGCGCATCCTCGGCGACGTGACGAAGGAGAAGGCCGACCTCCTCCGCAAAGCCGACAAGATCTTTATCGACGAGTTGAAGGCATCGGGCCTCTACGACGAGACGTGGCAGGCCTTCGCGGTGCTGCTGCCTGTACAGTCCGTCGGCGTGATGGGCGACTTCCGGACCTACGAGAATGCCGTCTGCCTCCGCGCCGTGACCAGCGTGGACGGCATGACCGCCGACTGGGCGCACCTGCCCTACGACTTCCTCGGGCGCGTCTCGAACCGGATCATCAACGAGGTGCGCGGCCTCAACCGCGTCGCCTACGACATCTCCTCGAAGCCCCCCGCCACGATTGAGTGGGAGTAACGGGCGTCGTAGCGTAACTTCTGGCATCCACCCCAGTTGGGCCTTGGCTCGCTGGCCCCCGCCGGGTTGCGACCCAGCGGGTTTTTTTGTCTGAGGTCGCCCTGGATCACACGCTCTGCCCTCTCGTTTGTCATGTCCATCCAACCGCTATGCGCATGGACACCAAGACTGCCACGCTCGATGACCTCCGCGCCGTGGATGGCAAGGCCGAACTCGTGCATGGCGAGGTGGTCCTGATGTCGCCGACTGGATTTCGACCGAGTCGCGCCGCTGCTGCAATCTACCGGAGCCTCTTCGCCTACGAGGAGGCGACCGGACGCGGCTTCGCGTGCACCGACAACGTCGGCTACGTCGTGGACCTGCCGAATCGCGGCTCGTTCTCCCCCGACGCCTCGTTCTTCGTGGGTGAGCCGAGCGGGATGCAGTATCTCGACGGGGCTCCCGTCTTCGCCGCGGAGGTGCGGAGCGCGAACGACTACGGAGCTGCCGCCGAGGCGTCCATCGCGCAGAAGCGGGCCGACTACTTTGCCGCAGGTACGCAGGTGGTGTGGGACGTAGACCTCCAGGCTGACGCGGTCATCCGCGCGTACCAGGCCAGCCAGCCGGAGCAGCCGACGATCTTCCGACGAGGCGACCAGGCTGAGACTGGGCGGGCGCTGCCCGGCTGGACATTCGAGGTCAACGCGCTGTTTCAGTAGCGTCCGCTGCTGCTCGTGGATCGCTGGCGCTGGGGGTCATGCGGCGGAGGGAATGGATCCGGCGTAGGTCAAAGCGAGCCTCCGATGCTAGGAAGGAGTCACGCTGACACCTCGAACAAGGGGGGCGTATCGAAACGGAGGCGTGACACACGGGCGCGCATGAACGGGCCTAGCGCTCGGTTTCCCAAAGACGGCGCGGAAGTTGTGGCAACGCGGGTGTCTAGCCCACCATTCACCCCCGCCCGCACATCACTATGGGTCAGCAGCAGCTTCTCCTGATCATCCTCGGCGTCGTCATCGTCGGCCTGGCCGTGGCCAACGGCATCATGGCCTTCGAGGAGAACAAACGCAAACAGGACATGGACCGCGTCGCCTACAAGGCGGTCGAGATCGCCGGGGACATCATCGCCTGGAAGAAGAAGCCCGCGTCCCTCGGTGGCGGGGCGGAGCTCAACGATCTGGGAAGAGAGCTCGACCTCGCACGGCTCGGCTATGTGACGAACGGCTCGGCGATCTGCAGCTATGCCCGGGGCGTCAGCCACACGCGCGGCGACAACTGCCTCATCACGGAGTACGGCGAGTTCCACATCGCGCGCGGCGGCGGGCGCAACTGGATGCACCCGGACGCCATCGGCTACGTGCACGCGATCAGCCGCTACAACAAGCACACCTACCGCGTCCAAATCATCGCAGACGAGGGGCGGCTCTTCACCAACCTGGACGACTTCACGAACGGCCGCGAGGCCCTCCCGATGCCGACCCCATAGCGGCGGAAACGAGGAGCTACGAGGCACCACCGCCCGCGCGGTATTTTCTGCGCATGGCTGCCTCGAACTCTTCCTCAGCGAGCAACGCCGCGCTCGAACGCGGCCCCAAGGCTCCCGACGGTACGGTGCTCGATCCACACGATCCGCGCGTGCTCGACGTGCCCATCGTGGACCTCCCGCGTGTTGGCGAGCGCCGGTCTGCTCCGCTCGTGAAGGCAGGCGTGAAGACCTTCGGCGATCTCTTCCGCTTCTATCCGCGCCGCTACCTCGACCGCTCGACGGTCACGCCGATCAACGAACTCGTCGAGGGGCTCAATGAGGCCGTCACGGTCGTTGGGCGCGTGTCGGCGAAGGGCGTAGTGCCGGGGCGTGGCTCGATGCGGCTGGAGGTGCGCTTCCAGGACGACTCGGGCGGGACGCTCAAGGCGGTATGGTTTCGCGGCGCGAAGTGGATCGGCAAGCAGTTCGACCAGGGCGGGCTCTACGCCTTCCACGGCAAGGTCGAGAAGTACGGCCGCACCTTCTCGATGGCGCACCCCGACTTCGACCGGCTCGACGCCGAGGGCGCGGCGCTCGACACGGGGCGCATCATCCCGCTCTACCCCGGCGGCGCGGCGTTCGACAAGGTCAACCTCACGAGCCGGGCGCTCCGGCGGCACATCTACGAGCTGTTCAAGACCCACGGCCTCGCGCTGCCGGAGGTGCTGCCCGACTGGATGCGCGAGGCGTACGACCTCATTGACGGGCGCGTGGCGCTGCGGGCGATCCACTTCCCAAAGGATAGCGGCGAGCTAGGCCGGGCGAAGCGCCGCCTCAAGTTCGAGGAGCTGTTTTTCCTGCAACTCCTCCTCGCACTCACCCACGAGAAGAAGCAGGCCATCGCAGGACCCACGTTGGGCGGGCCAGGGGCCTACACGCGGCAGTTCATCGACGAGGTGCTGCCGTTCACGCTCACGGGCGCGCAGCAGCGAGCGCTCGACGAGATCGCTGCCGACACGAAGCGCGGCGTGCAGATGAACCGCCTCGTCCAGGGCGACGTCGGCTCGGGCAAGACGGTCGTCGGCGTCGGCGCGATGCTGATGGCGCTCGACGCGGGCTACCAGGCGGCGTTCATGGCCCCGACGGAGATCCTCGCCGAGCAGCACTACGCCAACCTGCAATCGTACTTCGAGCCGCTGGGCTTGCAGGTCCACCTCCTGATTGGCGGACAGCGCAAGGCGTGGCGTACCGAGGTGCTGGACGACCTCCGCGAGGGCCGCGTCCCGTTCGTCGTCGGCACGCACGCCATCATTGAGGACCATGTCGAGTTCGAGCGCCTCGGCCTCGCGATCATCGACGAGCAGCACCGCTTCGGCGTGATGCAACGCGCGAAGATGTTCCGCAAGGGCCTCCGCCCGCACATGCTCCTGATGACGGCCACGCCCATCCCGCGCTCCCTCGCGATGACCGTCTACGGCGACCTCGACGTGACCATCATCGACGAGCGCCCGGCGGGCCGCAAGCCGATCCAGACGCAGCTCTACACCGAGAAGCGCCGCGAGGATGCCTACGCGTTCATCAAGACCCAATTGAGAGAAGGCCGGCAGGCCTACGTCGTCTACCCGCTCGTGGAGGAGTCGGAGGCGGAGATGCTTGCCGAGATCAAGGACGCCGAGAACGGGGCCGCCGAGCTCGCCGAGCGCTTCCGCCCCTACCGCGTCGAGTTGGTCCATGGGCGGATGCTGCCCTACGAGAAGGACGAGGCGATGCAGCGTTTCAAGAACCGCGAGGCCGACCTCCTCGTCGCGACGACGGTGATCGAGGTGGGCGTGGACGTGCCGAATGCGACGATCATGGTGATCGAGCATGCCGAGCGCTTCGGGCTGGCGCAGCTCCACCAGCTCCGTGGGCGCGTCGGGCGCGGGGCCGATCAGTCGTACTGCTTCCTGATGGCGTCCTACAAGCGCTCCGCCGAGGCCGAGGAGCGCCTCCAGGCGATGGTGGACACCGACGACGGCTTCAAGATCTCCGAGATCGACCTCAAGCTGCGCGGCGCGGGCGACTTCTTCGGCACGCGTCAGAGCGGCTTGCCCGACCTCAAGATCGCGGACATCGTGCAGGACCAGGACATCCTGCAGGCCGCCCGCGCCGCCGCGTTTGCATTGGTGGAGCGGGACCCCAAGCTGGAGGAGCCTGAGCATCAGGCTTTACGGAATCACTTCGCCAAGAGCGCGCCGAAGAGCCTGGGGTTTGCGCGGGTGGGGTGACAGATCGGCTGGGCGCCAGCGATCAGTCGATCTGTGTAGGAAAGTCGGGAACGCGCTTCGATTGCGGTCGTGGGCCGTCGGCGTCGAAAAAGGTGAGGCGGCCGTTGCGGTCGCAGACCCAGACCTCTTCGGCACCAGCGGCGAGGTACAGCGCTCGCTTCGTCTCGAACTCACCCTGCGTGTTGCTCTGCGAGTACACCTCTACGCAAATCTCCGGCGCGATGGGCGTCGCGTAGGTATCCGCGACCTCCGCCCAGCGCTCGGCGGTGTACCACGCCGTGTCGGCGACCTTCACGCCGTCGTCCGTCTGCACCGCACACTCGACGAGCGCCGTGCCCTCGGGTAGCAGCTGCTGAAGGAGGAGCGCGATCCGGGTCTGGCGGCTGCTGTGGCGCTGATAGTGCGGACTCATGACGAGTTGACCCCAGCGGTTCGTTTCGATCTTGAACGGAAGGTCGTGCAGGAACGCGTAGCGTGGGTCGTCGCAGAGCGCTTCCCACGTGAGGCCCGTTGCCGGTAGCGTTTCGAGGACAGGCATGGCGATGCGGCGTTGGTTCGCCTCTTGAATCGCGCACGGTGCCGGAGGTTCACAAGCCACGGCTGCGCGGCGCGGGCGACTTCTTCGGCACGCGCCAGAGCGGCCTGCCCGTCCTCAAGATCGCGGACATCGTGCAGGACCAGGACATCCTCCAAGCCGCCCGCGCCGCCGCCTTCGCGCTCGTGGAGCGAGACCCGAAGCTGGAGCAGCCCGAGCACCAAGCGCTACGGAATCACTTTGCCAAGAGCGCGCCGAAGAGCCTGGGGTTTGCTCGCGTGGGGTAACACTACGAGCTATCGTGCTCTCGTAAAAACGACTCTAGAAGCTATTGCAGAAGTCGGTTAAGGCAGAGCAGGCTCAGCGCGAAGAGCACGAACCCGCGATACACTCCCACATGATGCTCCCACCGCACCACTACACGCCGGTAGTTGAACAGCCACGCGA
>JBCDFO010000322.1:0-5824 GCA_039177895.1 Bacteroidota bacterium
CCCACGTCGGCGGTGACGTCGGCGTCGCTGGTCGGCTCGGCGAGGTCGGGGCGCGACTGCTGGACGCCGGAGATGCCGTACGGCTTGATTTCGAGGTTGCGGCCCCGGCGGATGCCGCGCAGCCCGCGCAGCAGGCCGTACTGCGAGACGGTCGCCAGCGCCAGGAACTCGCTGCCGCGGTCGAGGCCGATAGCGGGCCACATCACGCGCTCGTTTTTGCGGCTGATCCCGCGCGAGAGCATCAGCCCGAAATCGACCTCGGCCCCCTCGGGGAAGCGGAGTTGGTTGAACGGGATCGCGACCTCCATCGTCCACCCTGCGTCGGTGATCTGGCCCTCCGACAGGAAGACGGCGTCCCACGTAAAGCTGTCGAAGCCGATGTCCTCGTCCGTCACAAGGGCGTCGTCCTGCGTGCCTAGCGCGTTCATCTCGAAGAGGTACGCGTTGCGCCCGTCGAGGTAGGTGTCGAGTCCGATGAAGATGTGGTCGTCGCGGCTGTTGGGCCCCCCGCGTTCGAGGTTGCGCGCGCGGATGAGCGCGGCGTCGCGGTCGTGGTTGGTGAAGGCGAAGTAGAGGTAGTCGCGGTCGTAGGCGATGCGGACCTCGGTGTCCTCGGTGGCGGCGGCCCCCGTCGCGGGCCAGACCTGCGTGAAGACCGTCACCGGCGCAATCGCGTCCCAGAGCGGGTCGTCGAGGTGCCCGTCGATGCGGGGGGGCTCCTCGGTGAAGGCCGCCGTGACCGCCGCCTCGGTCGGGGCCGGAATGGGGACGGCCATCTGGGCTGTAGCCGCGTGCATCCCGGCGACCCAGGCGACACCCAGCGTGAGGGCAAGGCGGCGTGTCATACGGGGGCGGTGTCAGGCGTCGCGGAGCGCGAGGGCTACGAGCGGGGTGGAGACGGCAACGAGCGCGAGCGCGTACGGCGCGGCGATGGCGAACAGCGACTCGCCTGCCGCCGCCCACGCCCGTGTCGCGAGCGACTCGAACCCGAGTGGAGACAGAAGAAACGCAATCGGCAGCTCCTTCAGAGCCGAGAGAAACACGAGTGCGACGGAGACCCCGAGCCCGCGCCGGAGCACCGGGAGCGTGACCTCGGCGAACGCCCGGAGCGGCCCCCGCCCGAGCATGCGCGCCGCCTCCTCGCCCCGCGCCGAGGTCTGGTAGAGCGACGTGCGGACGGGGCCGAGTGCCTCGGCGAGAAAGTGCAGCGCGTAGGCCACGATGAGCAGCCCGAGCGTCTGGTAGGCCCACGGGACCGCGCGGATCGCCACGAAGACGAACGCGAGGGCGAAGGCGAGCGGCGGGGTTGCGTAGCCGAGGTAGGCCACCCGCTCCGCGAGGGCCGTCCGCCGCGAGGGCCGCCGGACGCTCAGCACCCCGACCGGCACGGCCAGCGCCGCCGCCATGAACGCCGCCGGAAGCGCCGCCGACACCGAGTCGACCAGCCCCGAGGCGAGGTCGCCCCAGACGCCGCCCTCGTTCGCCCCCCCGAGGCCCTGCCCGAGCCAGAACGTCGACGCCGCGATGGGCACGCCTACCGAAAGCAGCGCCACCGCCCCTGCCGCGGCGGCTGCCGGCCACCGCCATCCCCCCAGCGCCACGACCGACTGCCGCCGCGCCGCGCCCGCGCCGGTGCGCGCAAACCGGCGGCCCCGGAGCAGCCGCGCCTCGCCCCACAGCAGCGCGCCCGTCAGCACCAAGAGCATGAGCGCCAGCGCTGCCGCGTAGACCCGGTCGTAGGCGGCGGCGTACTGGAGGTAGATCGCGAAGCTGAACGTCTCGAAGCGCATGAGCGAGACCACGCCGAAGTCGCCGAGCACGTGCAGCCCCACGAGCAGCCCGCCTGCCAGCAGCGCCGGCCGGAGCTGCGGGAGCACGACCGCGCGAGCACGCCGCCAGGGGCTTGCGCCGAGCATCCGCGCCGCCTCGTCCGGCGCCGGGTCGAGGCCGAGCAGCGCGGCCCGGAGTCCGAGGAAGAGGTACGGGAAGAGCGTCAGCGTCAGCGCCAGCCATGCCCCGAGGAAGCCGCTGGGACGCGGGATGACGAGGCCGGTCACGGAGGCGATGAGGCCGTTGGGTCCCGTCGCAGCAAGGAGGGCGAAGGCCATCACGTAGCCTGGCACCGCCAGCGGCAGCGCGCCCAAGACCGCGAAGGCCCGCCGCGCAGGCAGGTCGGTCCGGGCGACGAGCCACGCCAGCGGCAGCGCGAGCGCCGTCGTGGACGCGAGCACGGCGACCGTCAGCCCGATGGTGCTGGTCGCCAGCCGTAGCGTCCGCGCCCGGAAGACGAGGTCGGTCAGCGTGCCGAGGTCCGCCCCGAAGGCCCGCGCGACGAGGTAGCCCAGCGGGACGAGCACGCCGAGCGCGACGGCCCCCACGGGCACCCAGAGCGCGTTGCGCCAGACGGCCTCGCTCACCCGGCGGAGGCGGGCAAGCCAAGGCGACGGCGCTGGGGCGGGCGCGAGGTCCATTGAGAGGAGGGAGCGAGAGTGACGAGACGGCCGAATCGGACCGGAGGGGCGGTCTCCAAACCGCCGGCCTCGGTGCTTGCGTTCCCGAGGACGAGCGCCCCACAGCACGGTCCCCGATGCTAAGCGCCAGCATCGATGCCAAGCGCCAGCATCGGGGACCCTGCCTCCGGAACGGAGGAGCCGTGGCTAGAGCAGTTCCTGGTCGCGGAGAAGCGCCAGCGTCCCCTCGATGTCGCGGAGCTGCTCGAAGTCGATCGCGGGGCCGAGCTCGCGGGCCTCCTCCAGCGGGACGAGGTAGGTGGGCGTCTCCACACCCACGACGGGGTACTCGAAGACGCGCTGGGCGGCGTCCCGCTGCGCGTCGTCCGAGAGGAGGAACGAGAGGAACTGCGCGGCGGCTCCGTCCTGGTCGCTCGTCTCCAGGAGCCCAGCCCCAGTCACGAGCGCCAGGTTGCCCGGGTCGCCCGCCGCGAAGCGGTGCGTCGCCACGGGCGGGTCGCCATCGGTCGTCTCGGTCACGCGCAGGATGTAGTAGTGGTTCGTGAGCGCCACGTCGATGTCGCCCGCCACGAGTGCCTCAAGCATCGACGTGTTGGACGTGTAGGCGACGGGGTCGAGCGCGCGCATGCCGGTGAGCCAGGCCCCGGCGGTCTCGTCGCCCTCGGTCATCCGGAGCGCCGTTATGAAGTCCTGGAAGCTGGAATAGGTCGGCGTCCACCCGATCCGGCCCCGCAGGGCTTCCTGGGAGGGGATGTCCCGCACCGAGGTCGGCAGCGTGGCCGGGTCGATGTCGTTGGGGTCGTAGGCGAGGGTGCGGAATCGGGTCGTGACAGGCACCCAGCTTCCGCCGGATGGCACGAAGGCCGCAGGCCGGGCGAGCAAGCTGTCGGGAGCCGCTTTGAGCAGGCCCGCCTCGACGGCGGCACCAAGCGCCCCGGCCGTATTGGCCCAGAACAGGTCGGCCGGGGAGGCGGCCCCCTCCTCGTTCAGCGCGGCCAGAATCTCGGCGTCACGCCCGTACCGGACCTCGACCTCCACGCCGGTGGCCTCGCGGAACCGCTCCACGGCGTCGTCGACGAGCGACTGGCTGCGACCGGTGTAGACGACGAGCGGGCCGTCAGCGGTAGGCTCGTCCGTAGTGGACGTGTTGGCATCGTTGCCGCACGCCGAGAGCACGAGCGCAGCGATGAGAAAAAGAGAGAGGCGGAGCGTCATGATGAGGGTAGGTAGAATGAGAGATGCGGGGTCAAGATGGGTGCGAAGAGATAGGAGGGCATCCCTGGTCTTTCCGATGCCGGGTAGACACAGTCGTCGCGTTACGGTGGACCGGGTGGCCACCACGGAGGGGCTGCGGCTCACGAGGTGGCCAGGCGCGGGGGGGTGTCCGCCGCTGCGCCGTCGCCTGCGAGTGCCGGGGCGAGGGCGTCGGGGTTCAGGCGCGCGGCTGTCCAAAGCAGCATGGGCCCCATCAGCAGGAAGCCGACATCGATCGTGAGGATGCCCCACCAGCCGTTCGCGGCGGCCGTCCAGGGCCATATACCGCCGAGTACGCCGCTGGCCACGGGCACGAGCAGGCTCAGCACCCCGCCGAGCGCGAGCTGCCACCGCGCCGCCCACACCGCCGACGGGCCGAAGAACGCCGCCACAGCCAGGACCGCCCACGTCGCGAAGAGGGCCACGTGCTCCCACGCCTTGAGCGCTGGCAGGTCGATGGGCAGCGCGGCCGTCGTGAGGAAGAGCACCGGCACGGCCGCCACGAGGCCGCAGCCCGTCCCCACGGTGAGCCGTCCCAGGACGCGGTGCAGGCGCGGCGTGGCGCGTGGATCCTTCGGACGCCGGACGAGCACCCAGAGGATGTTGCCCGTGAGGATCACGGCCGCCGTGGCGAGCGCAAGGAAGAAGTAGAGCACCTTCACGAAGCCCCCGCCGAAGAGCGCGTAGTGGAGGTTCGTGATGGCGGCGGCCGTCCCGCCCAGCGCGGTCGGGCGCATCGGGTCGAGGCCCGCGAGGTACTCGCCCGTCGTGGCGCTCAGGATGATCTGCGGCGCGCGGGTGAGGCTGCCCGAGGCGTCGCCGTAGACCTGCGCGATGGCCGCCTCGTCGTTCCAGACATGGACGTAGACGAGGGTCGGGTCCACCTCGTCCCACGAGGCAGGCAGGGCGTCTTCGATGGCCGAGAACGAGAGCATCTCAGCGGGCATGCCCGTGGCCTCGTGGGCAGGCATCTCGAACCCGTTGAGCGTCGCATCGATGGCCTCGGCATCGCCGCCAAACACGACGAGCACCGTCGGCCCAAGCAGGATGATCACCAGTGCCAGGAAGGCCCCCGTGATGGCATACATCGCCGCGAAGGGCAGCCCGATCAGCCCCAGCACCGTGTGTGCATCGGCGAGGCCGTCGCGGAGGCGGCCGCGTGGCCGGAAGGTGTGCCAATCCTTGGGCAGCTTGCGTAGGTGAATCAGGATCCCGCTCACCACCGCGAACATGAAGAAGATGGCGATGAACCCGGAGACGACCTCGCCCCAGAAGCCGCCCTGGCCAAAGAAATGGAGCGCATAGAGGATCTCCGAGAGCGCGCTCCGCCCGATGCGTTCGCCTACGGGCAAGTCGAAGGTCTCGCCCGTGGTGGCGTTGACGTAGGCCTGCACGGTGCGCGTCGTGTCGCCGTCCGGCGTCTGGTAGCGGACGAAGTAGTAGGGCCGCCCGCGGAAGGGGTAGCTGACCTGGACATCGCTCCCGTCGGCGGGCATCGCCTCGGCGAAGAACGGCGCGACGATGTCGTCGACGCTGAGGCGGCTCTCGGCCGTCGCCGCCGCGGCAGGACGCATCCCGGGGTCGGCCCACATGTGCAGCTCGGCGCGGTAGAGCGCGAACGCCCCCGCGTAGAAGATGACGAAGAGCCCCAGCCCGATGATGATGCCCGTCACCGAGTGGGCGTCCCAGAACAGCTTGAACGCGCGCGGCCCGACCAGCTTTTTCGCCCTACCCTGCTTCGGTCCGCCCTGCTTCGGGCCACGTTTCCCCGGACCCGAGGGTGACGTACCGGAGGGCACCGGAGGTGAGGAGGTGGGCGGACGGGTAGCCGTGCTCATCGGGAACGGGAGAACGCAGGCGAGAGGGTGGTACCGGAGGCGTTGCGCCAACTCAGCCAGGCAGGCTGGGATCCCCGGGCGTCGTCGTCGGCGCGCCCGGGATCGAGGCAGGACTTACAGGAAGGTGGCGAGGGCGATGATCGCCCCGAGCAGCAGCGACGTGCCGCCGACGCGCAGCCACGCACGCCGACCGTTCTTGGCGAGCACCGCCCACGCGATGAGCGCCGCCCACATCGGCACGGAGAGCACCACGGCGATGGA
>JBCDFO010000323.1:0-5769 GCA_039177895.1 Bacteroidota bacterium
CAGCCCGACCTACGCCCCCGACGGCCAGCGCCTCGCGTTCGTTGGCATCGACGGCGGCACCGCAAACGTGGTTGTGCTGGATCTGGACACAGGCGCTGAAGCACCGCTCACGCGCTTCGAGGGTGACGTACAGCTGACGGGCCTGCGCTGGAGCCCCGACGGCCAGCGCCTCGCCGCCGCCCGCTTCGCCGCCGACGGCACGCGTGACGTGATCATGATTGATGCGGCGACCGGCGCCGTGACCTCACTCGCGGACACCGCGCCGGACGGCTCTGACAGCCGTGGCCCGGTGTGGAGCCCCGACGGCCAGCGCCTCGCCTTCACCTCGATGCGCGACAACGTGCCAAACGTGTTCCTGGTGGACCTGGACGCCCTGCGCGCCGCCCCCCCTGATCTCGCTGACGCTCGATCTGTCCCCCCCGCGAGCGAGGGGGACAATCAGATCACCGTTTCCGCATCCCTCGTTAACAGTCCATCACAGATAGCCGATAGCCGACAGCGGATAGCTGACAGCCGTTCCCCCACCGCCACCCGCACCACCTTCCTCTTCAACGGCGCGGAGGTCGACGCGTGGCTCCCGCCAGACTCGACGCACACGGCAGGACGGCTCCTCGTCCGCTCGACGGATACGAAGCAGCGGGACCGCGCCTACCTCATCCCCGCCGACCGGCTACCGACCGTCGAGGTCCCTACTGTCGGCGTCGTGGGGCCCGCCGCGCCGCCTGCCTACCGTGCCTGGACGCAGCACCGTCCAGTCGCTGAGATCCCCGCTGCAGTCGCGCCCGACCCGGCGCTGATCCGCGAGCGCTACGTCTACCGCTCGTTCGCGAACCTCAGCCACGCCGTCAGCCTCGTCGTGCCGTACTACGACAGCCCGCGCGACTACGGCTTCTTCGGCACGACGACCTGGCTCGAACCGCTCGGCAAGCACCAACTCGGTGCCCTCGTAGGCGTCTCGATCCCGGACTTTGCCGACCGCTCGTTCGCGCTCGTCACCTACGTCAACAACACACTCGCGCCGAGCCTCGTCTTCCGCGGCTACCGCTTCCCGGGCCCCTCGCGGTTCTACGGCGACCAGTTGCTCATCGAGAACTTCACCGGCGGCGACGTGGCCGCGATCTGGCCCCTCGACTGGCTCGACCGCCCCTACACGTCGCTCTCCGGCGCGGTTCGGCTGCGGCTGGCCTACGCGGAGCCGTTCAACGAGGACAGCTTTGCGGACCTTGGCGACGTGGAGGTGGCAGGTGGCGCGCTCCCAACGCCGCTGGAGGGCACCCGCGCCGATGTGCGTCTCGGGCTCGCGTTCAAGACGCAGCGCCCCTACCGCTTCAACAACATCCACCCGCTCGATGGCCTCGGCCTGCGCGCCCGCGTGACCGTAGGCGTCCCGGAGGTGAACACGGGCGGCACATTCGCCCAGCCAGACCTCGCGGGCTACGTGGTCCTCCCCGACCCGCTCGGCTTCGGGCGCTTCTACGCCTACGGACGCGCCCAGGCCCGCTTCGGCGACGGCTTCCCGCAGGACGTGCTCGGCCTCGCGCGCTTCGACGACATCGACCTCCAGATTCCCATCTTCGGGGCCGTCAACGCGGACGAATTGGAGCGCGTGCGCGGCTACCGAATCCCCGTCCTCGGCGACCGGGTGCTCTTTGGGACGCTCGAGTACCGCTTCCCACCCGTCTTCGACCTCAACACGTCGATCCTCGGCCTGATCGGTTTCGGGCGGACAGGAATCTCGCTCGTCGCCGACGCGGCGGCCGTCTGGACTGGCAACGACCTCGACAACGCCATTCGCCGGACTGGACTTGGGGCCGAGGTCAAGAACGTGCTTTCGCTCGGCGGCTTCCAGCTGCTGCACAGCTTCGGCGTCGCGGCACCCTGGGGCGAGATCGACGACGACCTAACGTGGGACGAGGTCGACATCTACTATCGCATTCAGACAGCCATAGCGTTTTGATGCACACGGGTGGGTGGTCACGTTCTTGAAGCGACCCTTCTACGCTACTTTGGTAGAGCGCTAGCGCATGCTCGGACGATAGCCTGCGCTACCAAATCTCCTTGCCCAAGCACCTCTTCGTTTGAGAATCGCAGAACCTGAATGCCAAGCGACTCGATGGCGCGCTGTCGCGCCGCGTCTGATTCTGCCCTCGCTGAGTCGTCATGTACTCGCCCATCCACTTCGACAGCAACCCTAGCCTTAGGGCAATAGAAGTCCACGATATAGGTACCAATGCCGTGCTGCCGTCTGAACTTTAACCCGCCAGCTTGTCGCAATCGCAACGGTTGCCAGAGCGTTGCCTCGGCGGTAGTCACCTGTACCCTGAGGCGACGACGTAGCGCCTTCGAGCGGGGAAGATTGTTCCAACGCTCGAAGTCAGCCATGCCCAGGGGTCGGTGGGAAGTCCTCCCCCTGGCTAGGGGGAGACAGAGGGGGTTGCCGGTTCCAGCAAAATGCGCGCATCTCACCACAACGTCAACCTCCCCTGTCCCCTCCTATCCAGGAGGGGGACGCGCGTCCCGCCTGCGAGCCAGCATATACTCATGGTAAAGGTCCCCACGGACAGGCTCTGGCGACGACTCTCCGCCGTGCGCTCGCTCCGCTTCCTGGCGCGCTCCACAAGCTCGACGGGGTGGAATGGCGAAGGCGCGGGCCAGGTAACTGTTATGCATCCCTCCGAGGAGACGCTCGGATTCGAGGAGGCCGGTTCATGGGTGTCCGGCCGCGGACAGACGTTCCCGTTCCACAACGTCTACCGGTGGACCAGACTCGCCGAACCGTCCTCACGCCTACGGCTCGAACATCTTCGCTTCGGCGTCGAGCGCCCCGTCCTGCTGTTTGACCTTGCTCCAGAGACGCCAATACTCTGGCGCTCGGTCGCCCCGCACGTGTGCGGCGACGACCGCTACACCGCCCGCCTTGACATCGAGCAGGACCAGCTCGTACTAACCTGGATCATCAAAGGCCCAGCGAAGGCTGAAAGCATCGTCTATCGCTACGTGTGACGCTGTAGGGCGCGTGACGACGGGATCGGCTGGGGCGTGATCGTGACCGTCGGGCTTTGCTACCTCACGGCTCCCCGACGTCTCGCTCGATGACGATGAAGGACTCAGACCGAGCGTAAGCCCCGAAGACGCCGAGGCCGCCCTGTACGTTGGTCGTGATGTTGGGAATCTCGCCGGGTGAGAGCGTCGTCGGCGTGAACTGCGCCGCCTGCGTCGAGAGGAACAGCAGCAGCGCGTCGTCTACAGCGCTCGCGGAGAGCTTGTTGAAGCCATAGTATCCAAACGCTGCCCATGGCACCGGCACGGTGAGCGTCCCGCCGGGGTTCACCGAGTAGCCTTCTTCGTTCAGGAGCGGCGACGAGCCAAAGAGCACGTCTTTCAGGAATTCGCGCCGATCGCTCTCGCCCTCAATCGTGTCGTAGATCGAGCGGAAAAGGGGGACCAAGTCATCCGGGTTGGGATTGTTAGCCGACTGGGACTGCGCCAGAACCGAGAAGATGTAGACGGTCTGGCGCCCCGGGAAGGCGCTCGGGGTCACCACGACCGTTGGCTGCTCCGGTCCCTGATACACGAGAGGGCTGTTCGGCGGTACTACCGTGCTGAACGTGTCCGGGACGACGGTCTCTGCCCAGATCGGGTCATAACCCGGCGCGTCGATGCGCAGCCGATAGCGTGTGGCAGGCCGTACAGTCGGAATGGGAAGTTCAAACGGGTTCGGCACATACTGCCCTGACGAGAACGCAGAGAAGTATTGGATGGTATCGGCTACGGTGCCGTCGGGTGCGAGACGTTCCAGCGTCACGGCGGCCCCATCAAGGCCGTTCTCGCTGGGGTTGGACGTAGCCTCGAGCGGTACCGTGGTGGAGAGAAACACTGAGGGTACGGGGGCGAGCGCCTCCATGATCGCGTCGACGACGACAAGGTCGCGGTAGGGGTCGTTTTCGTAGGTGTCACACGACGCCAGGCTCCCGAGGGCAACGGCTAGCAAGGCAAGGAACGAGAGACGCATGAGGCAAAAGACGGTCGGCTTTCGCTCGAAGTCCAGCTAGGAAGCGGCTGAGCGGTTCGGCTGCTGTTCCAACTGCGCAACAGACACGCAGCGTTCATGGCCTACAGCGCCCCGCGTAGAAGCTGTTTGGTAAGGGAGGATCAGGGCGAAAGCGAGCGAGACGACCGCCGTCAAGGCGCGTGAAGCGGGCGATGCCGGCCGGACCTCGGCCGGGTCCGCATCGGCGATGCAACGCAACGCTGAGGGCGATCCGTCGCAGCCGCTAGCAACCCACCAGTGCTCTTGCCAAACAGCTTCTCAATCGGGCGTGATCGTGACGGTCGTGGTGGAACGCGCGTAGGATCCGAAGACGCCGAGTCCGCCCTGCACGTTGGTCGTGATGTTGGGAATCTCGCCGGGTGAGAGCGTCGTCGGCGTGAACTGCGCCGCCTGCGTCGAGAGGAACAGCAGCAGCGCGTCGTCCACAGCACTCGCGGAGAGTTCGTGGAAGCCATAGTAGCTGAACGCGACCCACGGCACCGGCACCGCGCGCGTCCCATCGGGATTGACGGTGTAACCCGCCTCGTTGAGGAGCGGCGAGGACCCGAAGACCGACTCTTGCAGGAAGTCGCGGCGGTCGTCTTCGTCGTCCTCATCGAAGTTGTCGTAGATCGAGCGCGCGAACGGCGTCAGCATGGTCGGGTCTGGGTCGTCCTCCTGATCGACGGCGAGGATCGAGAAGATGTAGACGGTCTGACGGCCCGGAAACGCGCTCGGCGTGACCGTCACAGTCGGCTGCTCGCCCTCGCCCTGGTACGTCGCCGGGCTGATCGGAGGGATGACCGTCGTGAACGTGTCGGGCACGATGGTCTCGGCGCGGACCGGGTCGAACGAGGGCACGTCCACGAGGAGGCGGTAGCGCGCCAGCGGCACGACACGGGGCGTTGGAAAGCCAACCCCGATGACCGGGTCGTAGCGCCCGACCTCGGCGGTATTCTCGTAGGGGACCTCCTCGAGCACGCCACCGGCCTCGTCGAGCCGTTGGAGGACGACGGTCGCGTCATTCACGCGCCGCGCGGTCTGCGGGGTGAACTCCTGGTCGATGGGAATCGTCGTCGAGAGGAAGACCGGCGGCACCGGTTCGAGCGCCTGCATCACCGCCTCGACCACGATCAGGTCGCGGTAGGGGTCGTTGTCGTAGGTGTCGCACGAGGCCAGGCTCCCGAGAGCAACGGCGAGCAGCGCGAGAAGTGAGAAACGCATGGGGATGAAGGCTGTCGGCTCTCAGCTGTCGGCTGTCGGTTTTTCCAATGCTGAAAGCAGACAGCCGACGGCAGAGAGCCCTACTCAGAAATCCAGCTTGAGGGCGATGTTCGGGAGGATCGGCAGCTGCTCCACCGCCGACTGCTCGATCGGGTTGGAGCCGAAGTCGTACTGGTAAAACCAGATGTTGCGGCGGTTGTAGACGTTGAGCACCTGCAGGGTCAACTCATAGTCCGCGAAGCCGAAGAAGCGGCCCTCCTTCGTGAAGCCGACATCGACGCGGTGGTAGGCGGGGAGCCGCTCGGTGTTGAGGAACGCCGAGTAGAGGCCGTTGAGGTCGGTGTTGCCAAACGGGTTGCCGCGCAGCCCGTAGCGCCCCTGCGGGAGCGTGTAGGCCTGGCCGGTCTGGTAGACGCCCGCGAGCGTGAACGTCCACTTGCGCCCGAGCCCGACCTCGACGACGGCCGTGAAGTCGTGCAGGCGGTCGTACTTCGGCGGATAGAACAGGAACTCGC
>JBCDFO010000324.1:0-5769 GCA_039177895.1 Bacteroidota bacterium
GTGCGCTCAAACTGGCCCGTGTTGGCCTCGTTGATGCGGAAGTAGGTCGAGAGCTCCATCGGGCAGCGGACGCCCTTCGGGATGTAGCAGAACGACCCGTCGGAAAAGACGGCCGAGTTGAGCGCGGCGAAGAGGTTGTCGGTGTACGGGATCACCGAGCCCATGTACTTGCGCACGAGCTCCGGGTGCTCCTGGACAGCCTCGGAGAACGAGCAGAAGATGATGCCTTGCTCGGCGAGCTCCTTTTTGAACGTCGTGGCGACGGAGACGGAGTCCATCACGGCGTCCACGGCCACGCCCGCGAGGGCGGCCTGCTCGCGGAGCGGGATGCCGAGCTTCTCGAAGTCGGCCAGGATCTCCGGCGGGACATCGTCGATGGAGTCGTAGCGCGGCTTCTTGCCGGGCGCGGCGTAGTAGTAGGCGTCCTGGAAGTCAATGTTGGGGATCTCCAGGAGCGCCCAGTCGGGGACCTCGCCGTCGAGGTCGGCGAGCATCTTCTCGAAGTGGCGGTACGCCTTCAGGCGCTCCTCGCGGAGCCAGTCCGGCTCGCCCTTCTGGTCGGAGATGAAGTGGATCGTTTCCTCGGACAAGCCCTTGGGAGCCTTGTGCGACTCAACCTCCGTGGTAAAGCCGTACTTGTAGCCCTCCTGGGAGACGTCCTCGAAGAAATCGTGTTCGGTGTAGGTGCTCATGGTCGGTGAGACGAAGTTCCTGGGGTGCCTGCGCTCAAAGGCAGTCTGGGGTCCCTATGGTCTGGGATCTACGCCACCCGGACGGTGTGTCGGGATGCAGCGTCGGGGCGCAGAGGAGCGAGCGCGGAGGTGGTCTGAGGCGGTCCGTACGACCGTTTTCAGGGCGGTGGCGATACCGAACAGGTTGTGAGGGGTTCCCCCACGAACACGTCCCGCCGGTGGGTTCATGGAAGGCACATGCCCTGCTGCGCCAGTTGCCAAATCGGTCTAAACGGTCAGAGAAGATAGAGGGGAGGGAGAACCCAGCGAAACCGGGCAAACCCCGATTCGTTGGGGAAATCGCGGCATGCGGTGCTATCCAAAACGTGGCCCGCCGACCGCGCTTCCACCGTTGTCCTCACGTTCTCGCTGACCATGTCTGCTGTGATCGATAGCCCAGACGAAGCCGCCATCCAGATCACCGACCGCGCCGCGGCCAAGCTCCGCGCCATCGCCGAGCAGGAGGGCGTGGATAACGACGTCGCCTACCTCCGCGTGGCCGTCGTGCCGGGCGGCTGCTCGGGGCTGACCTACGACCTCGGCTGGGACACCACCCGCCGCGACGAGGACGAGCTGCTCGAAGCTTACGGCCTCCGCATCATTTTCGACCTGAAGAGTTTCCTCTACTTCGAGGGTTCCACGCTCGACTTCTCGGACGGGCTTGAAGGGCGCGGCTTCCACTTCGAGAACCCACAGGCGACGCGCACCTGTGCCTGCGGTGAGTCCTTCTCGCTTTGATGCCCCTTCGCCATGATGTCTCGTTGCTGTGAGGCCCCGCACACGGATACCCCAGGCTCGTCCCACCTGAGTATGTCTCCGCGATCCTGAAGCGCGCCGCGATGCCAGCAGAGTCCGTTCATACGCTGGAACCGCACGAGCGCCTGCGCGCCCGCTACGATGCCATCTGGGCCGATGCCCGCCCGGTCGTTGAGGCCGGCAGGGTCCGCATCAACCCGTTTCTTCGGGACGAGGTGGAAGACACGCGTCGCGGTCTCACACTAGCCGCCCGCATCGCACCGGGGCCGCGCGCAGCGCTTCTAGCTACACTCGCCGAGTTGGCGGAAGACGAACCCGGGGTCTACGTTTACCCTGAGACGAGCCTCCACGTCACCGTCCAGTCGCTTGTGCAGGTGCAGGATGATGCGCAGCCGCTGCTCGCCCTCCGCGACGACTTCCTTGATGCGGTACGCGCCGTCTTGCGTCGCTCGCCCCCGTTTGGTCTCGTCTGCTGGGGCTTGACGGGCTCGCGCGACGCGGTGCTGTTACAAGGATTCCCAACAGACGAAGCCCTCGATCACCTCCGCGCAGCCCTCCAGGGCACGCTGGAGCGTGTCGGGCTTGCACAGGCGCTCGATGACCGCTTCCCTACAGCCATCGCCCATGCGACGGTGGCACGGTACCGCGCCCCGCTGCGGGATCCCGCTGGCTTCGCGGCACGCATCGACGCGCGCCGTCAGACCGGCTTTGGCACCATGACCGTCACCGAAGTCGAGGCAGTCGAGACGGACTGGTTCATGACGCCTGGCCTCACGCGTGTCTGCGAGCGGTTCGTGCTCGGATAAGCACAGGGGAGAGCGCCAGGGCGGTCCTGGGAGCGGGGATTACAGGAAGTAAAGGCGCTCGTGTAATCGGAACCTCCTGGGTAACCCGCGTGGCGGTGGAGCGGGGACAAACGAGGGTAGGGCCGTACGAAAACCGTCGAAACGGGGTGGTTGACGGCGATTTGAGGCGGGCGGGGCAACTCGGCACAGCATTCGCCCAGGACTGCACCGACTGCTTTTCGTGGCGCAGCCGGTTTCACCGTGCGCGCGGCCTGCCGCCGTACGCCGAGCGCGCTCTCGTTGCCTCGCCAGGTATCTCCACTCCCGATCATGCCTCGTATTCTCTACCGTCCCGCCCTGCTCCTGAGCACCTTGCTCGGGGTCCTCCTGTTTGCGGGCGGGTGCGACTCGCTCACCGAGCTCGACTCGGTCACCATCACCGGGCGGGTCGTCAACCAGAACGGCACCCCCATTGAGGGAGCCAAAGCCAAAATCAGCGCCGACCAGTTCGTCCGCCAGGTCGACACCGATTCCGCTGGCGTATACACCTTCACATTTGAGCTCAGCGAGGCGCTCGGCCCTCAGCAGAACCAGGCGCAGGAGCAGACCGTCGCGACGGTCTCTCTGAGCGCGTTCATCGGGGCCGCCGTCTCGGAGACGATCTCGGAGCAGGTCACCAGCGGCGAGAGCTACTCCGTGCCGGACCTCCAGATCACCGTCGCCAACAGCGGCGGAGCGCCCGTGCCCACCGGCGAGCAGGCCGTCGTCACGGGCCGCATCGTCAACCAAGGGGGAGCGCCCGTCGAGGGGGCGACTGCCCAGATCAAGACGGCTAACATGATCCGGCAGGCCACGACGGCAGCCGACGGGACGTACTCCTTCGCATTCACGGCCGTAGAGGCGGTGGGCGAAGGCTCTACGGCCACGCTCATCGCGATCGAGCTGAGCGCCTTCCTCGGTGCCGACGTGTCCGAGACCGTCACGCAGGAGGCGCAGGTCGGCGCTGCGACGACGCTGCCGGACTTGGCGCTGCCCATCAGTTCGGGTGGAGCGACCGCCGTGCCCGCGAGCATCACGCTCACCCCGGAATCGATCCAAGAGGTCACGGTGTCGGGGTCCGGGGGCGCGGAGATCGCGCAGCTCGGCTTCATCGTGTTTGACGCGGACGGCCTTCCGGTCCCCGGCGTCACCGTTGAGGCCACCATCGACGCGCGGCCCGTCAACGCGTCGGGCAACGCGGACAACAGCTTTCTCGCCCCCAACTCGACCGACAACGGCCGCATGGCAACCAACGTGACAGGCGCGGACGGGATCGCGCCGTTTACGTTTACGAGCGGTACGGTAGCCGGGACGGCGCAGATCGTTGCGCAGGTGCCCGGGGCTACGAACCCGGCAGGGAGCCCCATCCGCACGCAGCCCGTAGCGCTGCTCATCCAGAGCGGCCTGCCCAACGAGCGGCACTTTTCGGTAGCGGTCGAGCGACCCAACGAGCCCTGCCTCAACGAGGTCGCGTGCGAACTCCCCGTCGTCATCGTGGCAGGGGACGAGTACAGCAACCCCGTTCGCGAAGGCACGCCCATCTTCCTCGAGGCCGACTATGGCGTCGTCGAGAGCCAGACGCTGACGGACGACCTCGGCAAGGCGGGCGGCACGTTCGTGACGGGCAACCCATTCCCGCCGGACGGCATCGTGCGCCTGACTGCGCGGGCGAGCGGTACGCGCTCCGGCGGCAGCGGCACCCAGGAGGAAATCTCTACCAGCACGCAGTTCCTACTCACGGGCAACACGCGCATCACCGTTCTAGGTGGCCCGTTTTTCGAGGACGACTTCATTCGCTCCGGCGACACCGTCAACGTGTCCACCGCCTTCGACGGCATCCCGGACGGTAAGATCGACACGGTGGCGGTGCGCGCACGCTACAACTACCGCGTTGCCGACATCAACGACAACCCGCTCACGCTCGGCACGTCGATCGCGGTGACGGCGGAAGGCGAGAACGTGGAGGCGTTCGGCCAAGTCGAGATCTCCATCGACGACTACATCTCGCAGCCGGGCCCGAATGGCTTTACCGATTTCACGTTCGTGGCCAAGATGGACGACCGGGACGGCGACCTAGCCTTCCTGGAGTCGTTCAGCATCGCCGTCGGTAGCCCCAACGGAACCGGAGACCTCGTGCGGGAGACCTTCCTGCCGCTGTTCCGCCTGGAGGACCGCTAGCGCGGTCCTGCACCAAGTCTTCCCCGTGCATCAGGAGGTGCACCCAGCGGCCCGTCGGACTCCGGCGGGCCGCGATTATTGAGGGGCAGCACGTGTCCCTTCTGCCCCGTGCGCTGAGATCGGGCGCTGATTGGAGCTAGGCGATGGAAGCTAGGCGCGACCGCAGTTGTGCGCGGTGTCGGATCTTCGCGGTCCGCTCTGCGTCGCTGCGCCATGCCTATCCCTGACTCGGTCATCGAAGACGTTCGCCATGCCGTCGATCTCGTCGACGTGGTAGGGGACTATGTCCGGCTTCGACGCAGCGGCGTGCGCTTCGTGGGGCTTTGCCCGTTCCACAACGAGAAGTCGCCCTCGTTCTCCGTCGATCCGCAGAAGAACCTCTACTACTGCTTCGGCTGTCGCCGGGGTGGAGACCTCTTCAAGTTCGTACAGGAGGTCGAAGGGATGGAGTTTTTGGAGACGGTGCGTCTGCTCGCCGGGCGCGCAGGCATCGAGATCCCCGAGGAGCGGGGAGGTCCCAGCGAGGCCGCCAGCGAACGCGAGGCGATCCACAACGCGCTGCGGTTCGCGGCGCGGTTCTACTACCAGCAGCTCCAAACCGAGGCCGGGCAGCCGGGGCTCGACTACTACCGCCAGCGCGGGTTCACGAAGCAGACGATCACGGCATTCGGTCTCGGCTTCGCGCCTGACCGCTGGGACGCGCTCACGGAGGCCGCGTTGGCCGCGCACTATACCCCCGAGGTGCTCGTCAAGGCTGACCTCGCGCGCGAGGGCAGCCGCGGCATCTACGACCGCTTCCGGGGCCGCGCGATGTTTCCCATCGTGAGCCACGTCGGCAAGGTGCTCGGCTTTGGCGGGCGCATCATCCCGGGCGTCACGCCGCCGTTCAAGGACGGCGATCCACCGAAGTACATCAACTCGTCCGAGACGCCGGTCTACCACAAGTCGGAGGTGCTCTACGGACTCCGGCAGGCGAAGCAAGCGATCCGCGGCGAGGGCGAGGCGCTCCTGGTGGAGGGCTACACCGACGTCGTGTCGCTGCACCAGGCAGGCGTGGAGCACGTCGTCGCGTCGAGCGGGACGGCACTCACGCCGCAGCAGGTCCGCCTCGCAGGGCGCTACGCCCAGGCGGTCGTGCTCCTCTACGATGCCGACTCGGCCGGCCTCGACGCCGCGCTCCGGGCCATCGACCTCGTGCTCGCCGAAGGGCTCGGCGTCTATGCGGTCGCGCTGCCGGACGGAGCCGACCCCGACGCGTTCGTGCAGCAGTTCGGGGCCGA
>JBCDFO010000325.1:0-5763 GCA_039177895.1 Bacteroidota bacterium
CGAGTTCGTACTGGCTGACCTGGCCGAACTGCCGGAGCCGCTGCACGAGATCGTCCCGGATGGCCGGGTCGGCGTAGGTGGCGCTCACGCGCTCACGCTCGCGCTGGAACTCGCGCAGCGAGCGGTAGCCGAGCATCCGCAGGAAGGCGTCGTTGGCGAGCACGACCTCGCCCGACGGGGTCGTGCGGTACATCCCGATGGGCAGGTGCTCGAACAGCGCCTGGTAGCGCTCTTCGCTGCGCCCGAGCTCGCCCTGGAGGCCACGCACCCCCTCGCTGAGGCGGCTGAGTTCGTGGCGGGTATGCCGCTCGTAGAGCCCGCCCACGAGCGCGGCGAAGCACGCCCCCGTGCACAGGGCGAACATGTCGAACCAGCTCCGCACGAGGCCGCTCGAATAGTCCGGGAAGGCATAACCTTCGAGCGTGAGCATGTAGAGAACGAGCACCCCTGCGATGCTCGCCACGAGCGTGGTCGCGATGCCGAGCGGACCGATGGTCACCGCCGCCGCCATCGGGATGAGCGGCACCCAGTAGAGGGACGGATCGTCGAGCCCGCCATCGAGCATCGCCATCATGAAGAGGAGCCCGAGCAACGAGAAGGCCTGCACCAGGCCTGGCAGGGTTGCCGAGCGCGTCGTGCGCAGCAGCATCGGGCAGGCGAGCAGCATCAGCAGGCCCGCCAACGCGTAGAGGCTGTCGCGGAGGCCGATGTACTCGTAGATCTGCTGCGTCGCGATCAGCCCGAAGGGGATCGTGACGAGCGCGCCCACCACGACCGCCCGCATCCGGCGGCGCTGCGTCTCCGAAATCGGCGGATCTGGCAGGAACACGTCCACGAACTCCACCAGCCGGGAGCGGAACAGCCGGGGCGGAACAGCCACTTCTGGGCCCCCTCCCGGCGCGGGCGAGGGCGGCACCGACCCTGGGTCAGAATCGGAATACGCAGAGGGCAGCAGGGGCACGAAGCAGCGGCGGTGGCGGCGAGGGGAGGCGTGGGAGCCGGACTCCTGCACGTCCGCACAAACCGTACCAGTCGAGCCCGAGCGGCAGCGCACTGGACCCTCGAAGGCCTGCCGCACACATAGGAGCGTTCCCACAGCCTGAACGGGCGTCCGGGACCTCAGCCGCGTGTGTCCCGCTGCCGCGTACCTTGCCGCCAGCGTCGGTCTTTCCGACCGACCTTTTCTGATACAGCGACCGGTTCGCCCTAGCCTCGTCCGCACATGCAACCGCCCTTCTTCCTCGCTCGGCGCTTCGTCGCGGGCGAGACGCTCGAGACCGCGCTGCCCATCGTCACGACCGAGCTGCGCGACGGCCTCCACGTGGCGCTCGACCTGCTCGGCGAGGACGTCGAGGACCCGGCGCAGGCGGCCTACTACGCCGACGTCTACGTGGCGCTCGCGGAGCGGCTGGCGCACCTCCCCCGTCCGCCCGGCACCGACCTCAACATCTCGATCAAGCTCTCGATGATGGGCCAGGTCATCGACCACGACCTGTGCCTGCAGCACCTCCGCCGCCTGCTCGACACGGCCCGGGAGCACGGCCTCTTCGTCCGGCTCGACATGGAGGGCTCCAGCCTCACCCAGTCCACACTCGATCTCTTCGAGGCGGTGTATCCCGACTACCGCGACCACGTCGGCGTCGTCCTCCAGGCCATGCTCCACCGCACCGCCCGCGACGTGGAGCGGATGTGCGAGTTGAACGCCCGGGTCCGCCTCTGCAAGGGGGCGTACAAGGAACCGGCCTCGCTCGCCCACCAGGACATGCCGACCATCCGCGCGCACTTTGTCGACTACATGCAGGAGTTGATCCAGCACGCGCGCTACCCCGGCATCGCCACGCACGACGACCAGCTGATCGAGGCCACGAAGCAGTTCGTCGCCGCCGAAGACATCGACCGCGACCGCTTCGAGTTCCAGATGCTCTACGGCCTGCGCCCGTCCACGCAGCGGGAGCTACGCGCGGCGGGCTACCACATGCGCGTCTACGTGCCCTACGGGACGCAGTGGTTCCCCTATTTCTCGCGCCGCCTCCGCGAGCGCAAGGAAAACGTCTTCTTCGTGCTGAAGGCCCTCGTCAAGAACTGAGGCAAGCGGCACGGCCACGCAGCGGGTGCGGGCGCCGTGGACCCGCCGCATCGCGGAGCGGCCCGAGCGAGGCGCGGTTGCCAGCACCGGGGCCGCGGGTCCGGGCGTTATTCACGCGGACGGTCTCGGTGGAATTCGTAAGGCGACGGTGCGTTTCTTCTGGAGACCACTGACTGCTGTACGCTGAGACAATGACTATGCCTAGTCCTGATGTGAAGTACCGCATTTTCCTCGCGTCACCAGGAGACGTGCCGGCTGAGCGCAAGGCAGTGGAGGCTGTGGTGGGCGAACTGAACCGCACGCTCGGTGAGGACCGCAACGCAAGCTTCAGGCTGGTCAAATGGGAGACCGATGTGTTTCCGTCGCTCGGAGACGTGCAGGAGATCGTTAACCAGCAGGTGGAGCCGTACGATGTGTTCGTGGGGCTCCTGTGGAAGCGGTTCGGTACCCCGACCAAGGTGGTAGACTCAGGGACGCAGGAGGAGTTCATGCGCGCCCTCGGTCGGTGGGAAAAGGACAACAAGCTGCCCGTGCTCTTCTACTTCTGCGAACGTCCGTTCTGGCCGACGTCAAAAGAGGAGCGCCAGCAACTCAACAAGGTGGCGGACTTCCGGGACGAATATCCGGGCCTCTATTTCACCTACCAAGAGCCGGGCGACTTCGAGCGCCTGGTGCGCGAGCATCTCACCAAGGCCCTACGCGCCTTGATGGCGGCGCACGAGCCCGACGCAGCGAAGCCACCCGCAGATGCACCGTCCATAGCGGCTCCGGCGGCACCGACCGGTCCTGACCCGAGCACGCTCGCCCTGGTGCGCACGCGCTACCTCAAACGGCTGCGCAACTACTGCCGCCTCCTCCCGCTCGCGGCCGTGGGCGGCGAAGCGTCGACCGGCGACGAGGTGAAGCTCGAAGACGTGTACATCGCGCTCAACACGACGACGCTGAGGGTACGAGATCAGGACGGCGACTTCGAGCCCGATGCTACTCGGTCGCGCCGTGAAAGAATTGAGCTGCTGCCCGTGTGGGAAGCGGTTGGGCAGCATCGCCGCGTCGTTCTCCTTGGCGATCCGGGCGCGGGGAAGAGCACCTTCGTCAAGCAGTGGCTGGCCGAGCACATCAATCCCCTGCTCGAACCGGGCAGCGACGAGGCCACCACCGAACTGCTTCCCGTGTTTCTCACGCTCCGCGACCTCATCCCCCGCCTGCGGGCCTGCGAGGTAGCGCATCTCGGCGACCAGGAGCGGCAGCAGGTGCTCGCCGAAGTACTGCGCGACCAGGTGGTGGACGACCTCGCGCGACACGACGCCCAGGCCCTCGCCGACACCGTCCGAGAAGCAGTCACCGACGGGTGCTGCCGCCTCGTCCTCGACGGGCTTGACGAGGTGCCGTACGACCTGCGCAGCCGCGTCCGTGAGGTCGTGCGGGCGACGCTCCAGCGCTATGACTTGGCGCACCTCATCGTGACATGCCGCGTCCGCTCGTACGGCGATGAGGCTGCGCAACTGACGGGACTACCCAGCTTCATGCTAGCCCCGCTCGACCGAGAGCAGAAGAAGCAGTTCGCGACCTCTTGGTATGAGGCCCAGGTACGCCTCAACCGCGTTACGCCTGAGGACGCCGTTACGAAAGGTGAAGACCTAGCCCAGGCAGCCGTGAGTAGAGAACTGCGCGAACTCTCTAACAACCCGATGCTGCTCACGACGATGGCGCTTGTCCACCAGGAGGGCGTAGGGCTGCCCGATGTCCGCGTCGCGCTCTACAAGCTGGCCGTGGACGTGCTGCTGCGCCGGTGGCGGCGGCATAACGTTGGCGAGGAGCCCGACACCGAACTCAACGCGCTCCTGAAGTCCGACCGCCGCTTGCGACAACTGGTGGAGCACCTCGCCTTTGAAGCGCACCGCACGGGGCGCGACCAGAGCGCTGAGGCGCTGCTCAGCCGCGAGGAAGCCCTGGCGGTGCTGCACCGCCCCGAGCACCTAGGCGGCTCCCTGGAGGACCGCCAACTCGCCGAGCGTTTTCTCGACTATGTGGACCGCCGCGCGGGGCTGCTCGCCGGACGGGGCGGTACGGAGACCCTGCCCGAGACCTTCGGCTTCCCGCACCGGACGTTTCAGGAGTACCTGGCGGGCTGCCACCTGATGCAGCCCCGCGATCGTGCCGAAACGTTGCGCGACCTCGCCGCGGAGGGTGACTACTGGAGCGTGGCCGTGCTGCTGGGGGCCGAGGAGGTGGTCCACAACCTCCGCAGCACCGACAAGCTGCTCGACACCGCCTACGCGCTGTGTCCGGCGGACTACCCCGACACCGAAGCGGGGCAGCGCGGCGTGCTCTGGTCGGCGGCGATGGCCCGGCTCGTAGACCGCGCCGAGATCGCGCGTGACACCAAGGGCACCGAAAGCGGGCCGAAGTACCTCCACCGCCTGCGACACCACCTCGTGGAGGTCCTGCGAGGCGTGCTGCCCCCGACGGAGCGTGCCGAAGCAGGCACCCTGCTCGTTGAGTTCGAAGACCCCCGCCCCGAAGTGATGACCGTGGAGCAGATGTCGTTCTGCCACGTGCCAGCCGGGTCGTTCATGATGGGTAGCCCCGACAGCGATAAGAGGGCAAGGGACCGTGAGAAGCCGCTGCACGAGGTCACGCTGAGCTACGATTACTGGATCGGCCGCTTCCCTGTGACCGTGGCGCAATGGACGGCCTTCGTGGACGCCTCGGGACACGAACCCGCTGATCGGGACAGCCTGCGAGGCGTGCTCAACCACCCGGTGGTTCGCGTGTCCTGGCACGACGCGCAGGCGTTTTGTGCGTGGCTCACAGAGCGGCTCCATCAGGTCGCCGCGGAGACGCGAGATGGGTGGACGCAGGCGGGGGGCACCGACGAGGCGCTCTGGCGTGGCCTGCTGCGCAAGCAGCTTCGGGTGAGCCTACCCAGCGAGGCCGAATGGGAGAAGGCAGCACGGGGCGACAACGACACGCGCCGCTATCCCTGGGGCGACAAGATCGCTCCCAACGCTCTAAACTACCGCGGAACCGAGATCGGTTGGACTAGCACCGTGGGCTGCTTTCCGGAGGGCGCAAGCCCGTTCAAGGTGGAGGAGCTGAGTGGCAACGTGCTTGAGTGGACGCGTGACGGGTACCGACGAAATCTCCACGAGCAAAGCGCGGGTTCGGAGGTCGTCGACCCAGATAGTTCACAGGAGAGTAACGCTCTTGCGCTGCGCGGCTGCTCGTTCTTCAACCATCGTCTCAGCGCTCACTGCGCCTATCGCAGCGACGCCCGCCCGCACATCCACAGCGACCTTATCGGTTTCCGTGTGGTTGTCCACCCTTCCTCTGGAAGCTGATCCTCTGGTCTCTGATCCTCTGAACCCAGCCCGCCCTTTGGGTGGACGCCCCAAAACGGGGAGACAAGGGTGTTGGTTAGGGAACACGAACGCATCGGCTTCCCGAGTTGAGCGAACGGCCCGGACCCCACTCCGCATCGCCGGGTTCACCTCCCACGGCAACACTGCTCACCGCAACACGGCAACACTCCCCCTTATGCCCCGCATCCTCTGGGCCGACGACGAGATCGACCTCCTCAAGCCGCACATCCTCTTCCTCGAAGCCAAGGGCTATGACGTCACCAGCGTCGCCAACGGCTCGGACGCTGTGACCAAGAACGAACAGGAGCGCTACGA
>JBCDFO010000326.1:0-5741 GCA_039177895.1 Bacteroidota bacterium
ATAAACCGACCCTGTTCGTGGCGACTCTCAGGTGGGCGGTGCTTCGGCGCGGCCCACCGTTTCTCGTCGCACCGTCCTTGCTCCTGAGCAGCAACGACCCATGACTCTCGACCCTCGACCTTCGACCAAGCCCACCGTTGCCATTGCCGGGGCCACAGGCTTCGTGGGCACGTGCCTGCGCGATGCGCTGCAGGACGAGGCCCACCTCGTCGGCCTGACGCGCTCGGCGACGCGCGCCACCAACGCGGACCCGTCCGATCCGACGGAGTGGCGCAAGTGTGACCTCTTCTCGCTGCTCCAGCTCGAGCGCGGCCTCGAAGGCGTCGACTACGCGATCTACCTCGTCCACTCGATGCTGCCCTCGTCGCGGCTCACGCAGGGCTCGTTCGAGGATCTCGACCTCATCCTCGCCGACAACTTCGCGCGGGCGGCGGAGAAGGCGGGCGTTAAGCAGATCCTCTACCTCGGCGGCCTGCTCCCGCGCGACGGCGACCTGTCGCTCCACCTCCAGAGCCGCTACGAGGTCGAGCAGACCCTCGGCGCGCGCTCGGTGCCGCTGACGGCGCTCCGCGCAGGCATCGTGGTCGGTCCGGGCGGCTCGTCGCTGCGCATCCTTGTCAACCTCGTCCGGCGGCTCCCGGCGATGCTGCTCCCGACGTGGACGCGCTCGCTCACGCACCCCATCGCCATCGCCGACGTGATCCGCGCCTTCCGGTGGTGCCTCGGCAACGCGGAGGCGTACGGCGAGACGTACGACATCGGTGGACCCGAGATCATGACCTACCGCGAGATGATGGCGACAGCCTCCGAAGTCGCGGAGGCCCGCACGCTCATGCTCGACGTGCCTGCATTCTCGCCGCACCTCTCGAAGCTGTGGGTGTCCGTCTTCGGCGGCGCATCGCGGGAGCTCGTCGATCCGCTCGTAGACAGCCTGAAGCACGACCTCGTCGCGCGGGACAACCCGCTCCTGCGGCACCTCATGGACGGGGCGACGCCGTATCGGGAGGCGCTGGACCTCGCACTCACTGAAGACGGGCGCATGGTGCCGAACCCGCGCAAAAAGCTTCGCAAGAAGGACGACAGCGTCATCCGCGAGGCGCGGCTCGTGCGCTCCGTGCAGCGGATGCCGCTCCCGCCCGGCCGCTCCGCGCGCTGGGTCGCCGAGGAGTACATGCGCTGGCTCCCCACCTTCGTCCGCCCGGTGCTGCGCGTGACGATGGACGCCGACCGCGTGTGCCGCTTCTACCTCCGCCCAATTCCCGAGCCGCTGCTCGAACTCGACTTCTCGCCCGAGCGCAGCTGGCCCGACCGGCAACTGTTCTACGTCACCGGCGGGCTGCTCACGCACGAGTTCCAGCAGTACGCCGGGCGTCTGGAGTTCCGCGAGATGCTCTGCGGCACCACCATCCTGGCGGCCATCCACGACTTCTCGCCGCGGCTGCCGTGGTACGTCTACAACGTCACGCAGGCGCTCGCTCACCTCGTGGTGATGCACGGCTTCCGCGTCCACCTCAAACGGCTATCCGGCGTCGCCACCCCGGCCGAGTCGGCCGTGGACGAACTGATGCTAGCTGCGGCGTGACGGGCTAGGCAGCCGCCTTGCGCCGGGTCGAGATGCCAAGCAGAGAGTAGAGCGGGCACAGGCCGACGAAGCTCGTCAGGGCGAAGATGGCTGCGACGACGCCCAAGATGATCGTGGCGAGGCCGGAGATCTGACCCGTGAAGTAAAGCACGGCGATCAGCGCGACGACGGCGAGGCGGACGACGCGGTCCACGGTGTGCATGTTCTTGGTCATGGGACGTGCGGTTGGGTGAGGTGTGACAGAAACGAAGCGGGCCGTGCCCGACCTCACCGCAACCTAGCCCACCTGCGAGCGGATGTCTGTGACGAAGTCACGCTGCGTCGTGCCGTCTCTTCCCCCACACGCCTACCCGCGTCGCCGAAGCGCCTGCAGGCCGCTGGGGTCGTGAATCGTCACGCGGCTGCGGTCGAGCGCGACGAGGCCTGCCTGCTCCAGCGCCTTGAGGTGGCGACTCACGACGGCGCGCGCGCTGCCGAGGTCCGTCGCGATCTGCTCGTGCGTGCGCGTGACGCGGCCATCGACGGCGGCGTCCAGCAGGTAGCCCGCAAGACGGGCATCGAGGCGCCGGAACATCAGGTCCTCCATCCGGCCGATGACCTCGGCGAAGCGGCGAGCGATCAGCCCCAGCACGAAGCCGCGCCAGGCTTCGGAGGCGTGCATCCAGGCCTGCACGTCCGCCAGGCGAACGACGACCGCGCGCACCTCGGTTTCGGCGACGGCGAACGCAGGGAAGGCCGTCTCACCGAGCAGGCACGACGCCGTGAGGACGCAGCTTTCGCCGGGCTGAATGCGGTAGAGCGTCACCTCGCGCCCCTCGTCGCTCTGGACGAACACGCGCACGGTCCCGGCCGCCACCAGCGGCAGCATCTCGCACGCCTCGCCCTCCATGCAGATGAATCCGCCCGCCGGGACGCGGACCGTCTGGGCACGGGCGTCTAGCTCAGCGAGCAACGGCGAGGCAGCCAGCGCGGGGAACAGCTCCGCAACGATCTCTGAGGTGGACGCGCCCAGGCCATTCCTTCGTCCAGTCAGCCCGCTTCCGGCAACGTCCCTGCGATGCCGATGTGCAGCGCGTCCGGGTCGAGGTGGCGGCGGATGGCCGCGTTGACCTCGTCGAGCGTGAGGGCGTGGATGCGGTCCGGGTACTGGTCGAGGTAGGCGAGGTCGAAGCCGCGCTCGGCGTTGACGAGGAGCGAGGTCGCCAGGCCGCGCGTCGTGCCGAGACCGACGGCGTAGGTGCCCGCGATGGTGGTCTGTTTCTCCGAAAGCTCGTCAGCCGTGATGCCGTCCTCCACAAAGCGACGGATCTCGCCCAGCGTCGCCTCGATGCCGTGTTCGAGGTTGGGGCCGCTCAGCGTGACGCGCGTGAGGAGGTGCCCGTCGTGCTCGACGGCGATGCCCGCGAGCTGCGCGCCGATGCCGTAGGTGAGCCCGAGGTCGTCACGGACGTGGCTCATGAGGCGGGCGGAGAAGTTGCCGCCAAGGACGTAGACACCGAGGTAGAGCGCGAGGAAGTCGTCGTGGTCGCGGCGAAGCGCGAGCGGGTGGCCAATTCGCACGTCGAGGTTCTGCTTGTCGGCGATGGCGCGGGTGGCTGTGCCGGGCGTCGTAGGGGCCGCGTCGTGGTCGTAGCGCGCCTCCGTGCCGTGCGGAGCCCAGTCGCCGAGGGCGGCCTCCACACGCTGCGCGACCTGCGCGGGGTCGAGGTCGCCCGCGAGCGCGAGGCGCAGCTTCGTCCCGCCGAAGTGCGCCGCGTGGTAGGCGCGGACATCGTCCACGGTATAGGCCTCCAGCGTCGCCAGTTCGTCGGCGGGCTCGGCCATGTAGTTGGGGTGCGCGGTGCCGTAGAGGCGGCGGTTGAGGAGGCCGGCCGCCTGCGAGCCCGTCGCGTCCATCGAGCGGCGGATGCCGGCCGCCACCTGCGCCTGCGCCTTCGCGAACTCGCCTGCGTCGAGAAGCGGCGTACGAAGTTGCTCGGCCAGGAGGTCGAGCACGGCCGGGAGGTCGTCGCGGAGGGCGCGGCCCGAGAAGCCCACGCGGAGGTCGTCGGAATAGAAGCTGAGTTGCGCGCCCCGGTCCTCCAGCGCCTCGGCCAGGGCGAAGCGGTCACGCTGCTGCGTACCCTTGTCGAGCAGCAGCACCGTGAGCGTTTGCAGCAACTCCTCTCCCGCGCCGAGGTCGGGGGCCGTCCAGAAGGAGCCCCGGAACGACACCACGTCGTCGATGGGCGTGGGCAGGGCGAGGACGCGCGCGTACCCGGCGTCGTGGACCGCGACGCGCTCGGAGAGCGGAACGCGAGCCTCCGTAACGGGCGACGGGGAAAGGGACGATGGGGAGCCAGGCGACGCGGAAGCGGACGTAGCCGACGAGCCGGTGGGGACGGCGTTGGACATGAAGACGGGGGAGGTTGCTCGGGTGTAGCGTCGCCCTATGCGTCGGGGAGCATGTGCGTTCCGGGATCCGCTGCTGCACCGTACCTTTCGCCTCTGCTGTCCTGGCCGCTGCACCTCGCCCTTCGATGCGCTTCCCGCTCTCACCTTTCTGGGCCCTGCTCCTCTGCGCCCTCGTGCTCCCGACCTCCGCGCTCGCCCAGAACGGGCGCGCGGCCTCGGGCACCTTCTTCTTCGCCGACTGCCGCATCGAGACGGTCGCGGCGGGGACCATCGAGAATGGCGGCGTGCTGGTGCGCGAGGGACGGATCGAGGCCGTCGGGGCCGACGCCACCGCGCCGAGCGACGCGACCGTGATCCCGTGCGACGGCGGCACGATCTACCCCGGCCTGATCGACAGCGGCACGCGCCTCGGGCTCCTCGAAGTCGGCTCGCTGGACGAGACGCGCGACTTCCGCGAGGTCGGCGAGGTCACGCCGCAGATGCAGGCACTCACGGCCGTCAACCCCAACTCGGTGCTGATCCCTGAGGCCCGCCTGGGCGGCGTCACGACGGTGCTCACCGTGCCCGACGGCGGCACGATGCCCGGCATGGCCGCGCTGATCCACCTCCACGGCTACACCCCCGCGCAGATGGACGCGGGCTTCCGCGCCGTCGTCCTCGACTACCCCTCGTCGGCACGGCGCGGCTCTTGGGACCGCCGCGAGCAGTCGGAGATCGACAAGGCGTTCGAGCGGGCCATGGAGACCATCGACGAGACGTGGGACGAGGCCGAGCTCTACGCTCGCATCGACTCGGCGTACGCGGCGAGCCCCAATGCGGATCGCGAACCGGCCTACCAGCCTGAGATGGCGGCGCTCTTGCCCGTCGTGCGCGGCGCCATGCCACTGCTCATCACCGTGGACGCAGCAAAAGACATCCAGCACGCACTCGGCTGGGTCGAGGAGCGCGGCGTGAAGGCCATCCTCTCCAGCGTCGCCGAGGGCTGGCGCGTGGCCGACGAGATCGCCGAGGCGGGCGTGCCGGTCCTCGTTGGCCCGGTGCTGAGCCTACCCACGCGCGATAGCGACCGCTACGACAAGCCCTACCAGAACGCAGCGCTCCTCCACCAGGCAGGCGTGCAGGTCGCGCTACGCACAGGCGAGGTCGAGAACGTGCGCAACATCGCCTTCAACGCGGGCTTCGCCGCGGCCTACGGGCGTGAGATCGGCTTCGGCCCTGCCGAGGCGCTCCGCGCGGTCACGCTGACGCCCGCCGAGATCTTCGGCGTCGCGGACGAGGTCGGCTCCATCGAGGTCGGCAAACGCGCGACGCTCTTCGTAGCCACGGGCGACCCGTTCGAGACCGCCACGCAGATCACGCACGTTTTCATCGACGGGTACCAGGTTCCGATGGAGAGCCGTCAGACCGAGCTCTACGACGAGTTCCTCGACCGCTCGCCCGGGCTCGCGAAGTAGACGAAGAGTGCAGCCGTTTAGCAGTGTCGCCGTCCGGCGGTGTCTTTACTCTGTCACTCTGTCTCCGGCTTGCCCTCTTCTGAGTGCTCCGAATCGTTCTCGGGAAACGTGACCCCATCGTAGAGCACGTTCACGTCGAGCGCGATGCCGAGCGTATCGATGACGAGCGAGGGATGCTCGGGCGTGGCATCGGTGAGCGTCCAGGTGCCGTCGTCGCCGCGCTGGAAGACGTCCACGGCGGCGGATGCCTGCTCCACGAGCACGTAGGCCCGCAACGACTCGATGGAGCGGTAGGCGCGGAACTTCCCGCC
>JBCDFO010000327.1:0-5722 GCA_039177895.1 Bacteroidota bacterium
ACGGCGAACAACAACTGGTACAACAACACCGACCTCGGCAACAGCGCCGAGCGCGACATGAAGCAGACGCTCGCCGTGGACCCGGCGACGACGCTCAACCTGTACTTCGTCGGCAACATCAGCGCGCTCGGCTGGTGCTACTTCCCGTTCTCCTACCCGGAGGACTCCTTCTGGCACGGCTGCGTCAACGCCACTGGCTCGATGCCGGGCGGTAACATCGCAGCCTACAACGAAGGCGACACGGCGGTGCACGAAGTCGGCCACTACGTCGGCCTCTTCCACACCTTCCAGGGCGGCTGCTTCGGCGGCGACCAGGTCGCGGACACGCCCGCCGAGGCCACGCCGTTCTTCGGCAGCAACTGCAACAGCAACCGGGATACCTGCTCCGGCGGCGGCACCGACCCCGTGCGCAACTTCATGAACTACAGCGACGACGTCTGCCTCTCTGAGTTCACACCGGGCCAGGCGGCCCGCGCGATGGAGCAGGTCTCGCTCTTCAAGCCGACCCTCGCCAGCGGCGGCGGCGGCGGCGTCAACACCCCGCCCGACGCCAGCTTTAGCGTCTCCTGCACGGAGCGCACCTGCTCCTTCACCGACACCAGCTCGGACAGCGACGGCGCCCTCGTGACGTGGGCGTGGACGTTCGGCGACGGCGGTACCTCGTCCGCCCAGAACCCGACCTACATCTACAGCGCGGACGGCACCTACTCGGTCTCGCTCACCGTCACCGACAACGAAGGCGCCACGGACAGCGCGAGCCGCAACGTCACCGTGAGCGGCACGCCGGTGGATGACAACGCCGCCCCGGCCCTCTCAGGCGGGATCGAAGGCGGGCGCTACGAAGGCACAGCCTCGGAGACGCGCGCGGGCGACACCGGCGTGGCGACGATCACGCTGCGCGAGGACACCAACCTCAACCTCGACGTGGACAGCTTCACGGCCGGGGCGAGCAGCGTCGACTTCACGATCTCGCTCCAGAACCGCCGCCAGCAGGGCAAGGGCTACGTCGTCGCGACCGACGTCGCCGGCAACGAGTCCGAGCTCTGGATCTGCTCCGACGGCTGCCCCGAGCCCGGCGGCGGAGGTGGCGGTGAGGACACCACCAACCCGTCCGTGACTGGCTCGATCAAAGGCGCCAAGTTCGACGGCACCGCCTCGGACTCCGGCTCCGGCATCGCCTCGGTGGCGCTCGGCAGCGACGCGGTGAACCTCAACCTGTCGGTGGACAACTTCTCGGCGGGCGCCAGCAGCGTGGGCTTCGAGCTGACGCTCATCGACGTGACGCAGCCGGGGTCGGGGACGATCGTGGCGACGGACGTGGCGGGCAACGAGGGCACGCTCTTCGTCGACAGCCAGGACCGCGGGCGGGGGTCGATCTCCATGCTAGCCCGCGTGGACGGCCTTCCGACTGAGGCCATGCTCTTGGGCAACTTCCCCAACCCGTTCGCTACGACGACGACGGTGCGCTACGCCCTGCCGGAGGCCGCGGCGGTGCGCCTGACCGTCTACGACGTGACGGGCCGCGCCGTGGCCGACCTCGTGGACGGCCGCGTGGAGGCGGGCTTCCACACCGCGCAGTTCGACGCGTCCGCGCTGCCCAGCGGGGTCTACTTCTGTCGGATGGAGACGGGCACGACGGCCATGACCGAGCGCCTGGTGGTGCTCCGCTAGCCGCAGGGATCGGCGCGCGGACGTACGCTCTTTAGCCCGCGCGTCATTTCTTCATCCTCATTTTTGAAGCCGATGGGCTGTTTCCGGCCCATCGGCTTCATCTTTGCCCAAACCCGCCGGGATGTCCGTGTTGCTCCTACACCGGCCTCTCCGCGTCGCGATCAGTGGACACCCTGTCTACTTAAACCGGCGTTGTCCCTCCCTCTCCACATCACGCGCTTTGTTCTTCATGCTTCAACGTCTCCACCGCCTTGCCCTCGCCTGTACGTTGGCGGCCCCGCTGTTCTTCAGCGCCAGCTCCGCCCACGCTCAGCAGGTAGACACCCGACCCGACCCCGTCTACATCGCCGCCTCAACCCCTGACGAGGTCCTCGTTCAGACCGGTCGCCAGTGCGCCACCGCCCACCCCAGCACCATCGACCAGGCGCGCGTCAGCAGCTACGTCGAGCGCTTCGCGCCGCGCACGTTCGAGCGGATGCAGACCGTGACCATCCCGGTGGCGTTCCACGTCGTCACCCGCACGGACGGCACCGGCGATGTGCCCAACAGCCAGCTCGAGGACCAGATCGACGTCATGAACGATGCGTTCGCGCCGGTCGGTTTTCAGTTCACGCTCGCCAGCATCGACCGCACGGCTAACAACGCGTGGTACAACCACGAGGCCGGAAGCGGCAACGAGCGTGCGATGAAGCAAGCGCTCGCCATCAGCCCGGAGACGACGCTCAACTTCTACACGGGCAAGCCCCGCGCCCGCCAGTTGTTCTTCCTCGTGGATATCCTCGGCTACGCCACGTTCCCCTTCACGTACCCTGAGAACGACCCGCTCCACGGCGTCGTGGTGGACTACCAGTCGCTCCCAGGTGGCGCGCTGCGTGAGTTCAACGAAGGCGACACGGGCACGCACGAGGTCGGCCACTGGGTCGGGCTCTTCCACACGTTCCAGGGCGGCTGCTCGGGCCTCGGCGACGAGGTCGCGGACACCCCGGCAGAAGCGGAACCGTTCTACGGCAGCAACTGCAACAGCAACCGCGATACTTGCCCGGGTGGCGGTACCGACCCGATCACCAACTTCATGGACTACAGCGACGACGTCTGCCTCTCCGAGTTCACCTCGGGCCAGGCGGCGCGCGCGCAGGACCTGATGGCGACCTACCGCCCGACGATCTTTAGCGCCGGGGGCGGCCCGGTCAACCAGGACCCGACGGCCAGCTTCACCGCGGACTGCAACGACCTGTCCTGCTCGTTCACCGACACCAGTTCGGACCCCGACGGCTCCATCGCGAGCCGGTCCTGGAACTTCGGCGACGGCAGCACCTCATCGCAGGCCAACCCGACCAACGTCTACGCCTCGGCGGGCACCTACTCGGTCTCCCTCACGGTCACCGACAACGAAGGCGCGACGGACAACACCAGCCGCAGCGTCACCGTGACGAGTGGCGGCGGCGGCGAGCCCGACACCACCGATCCGAGCCTCTCCGGCTCGATCCGCGGCGGCCAGTACGAAGGCACGGCCTCCGACAGCGAGTCCGGCATCGCCACGATCACGCTGCGCGAGGACACCAACCTCAACCTCGACGTGGACAGCTTCTCCCCAGGAGCCAGCAGCGTCGACTTCACGATCACGCTCCAAAATCGCCGCCAGCAGGGCAAGGGCTATGCCGTTGCCACCGACGTCGCCGGCAACGAGAGCGAAATCTGGATCTGCTCCGACGGGTGCGATGAGCCCGGCGGCGGCGGTGGTGGCGAGGACACCACCAACCCGTCCGTGACCGGCTCGATCAAGGGCGCCAAGTTCGACGGCACCGCCTCGGACTCCGGCTCCGGCATCGCCTCGGTGGCGCTCGGCAGCGACGCGGTAAACCTCAACCTGTCGGTGGACAACTTCTCGGCGGGTGCGGGCAGCGTGGGCTTCGAGCTGACGCTCATCGACGTGACGCAGCCGGGGTCGGGTACGATCGTCGCGACGGACGTGGCGGGCAACGAGGGCACGCTCTTCGTCGACAGCGAGAACCGCCGCGAGTTTATGGCGATGATGTCCCGCACCGGTGAGGCGGTCTACGCGCTCGACGAGAGCTACCCGAACCCGTTCGCGCTCCAGACCCGCATCGGCTATTCGCTGGCGCAGGACGGTCCGGTGACGCTGACGGTGTTTGACCTCGCCGGTCGCGTGGTCGTCCGCCTCGTGGACGACTTCCGCGCTGCTGGCCCCCACGAAGTCGCGTGGGACGGCACCGACGAACAGGGCCGCGCTGTAGCCTCGGGCGTTTACGTCTACCGCATCGAGGCGGGCTCCTTCACCGACACCGAGCGTATGGTGATCATGAAGTAGTGCCCCGTGCTCTTCCGGACGCGAGTCCGACGCCGGGTCTACCTTCGGGTAGGCCCGGTTTTTTGTGCACCGACTGCCTGTTTGCTGTGATTCCGCCTCCGTTTCCGACCCCATCATTCGCGCTCGTGCTGTCGCTCGACGACGGGCGCGCGGTCGTGGCGCGCCCTGTGGCTCCGGCGGACCGGGAACGTCTCCGGACGGGCTTCGACCAGCTCTCGACGCGCTCCCGGCAGCTTCGCTTCTTTGCGCCCGTCGCGCAGCTCTCCGAGGCAGAGCTGCGCTATCTCACCGACGTGGACCAGGTCCACCACGCCGCCTGGGGGCTACTGGATCCTGATGACGCGACGCCGGGCATCGGGATCGGCCGGTTCGTGCGCCTCCCCGACAAGCCCGACGCAGCCGAGTTCTCCCTGACCGTCGCGGACGCCTGGCAGGGCACCGGCGCGGGGCGTCTGTTGCTGGCGTTGCTGCTGGCCCACGCGCGCCGCGTGGACGTGCGGATGCTCTGCGGCCTCGTTGAGCGCGACAACGACCGCGTGCTCCGGTGGATGCAGCGCCTCGGGGCCAGCTCCCGCGCCAGCGCCGACGGCCTCGTCTTCCGCCTCCCTACCGACCCCGACGAACAGCTTGCGGGGAGCGCGAGCATGGCGGACGCACTCCAGGCCGTCGAGTCCGCGTGGGCGATGGCAGAGGCTCAGTCGTCCCAGAACGAGGCGTAGCCCTCCCCGTCGAGCCGGGCAAGCATGCGGGCGAGATGCGCCGCCGTAAACGAGAAGCGCGCTCCCGGAAAACGACTCGGGAGTCCCGCCTCGGCATAGGCGTCGAGCAACGACTCGGCAGCGTCGGCCTCGCCGTCATCGACGCTCCAGGCGAGCAGCCCGGCGAGGGCGTCGCGGAGGGCGCGGGAGCCCCCGGCGAGGCGCGGGAGCAGCTTGGCCAGCAACGCCACGTCGAGCGGATCGACGGGCGTGCCATCGGCGAGCCGGAAGGCCTCGGGGGTTTCGCCGGCGTGGAGCACGAAGAGCGCGATCTCGTCGCGGCTCCGGTAACCGACGGCGAACCCCGCCGGGCGGAGCAGCGCATCGGCCTCAGCGAGGAGACCGACGACACGCTGGATGCGTTGCTCGTCGTCGTCGCTGAGGTCCACCAGCCCAGCGAGCCGGAGCGCGCGCGGCTGCCAGGCATACACGGGCCACGATTCGGGGGCGGGCGGCTCCCCTGCCCGCGTCGTCCACGCTACCAGCGGCTCCGTGCCAAACGGCAGTACGAAGGCGCGGTCGAGCACCTTGCGACTGAACGGGTAGGTGGACTCGTCCACGTTCACCGTCCCGACGAGGCTCAGGTTGGGCGGCAGCAGCACGTCAGCCCAGGGCGCGGCTACGTCGGTGACGCCGAGCAGCGGCTCCGTCGCGTAGCCGAGCGGCGTCGGGTGGCGCGCTTCGAGGCGGCTGAGCACATCGACGAGGTAGTGCTCGGGACGCGCGAGGTTCATCTCGTCCAGCACCGCGACGTGGTGGCGGATAGGGTCCTCCGTCGCAGCACGAGCGGCGCGGAGCAGCCCGCCGGGCCGGAATCGACCGGCAAGGTCCGTGTATCCGAGTGTCTCGGCCGCGTCGGTCCAGTCGGGGTGGACGGGCAGAAGCGTGGCCGTGCCGCCCGTAGCCTCCGCGACGAGGCGCGGGAGCGCCGACTTGCCCACGCCCGTCGGACCGGTGAGGAGCG
>JBCDFO010000328.1:0-5680 GCA_039177895.1 Bacteroidota bacterium
GGCCTCACACACGGGGCCTGGCGTCGGGAAGTCGGGCTCGCCTGCCGAGAGCGCGATCACGGGGCGGCCCTGCCGCTTGAGTTCCTTAGCACGACCCGAAATGGCCATCGTGGCCGAGGGCTGCATGGCCGCGACGCGCGGACTGAGGTCGGTGAAGGCAGACATGGCAGCGGCGGTGGGAGCGAGAAAAGCAGGAGCCAGGAAGATTGGTGGCTCCGAAAGATCGGTGGAGGGGAGGAGACGGAGAAGCGGAGAGTCGGAGAAGCGGCGTGTTGGAGTCTGAGGGTATAGGTGTGCGGGAGTGTTGGAGCATGCCGACGCGACGTCTCGCGCTCACGAAGCCCTCACAGTACCACCTATACACGGCTTCACCGCAACACGGCCGCACGGCAACACAACCTCACCCAGGCAGCGGCTCGCCGTTGCGCTTGGCGCGGAGTGCAGCGACGACGGGTGCTGGCACGAAGCTCGACACGTCGCCGTCCCAGCGGTGGATCTCGCGGACGATGCTCGCGGCGGTGAACGTGTGCTCCTCGCTGGGCATCAGGAAGACCGTCTCCAGATTCGGCGCAAGGCGGCGGTTGGCGAGCGCCATGCGAAACTCGTAGTCGAAGTCGGACACCTGCCGCAGTCCGCGGATGAGCGCGACCGCCCCAACCCGCTTCGCGTGGTCCACGAGCAGCCCCTCGAACGCGACCACGTCCACACGGTCGTGCAGATCGTGCGGCAGTGTCTCGATGCTCGCGTTTGCGAGGTGGACGCGCTCCTCCAGCGTGAAGAGCGTCTTCTTGAGCCGGTTCACCGCGACCGTCACCTCCACGCGGTCGAAGACCTGCAGCGCCCGCTGAAGCACGTCGAGGTGCCCGCGCGTGATCGGGTCGAAGGTGCCAGGATAGAGGGCGAGTTTCACTGGGCGGGGTCGTGGGTCATAGGTCCAGGGTCGTGGGTCAGGCACGCCCACACAGAGGCAACGTACGAAGAGACCCTCGACTCACGACCCAGGACGCTCGACCGTATCCCTAAACACACTCACCACCGTGCGACCGTAGCGGCGGCTCGTCTCCAGGCGCGGATGGTCGTCGAACGCGTGGGTTTTGCTGTGCTCCAACACGAGCAGGCCGCCGGGTGCGAGGTGCGGCTGGGCGAGTTCGGGCATCCGCTCCATCGCCTCCAACTCGTAGGGCGGGTCGGCGAAGATGAGGCCGTAGCGCGGGCCGGGCGGGCGTTCGAGGAAGGCCACCGCGTCGCCACGTAGGAACGAGCCCTGGTCGGCGATGCCGAGCGTCTCGGCGTTCTCGCGGGCGATCTTGACCACCTTCGGGTTCTGCTCTACGAACGTCACGAAGCCCGCCCCCCGGCTGATCGCCTCGAAGCCCAGCGCACCGGTCCCAGCGAAGAGGTCGAGCACGGGGATCCCATCGAAGTCGATGCGCGCCTCCAGGATGTTGAAGATCGATTCCCGGACGCGGTCCGTCGTCGGGCGCGTGCTGAGGTCGTCGGGAGCCTTGAAGGTGCGCCGCCGGAGACGGCCCGCGATGATGCGCATGGAGAAGTGATGCCGTGGCCAGTGAGTGCCGTGCTGCCGTGGTCAGTGAGTGCCGTGCTGCCGTGGTCGTACGGTTGGGACGCGCTGCTCGTTCACAGCTTCGCTGCTCGTTCACAGCTTCACGGCAAAACAGCAACACGGAAAAACGGCCGCACTCACACGAGTGCCGCGCCCACACACGGCACGTAGGCGGCCATCTGCGTGGGGCTGCCGGACTGCGCGGGGAGGCCGAAGGCGCGGAGCGGATTGAGGCGCTGCGGCTCCAGCTTCAGCAGCGACGCCAGCAGGTCGTGGGCGCGGAGGTCGGAGTGCTCGCCGTAGAGCCACCACTGCTCGAAGGCGTCCGGCGCGAGGCCGAGGTCGGTCATCAGGCGGTAGGCGAAGTACGCCCCGTCCTCGGGCGTCCGCGCGGGCGCGTGGTGCCCGGCATACCACTGCCCCGCGCGGCACACGACAACCTCGACGTGGGCCGAGTAGACGCCAAGCCCGAGTTGGAACGCGTCAGGATGCGCGCCGAGGGGCGTGAGGGACGCCACGAGCGACGCGGCGGCCTGCGTCGTGTCGGCGAGCTCGTAGCGCGTCTGGCGACCGAGTTGCTGGGCTAGCAGCTTCAGGCGCGCGTGGACGGCCTCGGGGATGTGGATGACGTGGTGCCACGTCTGCGGCCCGGTGTCCAGCGTCTGCGTGCGGACGGGGACGGCGCGGACGCGGCCCGGACGGTCAGGCTCGGCGTCGGCGAGAAGGGCGGCCTCGCGGCGGAGGCGGCCGAACCGCGTCTCGGGGTCGAGGCCGTCGGGGACGGGTGTGAAGAAGCCGACGCAGTGGGTCGGGTGCAACGCAACGTGCAGCGCGTCGGCCGTCGTGCTCTCGAAGAGATCCCGTACTGCCGTCGCGATGGCATCGAGTTGGTGCGGCTCGGGGCGGCCGAAGACGGCGCGGTCGACCTCGAAGTCGAAGTCGCACGTGCCGAGGCGGCGCAGCGTCTCTGTGGGCCCGTCGTCCGTGTCGGCGTGCTCCACCTCCGCGTAGCGCAGCCGCGTCCCGATGAGCTCGATGGCGACCTGCGAGCGCGGCCCGGCGGGCTGGTCCCACTCCTCGGTGAAGACGGCGTATTCGTGGAGGTCGCTCATGCGCGTGGGACGCGGACGGGGTGCGCGGGGATCGGCGGAGGGCAACAGCGGGCGAAAAAAAGTGGCAAGCGACCGGGGCTGAGCCGCGCGGTCGCTTGCCACCGAGGGGGACGGCGTCCGTCTACTCCCAGCTTGCCGCGTTGCGCATGCTCGCGATGGGCTCGGCGGCCCCAATGCGGTCGTCCGAGTCGGGGTCTTCGAGGAGGTAGATATCCACGTCCGAGGTGTCGTTGACGCTCAGCAGGAAGCGGTTGCCCGTGCGTGGGGAAATCGGCAGCGAATCCACCATGAGGGTCTGCCCTGCTTCCAGCTGGAAGACGCTGTCCTGCTTGGCGACGAGCACCGAGTCTCCCTTGACGTAGGCGACGAGCGAGTCGAGATCGGCCGTGTAGTAGTCGTTCTCGCGCTCGAAGACGATCAAGGCCGTGCGGATGTGCTCCATGCGCTCCCGCGTGAGATCAGTGAGCTCCAGCTGGCGCTCGTACTGGCGGCCTGGATCGGTGATGCTGAAGTAGAGGTAGTAGCCCAGCGCCACGATGGCAACGGCGAGGACGAGTTGGATGGCGATGCGCATGGGGAGTGTCCAGAGAGGAGAGCAGGCGAGCGGTTTATGATACCCGTCCGCGCGGCGCATTTTCAAGCCCGTCCGCGTAGCGCATGTTGCAGCGCATGTTAAAGAGAGCCGCGTTGTATTGAGCAGCCTTTCCTCGAGGGGATGCAACACACGCGATCTCGAGCCAGGCGGCCCGGGCGACACCGAGCCGGTTGACGCCGCGCCCGTCAAGACCCGGACGCCTCGTGCTAGTTTCCCCAGGCCCGTCGGATGCCAGATCCCCTCGATGGACGGCGACGTTGGCGTCCCGTCGGCCAAGCCGCAACCACTGCGGACTGGTATCAAAGGTCTTCCGAAGGCCGACCCATCACATCCGCCCTGCCTCTCCCCTGCCCATGACGCGCCTCCTCATCAACATCGACCACGTCGCGACGCTGCGCAACGCCCGCCGCGAGCGCTTCCCCGACCCTGTCCACGCCGCCGCCCTCTGCGAGACCGCCGGGGCTGACGGTATCGTGTTTCACCTGCGCGAGGACCGCCGCCACATCACCGAGCGCGACGTGCGGCTCCTCAAGGAAACGGTCCTCGGCCGCCTCGACTTCGAGCTGTCCACGCACGATGAGATCGTGGGCATCTGCTGCGACGTGCAGCCCGACCTCGCCACGCTCGTGCCGGAGCGTCGCGAGGAGGTCACGACCGAGGGCGGCCTCGACGTGGTCGGCCAGCGGTCACGCCTCGAAGCCGTGATCCCGCGCCTCCGCGCCGCCGACATCGAGGTGAGCCTGTTCGTAGACCCGGACGACGACCAACTCCGCGCCGCCGCCGACCTCGGCGTGGAGGCCATCGAGCTCCACACGGGCGACTTCGCCAACGCGCCGACGCTCGCCGCGCAGGAGCGCGAGGCGGAGCGTCTCGGTCGCGGGGCCGCCCTCGCCGCCGACCTAGGCCTGAAGGTGCACGCCGGCCACGGGCTCGACTACACCAACTACGCCGTGTTCGCGCGGCACGTCCCCCAGGTCGTGGAGGTGTCCATCGGGTTTGCGGTGATCGCGCGGGCCGTGCTCGTCGGGCTCCCTGAGGCCGTCAAAGCGATGCGCCAGGTCATCGCGGAAGCGGCACGCGGCTGACCGCAGACGAGGCTCGTGTGTCACCCTCGAACCTGCTGTTTCACAACGCGACATCTTGTCCGCACACCTTGTCCACCATCGCGCCCGGGCCTATACTTCTGCTCCTACTCTCATCCCCCAACCACCCACGCTCCCTACCGCTATGAGCAAATTCGACGACGCGATGGTCACCTACAAGGCCGCCATGGACAAGATCGGCGCGTCCTACGACGAGGCACTTCTCAAGGCTGTCGCCAAGGGCCTCGGCCCCGCCATCTACAATAAGGACTCCAAGCTCGTCTCCTGCTCCGACCCCGAAGAGCTGATGCGCGTCAAGAACAACTTCCTCGTCAAGAAGCTCGGCATGGCCGACAGCGACGAGTTGATGGACGCCGTCCACGCGATCTGCGAGGCGACGAAGGACCTCAAGTCGAACAAGCACCGCGCGGTGTTCTACTACCTCCTCGTCAAGCACTACGGCAAGGAGGACGTGTACGCCAGCTAAGCCTGTCGTCGCTCCAGCTTCGCGCGCCCGGTGGCCTCCGCTGCCGGGCGCGTTTTTCGTGGACCCGCCCGCCGCAGAAACGGATGGGAGGAGGTGGTGTTTACAAAAGCCCTCCCCCTGGACAGAGCCTGTCCTCGCGAAGGCGGGGAGGGAGTCCGCGAAGCGGGAGGGGGTAGACCCGTTGAGCATATTGCAACCTCAAGCTCGTGCGCTCGACCACCCCCAGCCCCTCCTGTCCAGGAGGGGAGCTAACTCTGCCTGCATCGTCACGCCAGTTCCCACATGGAATCGCCCCTCCTCGACCTCTCCGCCGTGCCCGACGGCTTCCGCAGCGGCTACGTGGCGCTCGTCGGCGCGCCTAACGCGGGTAAGAGCACGCTCATGAACGCGCTGCTCGGCACCAAGCTGTCCATCGTGACGGACAAGCCGAGCACGACTCGCCACCGCGTCCTCGGCATCCTCACCGACGACGCCTACCAGGTCATCTTCCTAGACACGCCGGGCGTCGTCAAGCCACGCTACAAGCTCCACGAGCACATGATGCAGGACGTCGAGCGCGCCCTCGCGGACGCCGACCTCGTCCTCTTCCTCTCCGACGCCGAGAAGCGCTCCGTAGCAGACCGCGCGCTGGCTCGCCTCTCGGACCAGATCGCGGACACGCCCTGTCTGCTCGTCCTCACGAAGATGGACCTCATCTCGCACGAGGAGGCCCTGCCGCTCGTGGAGGAGTACGTCGCCCTGCGCGCGTTCGACGACGTCATCCCGACCTCGGCCGTGAGCGGCTTCAACCTCGACGCACTGCGCGATGCCATCGTGGAGCGGCTGCCCGAGGGGCCGCCC
>JBCDFO010000329.1:0-5669 GCA_039177895.1 Bacteroidota bacterium
ACGTGGTGCGGTTTTCTGGCGAGGTCGGCGGGCGCGTCGCCACGCTCTTCCGGCGGCGGCCCGAGCCTGCCGCGCTCTACGCGCGCCTCTCTGCAGGCTGGGTGAGCGACGACGCGCCCTTGCAACTCCGCCCCCGCTTCGAGACGCGCGCCGGGAGCCTCAGCGGCTTCGGGGTGATGCGCACGCTCGCCAGTCCGCCTGCTTCGACGCCGCAGCACGTCCAACTCGCGTGGGAGCACGACTTCGGTCGCAGCCTCTTCGAGACCGTCGGGTTTGCCACAGGCATCGCCGTGACGGGCGGACACCTATGGATCGACGGCACGACGAGTGCGCACGAGATCGGGGTGTCGCTGCTCCGCCCGTTCCGTTTCCCCGTGCGGATCGACAGCGCGTTTCGGTTGGATCAGAGGGGGTGGTTTATCGGGGTCGGGCTAGCACGATGAGGCGACGGTGACAGCAGGGCTGGCACCCGCCGGGCAGTATCTTCGCCGGGCACAAACGACCCGCCGCTTCCTATGTCCGATTCCACCGCCGACGCGTCCCAGACGCAGGAGCAAGCCAGCCTTTTTCCGTTGCCCGCTGACAAGAAAAAGCGGGCAGGCGCGACGCCGCTCATGCGGCAGTATTGGAAGATCAAGGACCGCCACCCGGGCGCACTTTTGCTTTTCCGGATGGGCGACTTCTACGAGACGTTCGAGCGCGACGCGGAGATCGTGGCCGACGTGCTCGGGATCACGCTCACGAAGCGGGGCAACGGGGCCGCCGAGGACATCCCGCTTGCGGGTTTCCCGCACCACGCCCTCGAAACGCACCTCCCGAAGCTCGTCAGCGCCGGCTACCGCGTCGCCGTGTGCGAGCAACTCGAAGACGCCAAGTTCGCCCGCAAAATCGTCAAGCGCGACGTGGTGGAGGTCGTTACGCCCGGCGTGGCGATGCGCGACCAACTGCTCTCGGCGAAGCACGCGCACTACCTCGCGGCTGCCGTCTGGGGGACGACCAAACACACACAGGGCCGCGTTGGCTTCGCGTTCGTGGACGCCTCGACGGGCGCATTCTTCGTCGTGGAGGCCGCGGCGGAGGATTTCGAGGGGCTCCTGCAGACCGTCGGTCCGGCGGAGCTGCTCATCGACAAGCGGCAGAAGAAGCAGCTGCAAGGCCTGCGCGACACGTCGTTCGCGCTCACGCCGCAGGAGGACTGGGTCTTCAGCTACGACTTCGCCTACGAGACGCTGCTGCGGCACTTCGAGACGCACTCGCTCAAAGGCTACGGCTTCGAAGACGAAGGCCCCAACGGAGCGGATTCGCTGGCCATCACGGCGGCGGGCGCGGCGCTCTACTACCTCGGCGAGACGCAGAAAGGCCGCGTCCCGCACGTGCGCCGCCTCCAGCGCTACGACGCCAGCGACTACATCGCCCTCGACGCCGCCACGAAGCGCAACCTCGAACTCGTCGCCACGATGCAGTCGGGCCGCCGCGACGGTTCGCTCATCGGCGTCCTCGACCACACGCTCACGCCGATGGGCGGGCGGCTCCTCCGCGCCTGGCTCGTCCGCCCGCTCCAGTCCGTCGAGAAGATCGAGCAGCGCCTCGACGCCGTGGGCGCGCTCTTCCAGTCGGAGCGGCTGCGGCGCAATCTGCGCGAGGAGTTGAAGCAGGTCGGCGACCTCGAACGCCTCGCCGCGAAGGTGTGCACCGGCCGCGCCACGCCGCGCGACCTCGTCACGCTCAAGCTGACGCTGCGCCAGATCCCCCCCGTCAAGCAACTGCTGGCCGATGTAGCCTCCGACACGCTCGCGAAGGTCACCGCCGCGCTGACGCTCTGCCAGGACACCGTCGATCGGATCCACGCGGCCCTCTCGGACGAGCCCCCCGCCAAGATGGACGCAGGCGGCACCATCCGCGCCGGGTTCTCCGAGGAGCTAGACGAACTCCGCACCGTCTCGAAGGGCGGCAAGACCTACCTCGCCGAACTCCAGGCGAAGGCCGCTGCCGAGACGGGCATCACGAGCCTCAAAATCGGGTACAACAAGGTCTTCGGCTACTACCTCGAGGTCACCAACACGCACAAGGACAAGGTCCCGGCGGCGTGGACGCGCAAGCAGACGCTGGTCAACGCAGAGCGCTACATCACCGAGGACCTGAAGGTCTACGAGGAGAAGATCCTCACCGCCGAAGAGCGCGCCCTAGCGCTGGAGCAGCAGCTTTTCACGGAGCTCCGCATGGCCGTCGCCGAGGCCGTCGAGCCTATCCAGCGCAACGCCCGCTACCTCGCCATGCTCGACGTGTTCGCCGGGCTCGCCGAGGCGGCGCAGAAGTACGATTACGTCCGGCCCAGCGTGGACGAGTCGCGCGTGCTCGACCTCGAAGCGGCGCGCCACCCCGTCGTGGAGCGGACGCTGCCCGCGGGCGAGGCGTTCATCCCCAATAGCGTGCTCCTCGACCCGGATAGCGAAGTCGCGACCGACCCAACGAGAGGTGGGCAGGTCCACGTCATCACCGGGCCGAACATGGCGGGCAAGAGCGTCGTGCTGCGGCAGGTCGGGCTGGCCGTGTTGCTCGCGCAGGTGGGTAGTTTCGTCCCGGCCAAGCGAGCGCGCATCGGCGTGGTGGACAAGATCTTTACGCGCGTCGGGGCCTCGGACAACCTCGCGGCGGGGGAGAGCACGTTCCTCGTGGAGATGAACGAGACGGCCAACATTCTCAACAACGCCACGCCGCGCTCGCTCGTCCTCCTCGACGAGGTCGGGCGCGGGACGAGCACGTTCGACGGACTAAGCATCGCCTGGGCCATCGTGGAGCACCTCCACGACCACGCGCCGGTCGCTGCGCGGACGCTCTTCGCGACGCACTACCACGAACTGAACGCCCTCGCCGACCGTCTCGCGGGCGTGCTCCCGTTCCGCATCCAGGTGCAGGAGCACGACAGCCGCGTGATCTTCCTGCGCACGCTCATCCCCGGCGGGGCCGACCACAGCTACGGCATCGAGGTCGCGCGCATGGCGGGGTTGCCCGACGCCGTGATCGCCCGCGCCAAGCAAGTGCTGGGTCACCTCGAAGCGCACGACGTGGCCGCTGAGATGCACGGACCGCGTGCGGAGGCGTCCGGCGATGGCGCGATGCCCTCAGCGCGCACGACGCCTGACATCCCCGCTCCAGATCTCACACCGCCCGTCGCCTACGCCGCGCCCGACCCCATCGCGGCCCGCCTCCTCGATACGCTCGACGCGCTCGACCCGAACCGCCTCACGCCCATCGAGGCGCTGATGAAGCTCGCGGAGCTGAAGGCGATCGCAGGCCAGCCTTAGCGTCCGGAACCTCGCCAAGTTCCAGGATGAGACTGGCAGGGGTTAGTCTTGTCGTCTGCGCTGAAGCGCTCGTACGAACCGATCGGTACGGCGCAGGTCACAGCGGGCATGTGCGTCGATAGGGCTGTGGTTAGGAGAGAGGGGCTAAATCAGGGGTGCCAGGCACCTCGCGGGGCGTCTTGGCTGTGAACGCGCGCACGCACAGCGAACGCTACGACCGGAGGCACGACTCACCTCGCGCAGCGTCGGCGTCCCTGCGGCATTCCTGGAACGCTTGTTGTCCGTGGCTAAAAATCAGCCACGCGCCCGTCTGGTGCACGCGGCTCCTATTCCATCCGATTGTACCCGGTCGCAGTTGATCATGCTTCGCAAAACCTCAGAGTTAGCTCCCCCCCAACAGCGCGCTACGTTCAGTGAGCGCGCCCTGGGCATTTTGGAACCCAGGCAGGCGCTCAAGATGCTGGTCGCAGCGCTGGCGGTCCTCGGCGCGCTGCACATGCTCAGCGTGGTCGTGATGAATATCTGGGGCCAGGTCGGCTTCTTCAACGGGCTCGTCATGAAGCTCAACCTCGACGCGGAGCGCGCCATCCCGTCGCACTACTCGTCCGTCCTGCTGATGCTGGCGGCCGGGCTCCTCTATGTGGTGTCCCGTATGGATCGGCCAGAGATGAGGCGGTTCTGGAGGCTCATGACCGGCGTGTTCGTGTTCCTGTCGTTCGATGAAGCGGCGTCTCTCCACGAGATGCTGGTGTATCCGCTAAACTCGCGGTTCGAGTTCGCCAGAAAGATCCTGTTCTCCTGGGTCTTGATTCTGGTGCCTATGGTGGCCGCGCTGTTCGTCTACTCGATCCGGTATTTGTTCAAGATGCCCCGGCGCATGCAGAAGTTGGTCGTGGCATCCGGGTTCATCTTTGTGGTCGGGATGTTGGTGTTCGAGCTGCTGGCGGGGCTCTATGTTGGCAACGGAGGCAGTCAGAATGGGTACCTCTACGGGCTGATGGTGCTGTGCGAGGAGAGCGCGGAGATCTTCGGGGTGTCGCTGTTCATCTACAGCCTGCTGGTGTATGTTGACCTGCTCGCGCGCAACGAGGAAGCGCAGCCCACCTCCAGCCCGTCTGCCGCATGTCCGCCGACCTCCGCTCCGTCCCCATCCGCCGCAACGAGGAAAGAAACCGCTTCGAGCTCGCCGATGGTGACCTCGTAGCGTTCGCGGACTACATGATCACGAAGGACGGGCGCATCGTCTTCACGCACACCGAGGTCCCTCGGACATGGGAGGGCCAGGGCGTTGGAAGTCGGCTTGCCAAGACAGGGCTGGCCTACGCCCGCGAGCACGCCCTGAAGGTGATGCCGCTCTGCCCGTTTTTCGCGGGCTACATCCGACGGCACCGCGAGGAGTACCAGGACCTCCTCGCGCCGGGCTTCCGGGTGTAGGCCTATGATAGTCATGGCTTAGGAACCCACTGGCGTTGGAAGTGGTTAGGTCTACAAAGCTTCCTACTGCATCTGCCAGCCTGGATATTGGCCTTAGACCTCTGCGGGAAACCCAATCAAGCATAACTGCGAGGGAGAAGCCCTGGGCATTGTCGTGAGGGCAACGCCTCCCGCGATGTTTGTTCACCAGCTGGACTCACGAACAACAGGCCCCGAGATTCCTGAATCGGCCCCACCAGGGCTCTCTATGAGGTCGAAAACCTTAGCCGCGCGACGAGAGTTGCCAGCTCGCATATAAGTAAGTTAAGATGTCTGAATTCTGGGGCGCATATGACATATTTATGTCAATAGCTACTGGGGTCGCAACTGCTGTATCGATTAAGATATTTACGGATCAAATTAGGAGCAAAAAAATAGCGTACTCATTTGCGACGTTAATGGCTATATCAGGATTGATAGTCGTAAATTTATTACTTAGGTCAGTATTTGAGAGTAGCACAAGTGTGAGAAAAATAATACTAGGAAATGAGTATATAGAAGGATATTGGTTTGATACTACATCAAGGGATACTGTGCTAGAGCATGGTGCTGTCGTAACCATAGAGGAGGATCGGGGAGAATATAAGCTGTACGGGCAATCTTTCTTGCGCAATGGTAAAAAGCTTGGCACTTTTAACTCTACTAGTTCTGCATATTTTGATAAAAACTTAATGTTTAAGTACGAATCATATAGTCTTGGGAATCAGTACAATGGGGTAGAGTTTCTAAAGTTTAATGCCGATTCTAGGTCTTAGAGCCTATCCGGAAAGGTAGTCGTCGGCGGTGAGCGGGCAGCGCCCCCACACAATCACCGCGCAGGCTAGATGCAAGAGCGCCGCGTAGTTGGCAACGCGCTTCTCCCAGCGCACCAGCAGCCGGCGGAACCGGTTC
>JBCDFO010000330.1:0-5667 GCA_039177895.1 Bacteroidota bacterium
CCGACGGCTTGGGCTTCGGCCGTGCGTCCCCGCTGCTCGAACTCGACGGCCAGGCGGTAGGCCCCGGGACGGGCTTCTAGGCGCAGGAAGTCGGTGAGTAAGAGCCCCTCGGAGGTGGCGCGGCGGGGCGCATCCGGCGACACGGTGGCGCGCGTCTCCTCCCGCACGGCGTAGCCCTCATCGATGAGGAACGCGCCCGCGACGAGGCTCGCCGTCCCGTCCCGCTCGACGGGGAGGCCGAAACTGATGACGAGGTCCGTCGCGCCTGTCGCTCCTTTGAAAGCGCTCGCGAGGTACGGGAAGGTCACCCGGCGCTCGGGCGCGTAGGTCGTGCGCGACGGAGCGCGGTTGTGCAGCCGCTTGGCGAAGGTGTGGTCGTCAGCCCCGTCGGCAGAGGTGGCGTACTCGAAGTCGCCGTTGCGGAAGAGGTCTTCGAAGAGCAGTTCGAAGTCGTCGTAGACCCAGCGCTGGTAGCGGCTGAAGTCGCGTGCTGTGATGTCGTTGGCGCTCCAGACGATGCGTTGGTTGGGGCGGCCGTAGCGCACGAGCGTCTCGCCGCGCATCGAGTTCCACCCGCGCCAATCTTCGCGGCTGTTACGGAAGAGCAGGTCGGCGAGGGCGAGGCGGGCGTGGTGCTCCACCTTGCGCTCGTTCTGGGCGGTGAGTAGCCGCGGGTCTTGGCTGCGCCAGTAGGCCGCCTCGAACGCCGCCGCGCGCCCCTCCTCTTGCGCGGAGGCCCATTGCTCACGCTCGTCGCGGTCGAGCAGCCAGTCGAGCGCCTCAAACGCCACCAGATCCTGCTCGTCGAGCCGATCCAAGGCCGCATCGAAGTGATTCGCCGCTGTCGCGAGGTCACGCTGATAGAAGGCGGCGAGCCCCTGGTAGAGCTGGGCGTCGGCATCGCGGGGCCGGGCGGTGCGGAAGTGGGCGGCCGCTGCGCCGAGGGCGGCATAGTCCTGGGCCTCGGCGTAGAGGCGGAGGAGCCGCAGGTGCGTCGACCGCCGGGCAGGGTCGGCGTCGAGCGCGGCTTGCAGGAAACGCTCGGCCTCCTGCCAGTGCCGGTTGGCCCGGCCTGCCATGCCCCGTGCGGCGTTGGCCGTCCAGGTCGCGCCCGAGCGCTGGTGGCGGTCGCGCCACCACTCGAAGTTGAGCGTCTCTGCGATGCCGCGCTCCTCCAGCGCGATGGGGCTCGCCGGGTCGAGCCGCAAGATGTCCCGAGCGAGGCGCGGGCGGCGTGTGTCCGCGACGCTGGCGGCCTTGCTCTCGCTCAGCTCCCGTTGCAGTTGTGCGAGCCGCACCTCGAGGTAGCGGACGTTGTTGGGATCGAGTTCGATGGCCTCCTCGATAGCCCGCCGGGCCGCACGCGGGTTAGCGTCTGTGAGTGCGAGCGCGCGCTGGTAGAGCCGGTCCGCCTGCGGCGCCTGCTCCTGCGCAATCGGCTGTGCAGGCTGCTGCGCCCGCACCGACACACCGCGTCCACCTGCTCCGACGAGCAGCACGGCAGCGGCGAACACGAAGCAGCGGCGGACCACGATCCAGCAGCGAGGAGCCAGGCGAGAGGAGCACAGCGCCGCACCGACCAAGGGGATGCGACACAACGACGCTACGATACAACGCGCGTCCGTAGGGCGCTCGTTTGTACCCCTGAACCGTCGCTCATACCCGCCCGCCCGCACCGGCTGCTGCTGAGCCGTCGGCGTTCGAAGCGCCTCTGCTGCGTGGGTCTACGTTACGCGCTCGCGCCGTCACCTCCGCCGAGACGCGGGGCGAGCACCTCCTGCACGAGTTCCTGCACGCGCGCCGACGTGAACGGCTTGCCGATGTACCCGTCGAAGCCGCAGCGGAGGAAGCGCTCGCGGTCGCCCGGCATGGCGTAGGCCGTGACGGCGATGATGGGCGTCGTGGCGTAGGCGGGCATCGTGCGGAGTTCCTGCAGCACGTCCGTCCCGTCGCGCTTGGCGCCGAGGTTGACGTCCATCAGCACGAGGTCATACGTGTGGGCCTCGGCGAGGCGGAGCGCCTCCTCTTCGGTCGCGACCGCGTCGAGGCGGTGGCGGGTGCCGAGGCAGTAGTGCAACATCCGCTGCGCGTCAGCGCTGTCCTCGACGGCGAGGATCGACGCCTGCGGGGCGTCCACGGCCGAGGTCGGGAAGGCCGCCGCCACGGGGCTAGGCTCCCGCTCAGCCGGACTCTCGGTCTCGATGCTGGGGAAGGTCACCTTGAACGCCGAGCCCTCGCCGCGCGTGCTCGTAGCGGTGATCGTGCCCTCCATCAGCTCGACGAGGTGCTTCGTGATCGCGAGGCCGAGCCCGCTCCCCTCGTGGGTCCGGGCAATGCCGGTTGACTCCTGCGAGAAGCCCTCGAAGACGAACGGCAGGAAGCTTGGGCTGATGCCGATCCCGGTGTCCTCCACGATAATCTGGATGCCGCCGGGGCCCTGCCGCAGCCGTACGACCGCGCCGCCTGTCTGCGTGAAGCGGATGGCGTTGTCGAGCAGGCTCGCGAGGACGCGCTGGAACAGCGTCGGGTCGAGGATGGCGCGGAGGGGCTGCTCGGGCAGGTCGAGGTCGAGCGTGAGGCCCTTCTCGGCAGCGGCGGCGCTGTGGAGGCGGACGGCCTCGCGCAGCTCGCGGCCCACATCGAGGTCGGCGGCGGCGACCTCCATCCCACCCGCTTCGAGCGTGGCGAGGTCGAGGATGCCGTTCAGGAGCCGCAGCAGCCGCGTGCCGCTGCGCTCGATCACGCCTACCATCTCGCGCTGCTCGTCCTGCGCGTTCTCGGAGAGGAGCGCCGAGAAGCCGATGATGCCGGTGAGCGGCGTGCGGAATTCGTGGCTCATGTTGGCGAGGAACGACGCGCGGATCTGCGTCATCGCCTCGGCCTGCTCGCGGGCGGCCATGAGTTCGCGCTCGCGGTACTTCTGCTCGGTGAGGTCGCGTAGGCTGCACCGGATGAGGCGCGGCGTCGTGCTGAGCTGGCTCAGCCGGAGCTCGCACAGCCGGTCGAGGCCGTCGCCGTCGCGGCACATCCACTCCTCGGTGACGGGCTCGCTGAGCGCGCGCTGCATCAGCATCGCGAGGCGGTCGGCCGACACGCGCCCGTCGGGCTGCCACGGCGGGCTGATGACGTCGAGCGGCTGCCCGACGAGCACGGCCGCGGCGTGCCCGAGCAGGTGCGCCGCGTTGACGTTGGCGTCGACGATCTGGCGCTGCTCATAGTCCACCACGAGGATGGCTTCGGGGGCCGTCTCCACGAGTGCGCGGTAGAGTTGCTCTTTCGCCCGGACGCGGGCCTCTGCCTGGCGCTGCTCGGTCACGTCGATGCCGATGAGCTGCGCCTCGCTCCCCGCATTGTGCTTGTGCGCAACGATCATCAGGTGCCGCTGCTGCCCTCGAATCACAGGGCTGAGTTCGAAGGCGTCCTGCTCAAGCTCGCTCTCGAAGAACCGTTCGAGGACGTGCTGGAGTTCACGCCCGGCTCCCAGAAAATCGATGGGCTGGTTGACGAACTCGGCAGGGGCTCGGTTGAAAAAGCCGGCCAGCTGTTCGTTGACCTCGAGGTAGCGCAGGTCGCTGCTCACGCGCGAGACCGTGCCCGGCAGCCCGCGCATCAGCGAGCGGAGCCGCTCCTGCGTGTGGCGCAGCTCGACCTCGGCGTGGCGATAGGCGGTGACGTCCTCCGCGGCTCCGTAGACCCGCTGGGCCCCCGCGCCGACGGGCTGCGCCCAGAAGCGGAGGTGCCGCACGCCCCGGCTTGGCGTGATGAGGCGCAGATGCCCTTCGACGCGCTGTCCGCTGCGGAGGGCACGGAGGTAGCCCGCGCTTTTCTGCTGGTCCTCGGCGAAGAGGTAGCGGCACACGTCGGTCTGCCCGCGGTCGGACTCGAATTCCAGCAGCCGCTGCAAGGCGGGGTTCACCCACTGGATGGCGAGGCGACCCGACGAGGAGGCACGCAGGTCGAAGGCAAGCCCCGGGGTGAGTTCGGCGACGGCGCGGTAGCGCGCCCGCTCGGCACGCAGCCACTCGACCTCGCGCCGGAGCGCGTCCCGGTCGTCTGGGTGCTCCGCGTCCGAACGCTCTGTGTCCGGACGCTGGGACAGGCCCGCGTGCGGGGGCGTAGGCTCGGGGTACTCGGCGAGCATTCCAGGAGGGCGGCTGAGGGGCGGTGGTGCAAGGGCGTGGGCCTGAGGCGACCCAACACGAATCCTATCGGCTAACGTGTTCGCATGCTTAAGCCGCCCCCCTGCGATTTTGCTGCAGCACGACCAGTATCTTTCCGCTTCCCCGCCACACATTGCTTCCCATGCTCGACCCCGCTTTCATCCGCCAGCACCCCGACCGCGTTCGCGAGGCCCTCCGCACGAAGCGCGCTGGCGACCCGAGCCTGGTGGACACGTTCCTCGCCCGTGATGCCGAACGCCGCGAGGCCCAGACATCGCTCCAGGAAGTCCAGCAGCGACTCAACGAGACGAGCCGCCAGATCGGCCCCCTCATGAAGGCGGGCAAGCGCGACGAGGCTGCACCGCTCATCGCGGCCTCGAACGCGCTCAAGAGCCAGAAGAAAGACCTGGAAGAGGCAGCCCGCAGCGCCGACGAGGCGCAGCAGCGTCTCCTGCTCGATCTGCCCAACGTCCCCCACGAGAGCGTACCGGTCGGCTTCGCAGACGAGGACAACGTCGTCGTCGCAGAGATTGGCTCGAAGCCCGATTTCAGCGCGCTTGGGGAGGATTTCGAACCGCTGCCGCACTGGGAGCTCGCGGAACGGCACGGCCTCCTCGACTTCGAGCGCGGGGGGAAGGTTGCTGGAGCTGGCTTCCCGTTCTACCTCGGACAAGGAGCCCGGCTGCAGCGCGGCCTCATCCAGTTCTTCCTGGACCTTGCCGTCGAGCATGGCTACACCGAGATGCAGCCGCCGCTCGTCATCAACGAGGCCTCGGGCATCGGGACAGGTCAGATCCCGGACAAGGAGGCGATGATGTACGAGGCTGAGCGCGACAACCTCTTCCTCATCCCCACGGCTGAAGTCCCGGTCACCAACTTCCACCGCGACGAGATCTTCGAGGCGGACGCGCTACCGGTGAAGTACGCTGCCTACACACCCTGCTTCCGCCGCGAGGCCGGGTCCTACGGCAAGGACGTGCGTGGCCTCAACCGCCTCCACCAGTTCGACAAGGTGGAGCTCGTCCAGTTCGTCCACCCCGACGCCAGCTACGACGCGCTCGAGGCGTTGCGCCAGGACGCGGAGCGCGCGCTCGACCTGCTCGAGCTCCCCTTCCGCCGCCTGCTGATGTGCACGGGCGACATGGGCTTCACGCAGGCGAAGAAGTACGACCTCGAGGTCTGGAGCGCCGGGCAGGGTCGCTGGCTGGAGGTCTCGTCGGTATCCAACTTCGAGGCGTTCCAAGCACGCCGGGCGATGATCCGCTACCGGCCCGAGCCGGGCGCGAAGCCTGAGCCGCTCCACACGCTCAACGGCTCGGGGCTCGCCCTGCCGCGCATCGTGGCGGCGCTGCTGGAGAACGGCCAGCAGCCCGATGGCACCGTGCATCTCCCCGAGGCGCTGCACCGCTACACGGGCTTTGCGACCATCGGCCACCCTGACGCCTAGCAATGCGCCCACCGATCTGCGCCGTCTGCCACCGACGTCGGCCTGAAGCCCGGGGCTTTC
>JBCDFO010000331.1:0-5614 GCA_039177895.1 Bacteroidota bacterium
CGGGCGGCCCTACACGCCGACGTTCACCACCCAGCAGACGGGCGAGCTCGTGCCCGGCACCATCCCGCTCAACAGCGAGATCCGCCCCGCGACCTCGAACGTGAACCTGAGTGTCTACAAGAACTTCGACGTAGCCGGAACACAGGTGCAGGTGTTCTCGCGCGTGGACAACGTGTTCGACACGCGCAACGAACTCCAGGTCTTTGGCGACACGGGCCGCGCGACCTACAGCCTCCAGCGCAACGTCGATGCCCGCGCGTTTGCAGGCAACCCCGTCTTCCTGGACCGCAGCTTCGTCATCCCCGGCTTCTACAACGAGCCCCGCCGCATCGTCCTCGGTGCTCGCTACAACTTCTAACGCGCTCGGCCTTCGTGCCGGACTCGGTTGAACGCTCTGATCTCGATTCCCACGCTCATGTCTTTCTCGCTTTCGGTACGGACGCAGGCCCTCCGCTGGGCGCTGGTGCCCGTCCTCTTGCTCGCCGGGTTCGTTGCGCCTGCGCCCTCAGCCGAGGCGCAGGAACGCTCGGACCTCCCCGAGTTCTTGCTTGACCCCGCCCTCTATGGGGACCGTACCAATGAAAAGAAGGCGCTGATGGACGGCAACCGCGTCTCCATCACGTTCTTCAACACCGGGCTTCTCGGTGGGGAAGGGGAGGTGCGCGGCAACTGGCCCAAAGGGTCCGAGGACTTCTACGTGGCCGAGGTGCTGCCGGTGATTGTGGCTGAGGTGCCGCTCACCCCGCGCAACAGCAACGTAGCCCGCGACACGCTCATCCGCCACGTCAGCACAACGCGCGGACCAGGCACCCGCGGGCCGCCGTCCCAGCCGGGCAACCCGAGCAATGCGTACACGCTCGAGCCGAAGCCGGGCTTCGCCGCGACCCAGCTTACCGACGAGCAGTGCATCGAGCAAGAGCAGCAGGCAGCACAGGACTCGGGCGAAGAGGCCGATGGCCTCAACGACCGCCCCGCCATCTCGACAGACCCATGCACGTGGCCCACGTTCTGGCCTGACCAGCCTGACTGGATCGACCCGGCAACGGGCCGTGCGCAGTGGAACGGCTTCTTCGGGCGCGACCAGTTCAACGCCGACCTGGAGACGTTCTTCTGGTCCGACGACCAGCGCGACCGGGATCTCCAGGAGCGGTTCGACTTCCGGGCCGACTCGCTGCGCGCTGACCGGAACGGCCTCGGGCTTGACCTAAAGGTGCGTCACCTCCAGTGGAGCCAGTTCCTGGCGCAGGACGCCCTCTTCTCGCTCTACGAGGTCACCAACACCAGCACCACGACCTACCCGCGCGTCTCGGTCGGCCTCGTGGCGGGCACGCTTGCAGGCGGTGACGGCGACTCCGACGACGACCTCGCCTTCTTCGACCAAGCCAACCGCGTGGTCTACTCCTACGACAACGACCTGCGCGGCAACCAAGGGCAGGAGGTCGGCTACGTCGGCTACGCCTTCCTCGAAAGCCCCGGCAACGCCGACAATGCCATCGACGACGACGGCGACGGCGATCCGACCACCGAGCAAGGCCTCAACTTTGAAGGCATCCCCTTCGTCACGGGTGATCGTGTGGGAGTGGGTAACCTCTTCGGTGAGGAGGACTTCCTGCCTCGCACGCTCGCAGAGGGCGACCCCATCATCCTCATTGGTGAGGACGGGCAGCGCACCATCGAGTATGTCACCGGGGCGGCTCGCGAGGTCGTCTCGCAGGGCCGCACCTACCGAGTAGGTCCAGGCACCACGCTCGAAGAGCGCCAGATCCTCGTTGAAGGCCAGATCGCCAACGTCATCGTGACGGAGAAGAACCTCCTCGACGAGGACCTCGACGGACTCATTGATGAGGACCGCAACCTGCACTTCAACCGCCGCGCTCAGGCTTTCGACGGCGAGGTCATCACTCTGCCCGCCGTTCGGTTCAAGGACTTCGTAGGGCTCGGCGAGCGGCTGCGCGACGAAGGCCGAGAGGCCATTCGGCAGGACTCACTCGACTTTGGGCTGCTCAACCCGATGATCGACGAACGGCGCGACGACGGCATCGACAACGACGGCGACTGGACGACGGACGACGACGACGGGGCCGACGGGCTACCTGGAACCGGAGACCTCGGCGAAGGTGACGGCGTCGCAACGCCCGGCGAGCGCAACTTCGACGACGTGGACATCAACGAGTCAGACCAGGTCGGCCTGTCGAGCTTCTTCTACTTCACGCCTGCCGGGGCACTCCCGCTGGCCAACGAGAACAGCGTCTGGGAGGGCGTCACGCCTGGCTTCTTCACCACCAACGAGGAACTGCAGACCCGCAACGAAGGGGGCGGCGTCGATGGCGACTTCATCTTCTCCTCCGGTTATTTCTCGCTGGAGCCTGGCGAGACGCTCCGCTTCACGCTCGCGCTCGTCTTCGGCGAGGACCTCGAGGCAATCATCAACAACACGAAGACGATCCAGGAGATCTACAACCGGAACTACCAGTTCGCGCGTCCGCCCGACCGGCCTACCCTCTTCGCCACCCCTGGCGACGGCAGAGTAACGCTCTATTGGGACAACGCCTCCGAAGGCTCCGTGGACCCCGTCCAGGGCCAGGACTTCCAGGGCTACAAGCTTTACAAGAGCACCGACCCCTTCTTCGGGGATCCTGACGTGGTGACAGACGCCGCAGGCCGGTTGGCGCTGCTCGACCCCATCGCGCAGTTCGATGTGGCGGACGGCGTCCAGGGGGTCTGGCCCAACCTCCCCCCCCCGGCCTTCCCCAACGACGCGACGGCAGCGGACAGCGCCCGCATCCTCTCGGAGTACCTCGAGACGATCAACCAGTCAGAGGATCTGCAGGAGCGGACCAACGGCACGCCGTTCTTCCTGGGCACAGATACCGGCCTGCGCTACACCTTCGTGGACTCGCTCGTGAGCAACGGCCAGCGCTATTACTATGCGCTCAACGCCTACGACAGCGGCACGAGCCCCACCGGCCAAGGCGGTCTCTTCTACCCCGCGGAGAATAACTTCCTCATCAGCGTCAGCGAGAGTGGTGCCGTGACGACGGGTCAGAACGTGGTTGAGGTGATCCCGAACGCGCCCACGGCAGGCTACGTCGAGGGCGGTCTTGTGGGCATGGTCGAGCGGCAGCAGGGCGATGCTACCGGTGGCGTCGAAGCCGAGGTCGTCAACCCGAGTCGCCTCATAGACGGCGGAACGTACCAAGTCACGTTCCGAGACACTGGAGGCAGCGCCCTAGATGCCGAGTTCTTCACGGTGGTCTCGGCGGGGGATACGCTCGTCGCGGCAGGTGAGGTGGGCACGTCGCTCGGCTATCCGTTCGATGGGGTGCGGCTCGATCTCGACAATGATCCCATCGCCCTTGATACGACCAACACCGAGTTCATCAACCTCGCGGATAATGGGCAGCGCGGTCGCTTCTCGGTGGTCGTTGCCAACTTCCTGGGAGACACCGGGGTGCAGTTGTCAGGCCAGCGTGTCCCGTTCGACTACGAGATCCAGTTTGAAAGCGGCGTGGTCACGCGCTCTGTACCGCTGGTTATCGACTTCCTCACGTCCTTCCCCGAGCGCGACGCGCGCTTCCGGGTCTTCAACCGAACGACTAACCAGGAAGTCCCGTTCGTCTTTAACGACCTGGACGGCAACGGTACCCTCAGCGGCGACGGCCTAGGCGAGTTCATCGTCATTCTGGAGCCGTCGCTGGAAGGAACTCCGCTCACATACCGCTTCGGGGCGGCGCGGAACGCGGATGCCACGGTGGGTCCCTATCCGGTGCCTGGCGACGTGTACCAGATCGCGACGCTCAAACCCTTCGGTCCGGACGACATCTACACGTTCCAGGTCGAGGCTTCAACCGTAGACGAGGAGGCCGCGCGAGAAGAGCTTGACCTTGTGCGCGTGGTGCCGAACCCCTACGTGGCAGCCGCTTCGTGGGAACGAGACCTCCCGCAGACGACCACGAGTGGCCGCGGCGAGCGGCGCGTCGACTTCATCAACCTTCCAGCGGGCGCACGGGTGCGTGTCTACAACGTGCGCGGCTCGCTCATCTGGGAGGGCCGTCATGACGGTGTGATCGACCGAGGGACACTCACCTGGGACCTCCGCACCCGAGAGGGGCTGGAGACTGCCTACGGTGTCTACTTCTACCACGTCGAGGTGGACGGCCTCGGCGAGACGACCGGCAAGCTCGCGCTCATCAAGTAACCCCTGCCACGTAATCGGCGCCTCTGAGACGGTGGCCGCTGCGCTTCTGCGGCGGTGCCTCCAACCCGAAACCCCCATGCGTACGACTCTCTATTCAGGTACGACCGCTCTCTCCGGGAGGGTGGTGCGTCTGGCGCTCGTCGGTCTGTTGATCGCTACGTCGGCCCCCTCGGTGCTGGCGCAGGACAAGGTCGGCTCCACGGCCGCGGCCTTCCTCGGCATCGGCATCGGGGCCCGGGCTACGGCCATGGGCGGGGCGCAGGTCGCTGACGTGCAGGGACCGAGCGCGCTCTACTGGAACCCGTCGGCCATCGCCATGCAGCGAGGCAGCGCGGCCCAGTTCACCAACGCCAACTGGTTCCTGGACACCCAATTCCAGCACGTTGGCCTCGTGTTCGACGGCGGCAGCCTCGGCTCGTTCGGCGTGAGCCTCTTCGCGCTCAACTACGGCGACGAGGCAGTGACGGCCATCGAGCAGTGCGGGCCCGACAACCCGGTCTGCGAGACGGGTGAGCTTTGGAACGCGCTCGACCTCGCCCTCGGCCTCACCTACGCCCGCCGCCTCACCGACCGCTTCGCCTTCGGTGCGACGGCGAAGATCGTCAGCCAGTCGATCTGGAACGAGTCCGCCACCGGGGCCGCGCTCGACCTCGGCGTGGTCTACGACACAGGGTTCCGCGGCCTCACCATCGGCATGTCGATGGCCAACTTCGGCACGGACATGCAGCTCTCCGGCCCGGACCTCCGCCGCGCCTTCGATCCGGAGCCGGACCAGAATGGCAACAACGACCGCCTGGCGGTCAACTACGAGGTCGGCAACTGGCCGATGCCGCTGCTCTTCCGCGTCGGCGTGGCGATGGACGCCTTTAACCAGTCGGGCCAGCGCATCCGCCTCAGCATCGACGGCAACGCGCCCGCCGACGACGCGCAGAATGCCAGCTTCGGCGCGGAGTACGGCTTCCGCGACTTCTTCTTCGCGCGCGGCGGATGGCGCCAGGCCTTCGGCTCCGAAGGGGCCGACGGATGGACCCTCGGCTTCGGCCTCCGCTACGCGCTCAATAGCCGCTTTGCCGGCTATTTCGACTATGCGTTCCAGGACCACGATGTCTTCGGGACGCCCCAGATGTTCTCCGCGGGCGTCACGTTCTAGGCGTTCACGTCCTAGCCGACACACGCTCGTCTGCGACACATCTGATCCCACACGCTGTCCATCCGGGCGGCTCTTCCTCCAAACCCTTCCTGCAACAACCCATGCGCAACGCTACACGCATGCTCGCGGCGCTCGGCCTGCTCCTCTGGAGCGGTACGGCCTTCGCTCAGGGCAATGTCACCTTCCAGGTGGACATGAACACGGCGATTACGAATTGCCAGTTCGTGCCGGGGACCGATAACGTCTTCGTCCGCGGCACCTTCAAC
>JBCDFO010000332.1:0-5577 GCA_039177895.1 Bacteroidota bacterium
CTCTGAGATAGGTACCTAGCGCGGTCGAGCGCATCGGGCACCGCGGTCTGCGAAAGGATCGGCCTGGCGTGGAACGGAATTCAGGTATGGTGCCGTAGGCGCGTGCAGAGACCGCTCGCCGCGAGCCGGTCGTTCCACCACTTGCGCCTCGCCCACGTCTATGAACACCGTCCTCCGCTACCTCGTCCGTGGCATCGGGCTGCTGGCCTCTCTGGGGCTGTTTTTGCTCTCCCTCGTCGTCATGATCTACGCGACCGTCGAGGGCGGCTTCGTGGTTGCGGAGACGCTGCAGTTCTCCAACTCGGAGTCGCGCGTCATCTACGACACGATGACCGTCGTGGACCTCTTTCTGCTCGGCTTCAGCGTGCTTATCGCCTCGGTGGGGATCTACGAGCTGTTTGTGGAGAACCTGACGGGGGTGCCCGCCTGGCTCCAGATCGACGACTTCGACACGCTCAAAGGCATCCTCCTCAAGACGGCGATTGTGGTGATGGGGGTGTCGTTCATGGGCCGGGCCGTCACGTGGGACGGCGAGGAGAGCCTGCTCAACTATGGCCTCGCGATCGGGGCGGTGGTCGTCGCGCTGAGCTTTTTCCTCAACGTGAAGGACGAGAAGAAGCCCAAGGCGAACGCGAAGCCAACGCAGCCGAAGCCGAAACCGTAGCTACAGGCTGCCCAGGCCGTCCGGACACCGGGTCGCGCGTACGGCCAAGTCGCTCGAAGCAGGCCGTATCATCGGCCTATCCTGTTCCGCCTGCGCGTTCGATGACGACCCCGTCCGCTGCTCCGACCCGACCCCGCCGCCGTTGGCGACGCGTGATCGGGGGCGTCGGTCTCGTCCTCCTGCTCCTCATCGCTTTGCTCATGCTCGATGCCTGGAAAGCCCTCGGTACGAAGTCGGCCGGGGAGCGCCTCGCCCGACTGGAAGCCTCGCCGCAATACCGTGACGGGCGCTTCGTGAACGTGCTCCCCACGCGCAACGACGGCGTCTCGCTGGGCACCGTGCGGGAGTTCTTCTTCGGCGGCAGCGACCACCGCATGCCCGCCGCGCCGCCGCCCGTCGTGACACGTACGGCCGCTGACTTCGCCGTGCCGCCGGACGACCTCCGCGTGACGTGGCTCGGCCACTCGACCTTCCTCGTCGAACTCAGCGGAGCGCGCCTGCTCATCGATCCCGTGTGGGGCGAGCGCGTGTCGCCCTCGTCCATGATCGGGAGCCGCCGCTTCCACGCGCCGCCGCTGCCGCTCGACGCGCTGCCGCCTGTGGATGCAGTCGTGATCTCGCACGACCACTACGACCACCTCGACTTCCCGACCATCCAGGCGCTGGCGGACCGCATCCCGCGCTTCCTCGTCCCGCTCGGCATCGGCGCGCATTTGGAGTACTGGGGCGTCGACCCCGCGCGCATCGAGGAGGTCGACTGGTGGGACGAGAAGATGGTGGGAGGCGTGCGCCTCGTCAGTACGCCCGCGCGGCACTTCTCGGGACGCTTCCTCAACGACCGCGACGCGACGCTCTGGACCGGCTGGGCGATGCGCGGCACCAACGGCGCGGGGGTGGAGCGGCGCGTGTTCTACTCCGGCGACACGGCGCTCACCCCGTCGTTCGCCGAGGTTGGCGAGCGGCTCGGGCCGTTCGACCTGACGCTGATCGAGATCGGGGCCTACAACGCCGCGTGGAGCGACGTGCACCTCGGGCCGGAGCAGGCCGTGGCCGTCCACCGCATGGTGCGCGGCGAGGTGATGATGCCCGTCCACTGGGGCACGTTCGACCTGTCATTGCACGGCTGGACGGAGCCCGCCGAGCGGCTTCGTGCCGCGGCCGACTCGCTGGGCATCCCCGTCGCGTTCCCGCGTCCCGGCGAGCACGTCACGCTGGACGCCGTCCCCACGACGCCATGGTGGCCATCGCTCCCGTGGACGCCTGCTGCTGAGGCTCCGGCTGTGTCTACGGGGCTGCCGGACGACGTGCGCGCGCTGGTGCCGTAGTGCCGCGTTTCAACGACAGCAACGCGTTTCACCCGCATGCTTCGCTTGGCTGACTGTGTCGCGGTGGAAGAGGCAGAAGCGGCGGATCCATCCCGCGTAAGTCTGCTCGGTGGCGTAGCTGTAGTGTCAGAGGCGGCACGCCGCCCGGACCTAGTCGAGGAGCTTGGGGGCGGCGGGTATGTATCGAGGCGCGGCAAAACGGACCGCGAGGTGAGACGCGGCTAGGATGTTGCAGGCTAGACGCTTGGGCGCAGGACGCTAGCCTCGGCCGCAGGTACTGTGCGTCGAGCCGCCGTATTATATTGCGCCCTAACCGCCCCGGACTATAGGGTAAGCCGCAGCGTGCCCTAGACTGACTACCTCACCAACCGATACCGCTATGACGGCCCTTTACGTCAACCCGCTCACCCCGCTTCGTTGGGCCGCTGTCATTCCCGCAGCGATGCTGGCGACCGTCGCGGCGCAGGTCGCCTTTACGTTTCTGGGCGGGTTGACCCTTGCCTCGCTCTTCACTTCAGGGCCGGACTCAATAATCTGGGCGTCGAAGACTGTCGCCAGTCCGTTTATGGGTGCCGCGTTCGTGGCAGCAGCGACATGGGCCGCACCCTCTCGCCGCCGTACGGTAGCGGTTGTCGCAACCATTCTGGTCGTGTGTTGGGGACTCGCGCTTGCGGTCGGCGCTGGGGCGTGGGGTCTGGCTATCGGTGCGCTCGGCGTGGTCGGCGCGCTCGCGGCGCTGGCGATCATTCGCCAGGCTGCGGCCTAACCCACCGCAGCACGCCGACGAAGGGCGCCAGCGTCCCCGGCTCGTCCGAGCGGCGGCGCTACTTTTGCTGTGCTCGACCTTCATGCCCTCAGCCCCTCGCGGTTGAGCGGCCCTCTGTTCTGCAGCCCTGTCGCATGAGACTGCCGTTCTTCATCACCCTTTTGGCTTTCATGCTCTCGGGGTGCGCCTCAACGCAACCAGCACGCTTAGAGCAAACAGCTGTTACTCTATCTGACCTGCCCCACACCGAAGTTGACAGGTTCGAGGTTCGCGGTTACGAGGTCATCGCCTACTTTGAGGACCCCCTTCCGACTGTTATGCGAAGCACTCCGGGTTTCGCGAGGATGTCCCCACGTGAGCAAGGTGAAAAACTCGTCGATCACCTTCGCTCAAGTGTTCTCTACCGCTTCGAAATCATCAGCCCGCAGGGAGATAGGGTGGGAGAGTTTGGCCTGCAGGGCCGCCCAGAAGCGCGAGTACTCTATGAGCGGGTAGAATACCGACGCCATCCGTCAGGGGTCGAGGCGATAGACCCGGAGGCGTCAAGCGTCATGGGGTACTTGTTTGAGCATATGCAGCCGTTTCAATCAGAAGAAGGAAGTCGCGTCGTAGGCAACGCTGTTCCTTTCTTTGGGGACATCATTATGCGGGTCATCCCTTATGAAGAGGTGAAGTCCGACATGATCGCTCGCATCAGAAACGCCACGCGCCGAGACACGGGGTTGTAGAACCCGCCACTGCAGGCCGACCCCAAGCGTCAGCGTTCTAAGTCTCGCCAGCCGTCGGCGTATCCTGTGTGCTGCTGCTGCCATCGCGTCGTATTCGGCTGACACACCTCCCCGTTTTGTACGAGTTCATCGGCTTCCTCAACCGTCTTCGCGCTCAGGGCATCGCCTTCACGGTCGAGCACAACCGCGACGATGCCGTGATGGTGCTGGCGGTCGTTCCGGGTGAGCGGTGGGAGATCGAGTTTTTCGCCGACGGCCATACCGAGGTCGAGGTGTTCACGAGTGGCGGCGTAGACGACGGTGCGGGCAAGATCGAGGCGTTGTTCGATCGCTTCGGCGGGAGGGCGCGGTAGCATCCACCGCCGCATGCCAATCCCAAGCGTCAGCGCCCTTTCCTCGTCCGAGCGGCAGTGTAGCGCGTCGAACCATCGACGTGCTCCATGGGGCTGAGCGGTGCGCTGCTCGCTGGCGTCCTCGTGATCGTATCGGGATTGCGGGGTGGTCTGCGCTGGTGTCGTGACTTCAGGGCGGTCTTGTCCGTACGTTCTCGTAGGCCGTTCCAGCGTGCCACGAAACGACGCTAGCCGATACCCTGCGCATGTCGATCTACCAGCAAATCGCGAAGGTGGGCCCCCGGTTTTTCAGCGAGGCCACGCTCTTCAAGTACGGGTTCAACCTCTCGCCGATGTACCGGCGCAGCACGGCGCGGATCACTACCGTCTCCGACGACCTGATGCGCGTCGAGATCGCGCTGCCGCTCACCTACAAGAACCGCAACTACGTCGGCAGCATCTTCGGCGGGAGCCTCTTCTCGTCCGTCGATCCGATCCCGATGGTGCAGCTGATCAACATCCTCGACAGCGCCTATATCGTGTGGGACAAGGCAGCCGTGGTCCGCTTCAAGGCCCCCGCCCGCGAAGACCTGGTCGCCGTGTTCGAGTACACCCTGTCCGAGATCGAGCACCTGGTCGACACCGTTGAGGCGGAGGGGGAGACCGAGATCGTGAAGACGACGCGCCTCACCAGCCGGGACGGCACGCGGGTGTTCTGCGAGGTCGATAAGACGATCTACGTGGCCACCAAGGCGTTCTTCAAAGAGAAAAAAGAGCGGCGCGTATCATCGGAGGTGCGCGATCCTGCCGTGACCTGAGCGGGCTCGCTTCGATGGCGCGCGAGCTCCGGTCCTCGTGTGTCGTGTCTCCTGCTGGTCTTGTAGCAAGCCGTCCTCCTAGTCCTGTGAACATCCTCCTGGCGATCGTCAACGTGCTGGCCGTTCTCGGCGTGTTGGTGTGGCCGATCCTAGCGCTCTCGACGGCGATGATGTTCGACGCGCCCGGGTCGGAGCGCAACCCGATCACGCAGATGCTAGCGCTGTCGATCCTGACCTACCCGATCTGGCCGATTGTCGGCAACGTGCTTTTCTGGCTTAAGCGGAGCAGCGCGCCCACAGGTTGGCTCGTCGCCTTCACGGCCGTCAGTCTCCTGGGCTACGCGCTGATCGTCGGCCTCTTCGTACTGCTCGACATCGTCTGCGACGGCAACTTTGCGTGCTGACGATGTTTCCGACTACCTCGCGACGCCCATGAGCCATCGAGCGAACTATGCCGTGCGCGAGCACAGGCGCGTACGCTTCGCCACAGACCGCCACGGCGGTATGAGCCTGCCGGATGTGCTGTTTGAGGGCGAGGTACACGTCCGGGCATGGCTGGACGAGCACGACGCAGCGACGCCCGAGGACCTCTACGATGAGGCCGTCTGCGAAGGCCTGCTGCTGCTCGACGCCGACAAGCGCGTGGTGCTCTTCGACGGCGTCTCCGAGTTGATGTTCGAGGGGACGCACCGGCGCATCTGGGCACCGCTGCTCCGCGACGTATGGGCGGGCTGGCACCTATTCCACACCCCCGAGCCCGTTCGTCACTTGGGCGAGCACCTGGGCCTGTCCGACGCCTGGCTCGCGTCCAAAGCGCCCAGCGATCCGCTTGCTCTTACTCGGCCGACGATTCTGTCCGAGCGCGATCCGGTTTTCGTCAACGACTACCAGACCGAGGTGCAATGGCGCAGACCGGATGGTGTCTGGTCGTGCACCGTGGTGGA
>JBCDFO010000333.1:0-5555 GCA_039177895.1 Bacteroidota bacterium
ACGAGCACGTTGACCGTGTCGCTCGCCAGCGGCGTCGTGCCCGCCTCGGTGTTGACGAAGCCTGCCGCGCCTGGCACGAGGTCCTTGGCGTCATCGAACGGGATGAGGACGGCGTTTTGGTGGCCCGCCTCGACGCCGTTGGCGGCCAGTGTGACGGTGCCTGGTTGGCGGCTGTAGGCCACCGACTGCACGAGCGACGCCGCCACGGGCAGCTCGACGCCGAAGCCGCTCTTGAAGCCTGCGCCCACGGCCTGGACGGCATAGTCGGCCTCGAAGCGCACGACCTCGCTCGCGGAGTTCGTGATCTCGCGGTAGCGGTAGGCGACAACGAGGTCGTTGAAGTCGTAGTCGCCCGTGCTCGGCCACAGATCCTCAAAGGCGACCGCGCCGAAGACGTACTCGCTCGGCGAGAAGCGCTCAAACGCCGCGTCTGCCTCCGTCGGGAAGTCGTCGAAGACGTCCGGCACGCCGTCGCCGTCCTGATCCTGGTTGTAGTTGGGCCCGGTGGCGCACGGCAGGAAGTCGAGGTCGTTGACGCCCTTGCTCATGGTGTGGACCTCCTCGAACTGCGCGGAGAGCCGGTCGACCCGGTAGAGCGTGCTCCCGGCGTTGAGGTAGATCTGGCCTTCGCCGTCCACCGTGCCGCCGTTGATGTTCTTCGGGAACGTGTTGATGAGTTCGACGGCCGTCTTCGACGTCGCATCGTTGTCGTCGATGCGCCACATCTTCTTCTTGGCGGCATAGTAGATCGAGCCATCCACGGTGATCATGAGATCGCCGGAGTTCTGGTTGTCCACGCCGGGGATGCTCCACGACTGCACGACGGCAGCGGTGGCCGGGTCGATGCTGTAAAGCACCCGGTTGCTCAGCGCGTAGAGGGTACCGCTCTGCGGCTCGAACGCAATCGCGTTATGCTTCGTACCGACAGCCCCGACGAGTGCGAAGACCTGCGTGTCGAGGTCATAGCTGTAGAGGAAGGAGGCGTTGTTCTCGTCCTTCGTGGTGAAGTACATCATCTGCCCGATGGGGTCCACGGCCATGCCCGCCGTGCCGGAGGGCAGCGTCGGCAGCGTGGTCTCGGAGAACGTCGCGTAGTCCACGAGGAAGTGGTCGCGCGAGCCGTTGACGGCCACGAGCGACTCGGTGCAGTTCGCCATGCGCCCGCTCGCGGCGGCGTAGGTGTGGCTGGCCTGCCCGTTCTGCACCGCGATCTCGGTCTCGGACACGGCCCCGGCGGCGTTGCGCTTCACGACGAGCGTCTCCGTGGCCGTGGGCATATTGAACGGCAACGTCGTCTGACCGCTGGCGTCGGCCATCGCAGCACCGAGGTAGCGGCGCTCGCCGTCGGCGCTGATGCGCCACACGTCGTAGCGGGTAGGCACGCCGTTGCCTGCTTCGGTGAGCGTAAGTGCGAGCGTCTGGCTCGTGGCGAAGTCGAACGACGGCGAGGCGGTCAGGCCGTTGAGCGGCCCGGCGTCGGGGCTCGGGGCGCCTTCGTCGGGCGCGTCGAGGTCAGGGCTTGCCGCGTCGCAGGCGGCGAGGAGGAGGGCGACGCCGAAGACGAACGACAGGCGGCGCAGCGTGGTGAAGCGGTGCATGGTGGCGTGGGTGGTGCCCGGCGTGGTGGTGTGCCGGCGATGGTGGTTGGTGTGCCCGCTTTGGTCCCGAACACCGTTCCACGAGCCTGGGCCGAGGCTCCCGCCCGTCCTACTTGCTGCGTTTTGCGGGTTAGCCCTGTGCTTTGACGCCGCCACGTGGCAGGGGACGCGCTTGAACCGACCTCTCCCCTGACGGCCCAGGTGTCCAGGTTGGGGTACCTACCTGCCTGAATATCAGAACGAACATCCCGCGCTGACGCATAAGTACACACGCACGGGCCCCCGCTGCGCGCGCCATTCGTCGTATTTGGACAGGGTGAGACCAACCGCACAGCGCCGAGGCCGTCTGCTCGACGACCCCGGCGCTCCGCATTCCAGCGTGGACGTGGGTGGCTTACTCTTGGCCGAAGAGATGGCTCGCCACGCGATGGCGCGCCCCGTACCAGTCCGGATAGCTCGCCCCGCTCGACTGCACCCACTGCGCAAAGCGCGGGTAGCCCTGCGTGAGGTCCCGCTTCTCCAGCGGGTGCGCAAAGCCCTCGGCCAGGTGCAGCGCCCACGGGAGCCCCGCCTCGGTGCGGTAGGTCGTGCCGCCGCTGACGTTGGTGCGGTCTTGCCGGGTGCCGAAGCGCTCGGTGTCGGCGAGGGCCGTCGGAGCAGCGTCGGGGAGGTGGACCTCGCGGCCGCGGTCGTCCGTGCGGAAGAGGAACGGATTGTACGGCGCGTCGAGTAGCAGCGAACCCGGGCGTGGCGCGGCGAAGGTGACATCCACCTTCACGGTGTCGCCGGGCAGCACGCTGGAGCCAGGCTCGGTGTTGACGAAGCCGGCGGCGCCCGGCACCATGTCTTTGGCGTCGTCGAACGGGATGAGGACGGCGTTGGTGTGCCCGGCCTCCGTGCCGTTGGCGCCTAGCGTCACGCTCGACGCGGCGTGGCTGTAGGTGACGCGCGCCACGTCGGAGGCCGCCACCGGCAGCTCGACGCCGAAGCCGTTCCTGTAGCCAGCCCCCACGGCCTGCACGACGTACTCGGCGGCCAGGCGGACGACCTCGCCTGAGGCGTTCGACAGCTCGCGGTAGCGGTAGGACACGACGAGGTCGTTGAAGTCATAGTCGCCCGTGCTCGGCCACAGGTCCTCGAAGGCGAGCGCGCCGAACTGATTCTGGGCAGGCATGAAGCGTTCGAAGGCAACCGTCGGGTCGTTCGGCATGTCGTCGAAGACGTCCGGGACGCCATCGCCATCCTGATCCTGGTTGTAGCTCGGGCCGGTGGCGCAGGGCAGGAAGTCGAGGTCGTTGGCCAAGCGCGAGAGGGTGTGGATCTGCTGCAGGTCGCCCGAGACTGGGTCCACCCGGTAGAGCGTCTTGTCAGCGACGAGGTAGAGGAAACCATCCGCCCCGACGGTACCCCCGGTTGGGTTCATCGGAAGCGAGCGGATCAGGACGCCCTGCTTGGTCGTCGCGTCCACGTCGTCGATGCGCCAGAGCTTGTTGTTGCGCGAGAAGAAGACCTCGCCGTTGACGTTGATCATGACGTCGCCGCCCGTCGGGGTGTCAACATCGCGAAGCGTCCAGGTCTGCAGCGCCGCCCCGGTCGCCGGGTCGATGGTGGTCATCTCGCCGCGCATGACGGAGACGAGCACCCCGCGCTGCGGGTCGAACGCCATAGCATGGGAGTCAATCGACGGCCCGACTGTGGTGTAGACCTGCGTGTCGAGGTCGTAGCGGACGAGTTGGTGGCTGCCGTTGATGCGCGGGATGGTGGTGAAGTACATCGCTCGGCCGATCGGATCGACGGCCATGCCGTAGGTGCCCTCCGGCAACGTCGGCATGGTGGTCTCGCTGAACGTCTCGTAGTCGGCGAGGAAGTGGTCCTTGTTCTTGTTGACCGCCACGATCACGTCGCTGCACTGCCCGTTGGCTCTGCTGCCCGCGCCAGCAAACGCGTAGCTCGCCTGCCCAGCGGTCACGGCCACCTCGGTTTCGGACTCGTCCCCCGCCGCGTTGCGCCGGACGATGAGCCGCTCGGTCGCCGTCGGGAGCGCGAACGGGAGCGTCGTCTGCCCGCTCGCGTCGGCCATCCCCGCGCCGAGGTAGTGACGCGCGCCGTCGGTCCCGATGCGCCACACGTCGTAGCGCGTCGGCACGCCCGCCGTAGCCTCGGTGAGCGTGAGGCCCACCGGCTGGCTCGTGGCGAAGTCAAACGACTCTGGCGCGGTCAGGCCGCCGAGGGGCGCGTCCGGCGCGCTGGGGTCGGGCGCGTCGAGTTCGGGGCTGGCGAGGTCGCAGGCGGCGAGCAGGAAAGCGGCGACGACCGCGAACAGGACAGCATGCAGGGAGGTGAAGCGAGACATGACGACGGAGTGGTGGGGTGTGGTTGGTTGCCCACCTAGGTCCCGAACATCGTTCCAGCCTGCGCCAGCCTGCCCGTTTCCGCGCGTTCGGGCCGGTTTACGGCGATCAATCGCCGCGAATGACATTGCTTCCCTCGGCTCTCTTCGTGTTAAACGAGCGCCACCCTGACCAGCCGCCGCGTCCTAACCAGCGTCCAAGTCCCACGTTCGTTCGATAAGCGCACAGTGTGCTGTTGCACAATGCAACACACCGTGCGCGCTCGCGCTGCCGCTTGCGCCTCTACGTCCGCTCCGCCACCTCGCGCGTACCGATGGGAGCGCCGACCGTAGCATCGGGTAGGCCGAACGCGTCCACGAGGGCGACGGCGTGGGGGCGCAGCTCGCCGAGCAGCGCGTTGACCTCCGCGCGGACCGCCTTGGCTTTGCCGCCGTCCATGTAGCCCTGTTCGAGGAACCAGCCCCGGTCCTCCTCCAGGTCGTAGAGCGCGTAGAGCGCGCACACCTTGCCCAAGAGCGCCTTCAGCGTAGGATCCTCGGTTGCCTCGACCGCCCCGTGGAAGCCCTCCAGCGTCTCGCGCTTGGCGTAGGCCCAGGCCGCGGTGAGCAGGTGGTCCTGCACCTCCCCGAAGGCATCGAACGAGTCCATGCCCCCGTCGATGCGGCGCTTGAGGCGGCTGGCGGCCCCCACCTGCAGGTCGCGCTCGCGCTGGCGAAAGGCGTCGAGGTGAAACGCCGGGTCGCGGAGGTGGTCGCGGTCCTTCTTGACGGTGAGGAGCGGGTTGAGGTGGACGATCTGCTCGACGCGGTCAGCGAGCGCGTGGCGCACCTTGCCGAAGGTCGAGAGGTTCTTGAACTCGTTGGCGTAGGCGGAGAGCAGGCCCTTCGCCACCTGCAGCAGGAGGACGGTGTTGTCGCCCTCGAACGTGGTGAAGATGTCGGAGTCGCGCTTGTGGGCGGCGAGGCGGTTCTCCCAGAGGTAGCCCTGGCCGCCGCAGGCCTCGCGGGCCTCCTGGAGCGTCTCGGTGCAGTTCCAGGTCGCGAAGGCCTTGAGCGCGTTGGCGCGCGCCTCGATGTCCTGGAGGTCGTCGCCGGGGCGGGCCGCCGCGAAGTCGTCGCGGAGCTTGGCGAGGGCGAAGTGGAGGCCGTAGACCTTCGCGAGCAGCGGGAAGAGACGCCGTTGGTGCGAGAGGTAGTCGAGGATGGGCACCTCGGGGCGGTCCTTCGGGCCGAACTGCCGCCGCCGCGCGCCGTAGCGGATCGCGATGGTGAGGCCCACCTTCGCCGCGCTGTTGCCGCCGGAGCCGACCGCGATGCGCCCGCCGACGAGCGTCGAGAGCATAGTGAAGAAGCGGCGGCCCTCACTCGGGATTGGACTGTCGTAGGTGCCGTCGGCCGACACCGAGGCAAAGCGGTCGAGGAGGTTCTCGCGCGGGATGCGGACCTCGTCGAACCACAGCCGCCCATTGTCGACGCCGTTGAGGCCCATCTTCTCGCCGCCGTCCTGGATGCGCACGCGCGGCATCGGGCAGCCGTCGGCGCTGCGGATCGGGACGAGGAACGCGTGCACGCCGTACGACTCCATCTCGGTCGTGCCGTGCGTGTCC
>JBCDFO010000334.1:0-5525 GCA_039177895.1 Bacteroidota bacterium
ACCGCCGTCTGTAGGCTGCACTACGGGCTAGGCATGACTTCTGGAGTCGAGACGCTGACGCTGTCACACCAAGTCCGTTTGATGAGTTGCGACCTGGGAAACCGAAAGCCGATAGCTGACAGCCGACGGCCCAAATCCGGCCTCGGCGCTCCGGATCGGTCGCAAGTCCGCTCCCGGATTCAGTATGACGGGTTCGAGGTCTAGCCCGCGAGCGTTGCCAGGGTAGGGCCGTCGGCGAGGGTACCGCTGACGAGGATCGCGTGGCCAGCGAAGAGGTCGCCGTCGTCGTACCAGAACTCGAACGCGCCGTCGGGGCCGCACGCGATGGTCTCGAGCGTCATCCGCGCGACGAACACATCCGGCGCATCGCCGTCCTGCCGCCAGCCGCCGTCCCAGATCGGATACAGCGTCGCCGCGTGGGCCTCGATGCGATCCTTCCAGCCAGCCTCGTCGGCCCATAGTTGCTCGGCGGTGTGGAGCGCGGGCGCGAAGTCGTCGGCATCGATGCGACCGCGCATGCCACGGCTGAGCGTGAGGCGTAGGTCGGTGCCGTTCCAGTTTGCCGTGCTCTCCATCCAGCCGAGCTGCTGGTTCTCGGTGAGTGTGCCGAAGCGCTCCGTCTCGATGGTCTGGGGACGGCGCAGTTCGTCGGCGAGGTCGAACAGGTCGTCGTCGGCGTGCTCGAAGCGGTCGCCCAGGCCGAGGTCGTCCAGGAAGACGGCGCGCGTCTCGTCGTCGGACAGGCGTACGGTGAGCCGTACCTGGCTGCCCGGCGGGGCATCGGCGCTCCAGGGGTGCTCCTTCGGGACCGCGCGCAGGACGGTCAGCGGGCGCTCCACAAGCGGGCCACCGGCCCGCCGCCACGCCACGAGGCGGAACCCATGGGAGAGGTAGTCTTCGTGCACCACGGCACCCTGGCTGCGCATCGAAACGAGGCCGTGCACGGTGACGGGCCCCGTCGTGTACGTCGCCCCCGACACATCGATCTCGGTCAGAGCGTCGAGGCTGGGCGGGAGGTAGGCGTCGCGCATGGCATCGTCATCGGGTGGTCGCGGCGTCGGGTATGAGCATCGGGCCCGGGAGCATCAAGCGGGGGAGCATCAGCGGCCGGAGGCGCTCAGGAGGTCGCCGATGGTCCCGGTGGCCCACCGGAAGGTAGCGTCTGCCTGCAGCACATCGATCTGCGCTGCGATGCGCTCCTCGCGGGCCTCGGCGAAGGCCTGCTCGCGTTGGTTGACGAGGAAGAGCGTGCTCTCGCCGAGTTCGAAGCGCCGCTGCTCGGCCTCCTGCAGGCGCTGGGCCAGCTCCACTCGACGTTCGGCCACCGACACCCGAACCAACGACTGCCGCAGCGCGACGAGCACAGCGTCCACGTCGGCGCGGATAGCACGCTCGGTGAGGTCCTGTTCGAAGCGCAGCGCCTGCATCTCGATCTCAGCGCGCGCTATCTCGCTGCGCTCGCTGCGGAAGAAGAGCGGCTGGTCGATCTTGACCCCGAGCTTCACGTCCGTGACGCCGAGCGGGTTGTCGTCGTACGACACGACCTGCGCTTCCAGCCTGAGGTCGGGGCGCAGCTGCTCGCGGGCGAGGCGCTGCTCCACCTCGACCTGCCGCTGCTCCAGCGCGACCTCGCGCAACTCCGGGCGCTCGGCCAGGGCCGTCGCCACGGCCTGTGCGGAGTCGGGCTCGACGGGCAGTGCCGGGAGCACAGGCGCGGTGTAGCGCGACGCCTCGGGTGTGCCGTCCTCGTCCCACAGGAACACGACGAGCTTGACGCTCGCCTGCTCGGCCTTGCGGACCGCCTCAGCCACCTTGCCCTCTCGGCTAGCGACAGCCAACTCAGCCTCGACGCTGTCCACCGCAGCCGTCTCCCCAGCGCGCGCCTGCCGCACGACGAAGTCGCGCCGCTCGGTGGCCAGCACCAGCAGCTCGCGGTTGATCTGCAGCACCTCCTGTGCCTCGACCCACGACCAGAAGGTCTGCGTGGCCTCCAGCAAGAGCAGGTTTTGCCCGCGTGTCTCGAAGGCCTCGGCGAGGCGCGGTTCGAGACGCGCCGCTTCGAGCGCCGCCCGCCGCTTGTTGGTGCCGAACCCCTGCAGCGGCGAGAACGAGAGGCCGAAGCGCGTCTCCCCCGCCGCCGACGTGCTCACCGACGGGTCGATGCTCGACCCCAGCCCGCGCCGGTAGTCGACTAGCAGGCTCGGGCTCATCGGCAGGTCGAACGGGAGCGCCACACCGCCGCGCAGGACGTTGAGCTTGTCGGCGTCGTCCTCGGTCTTGTACTCGTAGCCGGAGAGCAGGACCGGGTCGAAGCCGCCGCGGGCGTCGAGGAGGTCGGCCTGCGCGCGGTCGGACGCCAGGCGCAGCGCCCGCGCAGCCGGGTTGGTCCGAACCACCTGATCGAGGAACGCGTCGAGCGTGAGCACGGGGCAGTCACGGCCTGGCTCGCAGCGAAGACTAGAACGCCCCTCCTCCTGCGCAAGCGCCGATGAACTGCTGAGCAGGGTGACCGCGAGCGCGAGGGTCATCCAGCCTCCCCACGCCCTACGCCCTATGCCCCACAGGCCGTCTAGGACACGGTGCATCGACATGCTGCAGCGGTGATGGGGCATGGACTCCAGGACGACCTACTCTCGGACGGGGATCTCCGGCGGGAGGCCGTTCATGCGCCGCCAGATCTCGTAGCCGAGCGTGACGTCGGAGAGCATCACCCAGCCGGTGACCGACGAGCCCTGGCGGAGGTAGCTGCGGCTCGGCCACGCAGGCAGCCCGCCGGTGGTGTCCGGCACCACGAGCAGGCGGTAGCGCCCCATGCCGTCGTCCACGGGGTCGATGACGCGCACGGTGCCGGTGAAGATGCCGATCGAGACGCCCGGAAAGCCCGCGAACTGGAGTGCCGGGAAGCCCGCGAACTGCAACTGCACTCGGCTCCCCGGCTCCACGATAGCAGCATCCAGGCTACTCACGAACAGCTCGGCGGCCTGGTCGTCCGTCTCGGGCACGACGAGCGCAAGCTGGTCGCCGGCCGACACCGTCTGGCCTGGCCCGGCCTCGCTCACGCGAGCGATGACCCCGTCGATGGGCGCGCGCACCACGGAGGCCGACTGCCGCCCCTGCGCGTTATCGAGCCGCAGGTCAAGTTCGGCGCGGCGCGCGTCGAGGGCGCTCGTCATGCGGTCTACGTCGAGGCGAGCCGACAGTACCTCTTGCCGGGCGGCCTCCTGCTCGGCGGCGGCGGCGATGGAGTCGGCACGCGTCTTCTGCAGGGCGAGCTGCTCGCTCTCGAACGAACGCAGCGAGGTCAGCCCGTCTGCGTAGAGCGCCTCGGCGCGCCGGAAGCGCTCGCGCGCCGTGGCCGTCTCCAGCGAGGCGTTCTCCAGACGCGCCCGCGCGGCGCGGAGCTGCTGCTCGGCCTGCGAGCGCGTCTGGCGTGCACGCTCCGTTTCCAGCTGCAGCACGCGCAGCTCGCTCGTCCGCGACGCGGCGATGCGCTCCACGAAGCGGTCGTCCAGGAACGACGTACTGATGTCTTCGAGCACCGCGATGGTGTCCCCGGCCGCGACGGCGTCGCCCTCGTCCACGTACCACTGCTGGATGCGCGCGGAGAGCTGCGCCTCGACCGGCTGTGGGCGCGCGTCGGGCGAGAACGCGGTGACGGCTCCGGAGCCCGACACCGTCTGCTGCCACGGCGTCACCATCAGGGCGACGGCCAGCAGCGCGAACGTGACGAACGATCCGAGCATCACCCAAAGCGCCATCTTCGGGGTCTCGGCGGCCTGCAGCGCGCTCGAATGCAGGCCGTAGGGCGACTCGTGCGGCGGAATGAATCCTGCCAGTCGCTCCGCCGGAGACCGGGCGTCGCGCCAGCTCCAGAGCGGGCGGCTGGTACCGTCAGACGGGGTGGATGAGGACGACATGAGAACGCGGCTTACGGATGGGGCGGTCAGGCGGGCTGGCTGGTGCGGAGCGACGCGACGAGCTGCGGGAAGTGCTCGCAGAGGTACGCGTCGGGCTCCCGGGCGAGCGCATGCGGCTGCCCGGCCCACACGACCGACCCGCGGTCGAGCACGATCACGTGGTCGGCCCGCTCAACCGTCTCGGGGTCGTCGTCGGTGACGGTGATGAGCGTCCAGGCCTTGTGGGTGTAGATCCGGTCCATGAGCTTCTGCTTGACCGGCTCCTCGATGCCGTTGAACGCCTCGTCGAGGATGAGCACGCGCGGCTCGCCGATGAGGGCGCGGGCGATCATGATGCGGCGCACAAAGCCCTGGGCGAACTCCAGCCCCGCCGAGGTGACCGCCGTGTTGAGACCGTCGCGCAGCCCCAGCACGTTGTCCTCCAGGTCGGCCATGTAGAGCGCCTGCTGCATCTCGGGGTAGGTGAAGGGCCGGCCCATCGTGATGTTGTCCTGGAGCGTGCCTTTGAACAGTTCGTCGGTGGAGAGCGCCATGCCGATGTCCCGGCGGTACGCCTTCAGGTCGAGGCGGCGGATGTCGTGCCCGTCGAACGTGATGCGGCCGCTCTCGGGCTTGTGGAGGCGGACGAGCGTGCGCGAGAGCGTCGACTTCCCAGCCCCGCCGACGCCGACGATGCTCACGTGGGTGCCCGCCTCGGCACGGAATGAGACATCCTTGAGCGCCGGGCGGCTGCCGTAGCCGACGGTGACACCGCGTAGCTCAATGGTCGCTGGGCCTGTCCCTGGGGGCATCGGCTCGCCGCCGACCGCTTCGAGGGGCTTGTCGGTGATATGCAGAATCTTGCTGATCGCCGTGAGCAGGTCGTACGCCTGGTCGAAGAGCTTGACGAGGTTGAACCCCGCGCCCGTGAGCGAGACGATGACGAGCTCAGCGGCCACGAACTGCCCGAGCGTGATGTCGCCGCGCGTGACGAGGTAGCCGCCGATGCCGAGCGCGATGCCGACCACGAGCGCCCGGAAGATGGCCGCGCTGGCGAGCTGCCGCCCGAAGATGCGGAAGTGGTCGCCGCGCGTCCGCACGTAGCGCGCTGCGAGCCGGTCGGTGCGGGCGTGGACGTACGAGGTGGCCCCGTTGAGCTTGAAGCTCTGGTGGCAGCGCGAGAGGTCTTCGAGCCAGTGCGCCATCGCGTACTTCGTGCTCGACTCCCGGAAGCTCGTGTCGAGCGCGTTGCGCCCGAGGCCCCAGATCAGCACCGGTGTGAAGAGGACCGCGAAGAGCCCGATGACGAGGAAGAACGGGCTGTAGAGGCCCAAGAGAATCAAGCTCACGAGCGCCACGAGCGAATACGACAGCCCGTCAATCAGCATCTTGGCGAGGCTCTTCTGCATCGTGATCACGTCGAAGAACCGGTTCATCAGCGCGGGGCCGTACTCGCCCTCCAGCGCCGAGCGCTTCATCATCGGGATGCGGTAGGCGATCTCCAGGCCCGTCGCGGCGAAGAGGCGGCGCTGCAGCACGTCGACCGTGTAGTACTGCAGCATCGTAAAGATGCCGTAGAGCAGCAGCCCCAGCGAGATCGCGACGCAGAAGATGACGATCTGGTTGGTG
>JBCDFO010000335.1:0-5499 GCA_039177895.1 Bacteroidota bacterium
ACCGATCCCCACGGAAGCGCACGCCCGCGTGAGCGAATACGAGGCATTCCTGTTGCTCGAAATGGGACGGACCGAGCAGTTGCTGCTCGCGTTCGAGCGCTACTTCCGTGACATTGCCTCGGCAGCGCCTCCGAACCGGCACGCTCGCCAGCTCACGCGCTACGGCTTTCTGTTGGCCCAGCTCAATCTCCACGGGGAAAGTCTCGCGGCCTATGCCGAGGCCGCAGGCCTCGCCGACCGCCTCAGCCCCCTCGAAGCAGGGCGGCAACTCTCCGAGACGGGCGAGCACTTCCGCGAGTTGGGCCGCCTCACAGATGCCGAGCGCTACTTCGCGGCAGCCGATTCCTTCCTAGCCGTGAGTGAGCATCCGGCTCGCTACCACCTCGCAACGCTCCGGCTTCGACAGGCCCGACTTGTGCTCGACTGGGTAGAGCGCTCAGCCTACTCCAATCCCGCGAGACTGGCCGCGGCTTTGTCCTTCCTGGACGAGGCAGAGGGCATTTTCGAAACACACGAAAATGGACGCCGCCAGCGTCCAGTCGTGGCGATTGGGCGGGCGACAGCGCTGCGCTGGCTCGGACGGCCCGCAGAGGCCGCAGCCTCGCTGGACCATGCCGAGACGCTACTTCGCGACCTCGAAGACCGAGCTGATCGCTGGGCGCTCTTCTACGAGGAACGCGTTCGGACGGCTCTTGCTCTGGGAGAGGTAACACAGGCGCAGACCGTAGCTTCATCCTTTCAGGTGCTTGCTGACACCGTTCGCACGCTCGACTACCAGAGCCGGGCGCACATGCTGCTTGGTCGCGTCACCGAGAGCACCAGCGGGACTCGTACGGCGGAGGTGCTCTCGGATGCCGAGGCCTATTACCGTCGTGCCATGGCCTACGCGCTGGAGAGTCGAGCTCGGTATGGGTTGCTGGATGTGGCCCCGGCGGCCTGGGTGGAGGGGCAGCGGCCGTTCCGTGCGCTGGCGCACCTCTACCTTCGCCAGGGGCGCCATGCCGAGGCTTTCGCGACGCTCGATGCCTCACGGGCACGCTACTTCCACGACCTCCGCGACGCGGCACAGCGCCGGGCCGTCCTGTCCGCCCGCGACCGGGCTGCGCTCGACAGCTTGTTTGCGGTGCAGGAGGACGCCCGCCGTGCCCTGGATCGTACCACTCTGAGCGTGGCCGAGCGTAGCCAGTACACCACCGACATCCAACGCGCCCAACTCAGCATCGACGCGCTCACGGGGCAACTCGGTGACGCTCCCGAACTGGCTTCCCCCCCGCTGAATGCGATCCAGACGATTCTCGAAGCCCAGGATCGCGCCCTCGTGACCTACTTCCTGGAGGGCGAGGCCGGCTATGTGTTTGCGCTCACGCCCGACACGCTCGCCGTGGCCTCGGTGGACGTGTCGGCGCTGGCTCCACTGCTCGCGGTGGCACCAGATGAGTCGGCGAGTACCACGCCCAGCGTGTTCGACCTCGACCGGGCGCACCAACTCTACGCGTTGCTGCTCGCGCCCGTCGAAGCGGTGCTGGCAGATGTGGAGGCGCTCGTGCTCGTGCCCGAGGGGCCGCTCGTCGGGCTGCCGTTCACGCTGCTGACGACCGCTCCAACTGAGTCCTACGCAACGGCCCCCTACCTCGTCCAGCGCTACGCCCTTTCGACCTCGCTCTCGGCCTCGGCCTTCTACGAGGCCGCGACGGCGGCGCCCGCGCGCGACACGCCCTCGCTGCCGCTGCTCGCGATGGGACGGTCGTCCTTCGCGTCGCCCTATGCGCCTGGATCGGATGCACTCGGAGTGCAGGCCACCCGCGCGGCCTCGCTGTCGGCGGGGCTGACCTCGTTGCCTCGGGTCGAGGAGGAACTGCGCCGCGCGCACCAGCGCCTCGGCGGCCGGGTGTTTCTCAACGAGGCGGCGACCAAGGCCGCGTTCTTCGCGTGGGCACCGCAGGCGCGCGTACTGCACCTCGCCTCGCACGCGCTCGTGAACCCCGACGCCCCCATGAGCAGCTTCGTCGTCCTTGCTCCCGACTCCCCCGACGCGTTCGGTGCCGATTCCCTCGCGTCGAGCCTGCTGTTCCTGTCCGAAGTTCAGCAGGCGACCCTCGTGGCGGACCTGGTGTTGCTGAGCGCGTGCAGCACGGCCCACGGCTTGGCGCACTTGAGCGAGGGCATGATCGGTCTGCAGTACGCCTTCCAGGCCGCCGGAGCCCGCAGCGTCCTCGCCACGGCCTGGCCCGTCAACGACGCCGCGATGGCGGAACTCGTGACCGACTTCTACGCGCACCTCGCCGACGGCCTCCCCAAGGACCGCGCGCTCCAGGCGGCCCAGCGGGACTACCGCGCGCGCCACACCGGGGCGCTGGCTCACCCCTCCTTGTGGGCCGGGCTCGTGCTCCATGGGGACGTTGCCCCGCTTGCCGTTTCCCCGCGCCGCCCGTGGCTGTGGCTATGCCTGGGGGGCACCGTCATCGCTGGCCTTCTTCTCCTCATGCGCCGCTTCCGCGCACCCCACCTTTCCGCGTCCTGACGTCCATGAAGGCTCCTCCCAACGACCTCTTTGACCAACTCCAGCGCCTCGCCACCGAGCAGCGCAACCCACGCACGATGCACATCGACGAGGCGACGACGCTCGACGCCGTGCGGATGCTGCACGACGAGGACCGCGTCGCCGTGGCGGCTGTAGAGTCCGAACTCCCCTACATCGCCGACGCCGTGGACCGGATCGTGGCAGCGTTCAAGCGCGGCGGGCGGCTCTTCTACATCGGGGCCGGGACGAGCGGGCGCCTGGGCATCCTCGACGCCTCGGAGTGCCCGCCAACCTACGGCACGCCACCGGAGATGGTGCAGGGCGTCATCGCAGGTGGGACGCCCGCTGTGTTCCGTTCGCAAGAGGGCGCGGAGGACCACGAGGAGGACGGGGCCGCTGCCATCGACGAGGCGGAGGTGACGGCGGACGATGTCGTGTGCGGGATCGCAGCGAGCCGCCGGACACCGTTCGTGGTCGGGGCGGTGAAGCGGGCCCACGCCATCGGCGCAACCACGCTCTTCGTGACGTGCAACCCCCGCGAGCGCTTCGACCTCCACGACGTCACCGACGTGGCGATCTGCCCGGCCGTCGGCCCGGAGCCGATCATGGGATCGACGCGGATGAAGAGCGGGACAGCCACCAAGCTCGTCCTCAACGCCCTCACGACGATCTCGATGGTGAAGCTCGGCAAGGTCTACGAGAACATGATGGTGGACCTCCAGATGTCGAACCTCAAGCTGGTCGAGCGCTCGAAGCGCATCGTGATGCTGGCGACGGGCGTGGACTACGAGACGGCGCAGGCCACGCTCGCGGCGGCCGACGGCCACGTCAAGACGGCACTCGTGATGATCCTCGCAGACGTGGACGCGGACGATGCCCGCCAGCGCCTCGCCGCCGCCGATGGATTCGTGCGCGGTGCCCTCGGGTGAGGCAAGGAAAGGCAGAAGTTCGAAGGGATCGGCTCAGGTCTTCGAGGTCACGTTCGCCTGAGAAACGGTCCGCGGAGCCCCACGACCTCACTGCCTGATGCGTTGCGACGCGCCCATCTGAGAGCCGAGAGCGGAAAGCCGATAGCTCGAGTCCGGCCTCGTCGTTTCGGCTCGGTCGCGACGCTGCCCCCACATTCGGTATGACGCCGTCCGGGACCGTGTGCCTCAGGCACTTTTCACGGCAGGGAAACCGGCTGCGTGCGTACCCTTCGAGGCTACCTCACCCGCCCACCACGTATCCCCTCCATGGCGGTCTATGCCTCAGTCTTTAGGGAGGCTCGGCCCGGCGTCACGCTCGTCGGGGCCGGGGCTGTCGGTCGCGTGCTCGCGCTCCGGCTGCGCGCCCAGGCCTACCCCATCCGTGCGATTCTGAGCCGGACCCGCGCCCATGCCGATGCCCTGGCTCGCAAGGTCGAGGCGGCAAGTGCCTCGGACGACCTCCGCGACCTCCCGCCGGCGACGCGGCTTCTCCTGATCTGCGTCCCCGACGACGACCTGCCCCGTGTGGCAGACGACCTCGCGCGCGTCCGCCACGACTGGCGCGGCACCGTCGTCGCCCACGTCTCGGGCGCGCTCCCGGCTGCCGTGCTCGATCCGCTCGCCGACCTCGGCGCGGACGTGCTCAGCTTCCACCCGCTCCAGACGATCACGCCGCAGAGCGACCCCGCTACGCTCGACGACATCTACGTCGGGCTCGAAGGCGACGCCAAGCCCGTCGCGGCGGGCATCGAACTCGCGGTCGGGCTGGGCATGCGCTACCTCGTTCTCTCCGCCGAGGCCAAGGCGCGCTACCACCTCGCCGCATCAATGGCGTCGAATTTCTTCGTCACGCTGATGGGCCTCGTGCAGGAGATCCTGCTCTCACTCGACATTGACCGCGCGGACAGCTTCGCGGTGATCGAGCCGCTCGTGCGCGGGACCCTCGCCAACCTGGCCGCCTCCACGCCGGAGGACGTGCTCACCGGCCCCGTCGCGCGGGGCGACCTCGACACGCTCCGCCGCCACGGTCTCGCACTCCGGCAGCACCTCCCGCACCTGATCCCGGTGTACTCCGCGCTCACCGTCGAGACGACGCGCCTCGCCGTTCGCAGCGGGTCCCTTGATCCGGAGGACGCCGAGGACGTGCTCGGTCTGATGCAGCGGCTCGTCAACGTCCCACGCTCGGCGACCACGCCTGCGTCGTCTCCGCGCCGCACGGGCACCGACGGCTAGATCCGGCCGAGCGCGGTCGTCGGGAGCCAGCCCTCGGTGCCATCGGGCAGCACGATGGCCTGCCAGGCCCCTTGCGCCGCGCCGAGCCGCACGACGAGGCCTTCGGCGATCTCGACTCCGTCCAGCGCCCCGCCTGGCGTGTAGGCGAGCGGCATCGGTTCCAGCACGACGCCCCGGGCCACGTGGTGCTCCACCGAGGCGAGGACCGTCGTGGCGAGGAGCAGGAGGGCCAGCGGTGCAGCCACCAGGAGACCACGGCGGATTCGTGTCCGCTGCGCCGCCAGAAGCTGCTCCCTGCACCATACCCGCCAGCCGAGCAGTGCCAGCGTTCCGATCCAGGCGAGCAGCGCTAGCGCGAGCAGGCCGTCCAGCGTGAGCGCGTCCGCGATGCCGCCTGCGATGCGGGTGAGGGGCGACGTAGAGAGGACGACTCCGTCTCCCTGGACCTGCGCTCGGGCGTCGGCCAGGTGAGCCTGCACGGCTGGATCGCCGGGTAGGTGCTGCGCGGCGCGTTCGAGGTGGAGAATGGCCATCCCGAGCTGTCCGGCGCGCACGTACGCCTGCCCAGCGTTGTGGTAGAGCGCGCCGTTTGCCCAGCCGCCGTCAAGGATCGAGCCGTAGGTGGCGGCAGCGGCAGCGTAGTCGCCTGCGTCGTAGAGATCGCCTGCGAGCGCGAAGAGCCGGTCGGCCTCCGTACGCGGGATCGCAGGCTCGGTGGCGAGCGGCTGGAGGAGCAGAAGGACGAGCAGCGCGATCATCCGGCGGGCGTGGCGGCGT
>JBCDFO010000336.1:0-5482 GCA_039177895.1 Bacteroidota bacterium
CCCGCCACCTGGCTGCGCCGCGCCCCGATGGACTTGCGGACGCCGACCTCTTTGGCGCGCTGCACCCCGCGCGCCGTCGCCAGGTTCATGAAGTTGATGCACGCTAGCAGGAGAATGAACGCAGCGATGGCTCCAAAGGCGCGCACCTGCGGCCACGTGCCCGGCGCGTCGTAGCCGCCCACGAGGCGGATGTCGGTGAGCGGCTCCAGGCGCACGTCGAACTGGGCGGCGTACTGCGCCTCGCGCTGCTGCTCCTCGTACGCCTCCATCCGGGCCTCCATCGCAGCGATGTCCGCATCGGGCGTGAGGCGGAGGTAGGTCAGCCCGTTCGGCCAGAAGTACGAGTTGACCTCGAAGGGAATGCCGTACTCGGCGTAGTACGCGCCGTAGGGGACGACGATGTCGAAGTCGAGGTGCGAGTTGGCGGGCGGGTCTTCGAGGATGCCCGCCACGGTGTAGGTCCGCTCGGCGACGTTGGAGAGCGTCATCGGCTGGCCGATGACCTCGGGGCCCGTCGGGTCGGCGTCACCGAAGTAGCGCGGCACGGTAGACTCGGTGAGCAGGATGACGTCGCGGCCCATGAAGGCACTCGCGTCGCCCGCGACGAAGGCGAAGTCGAACACGTCGAAGAAGGTCGAGTCGACGTAGAGCACCTGGTCCTCGTTGAAGCGCTGGTTGATGCCCTGCGTGCGGTCCGTGTAGGCGACGAGCGCCCGCTGGCGCAGCACCCGCGCCGTCTGCTCGATCTCGGGGAACGACTCGGGCATCGTGAGCGCGAACTGCGGCCCCGTGAACGTGCCGTCAGGCTCGCCGTCCTCCTCGATCACTACCCGGGCGATACGGTCCGCGTCGTCGTGGAAGCGGTCGTAGCTCAGTTCGTCGAGGACGTAGACGCCGATGAGGAGACACGCGGCGAGGCCAATCGCGAGGCCCGCCACGTTGAGCACGGCGTAGCTGCGCTGGCGGCGGAGCGTCCGGAGAGCGATGCGGAGGTAGTTGCGGAGCATGACGGGGCGCGTTGACGAGGTGGCTTCTTTCTAGAGAAAAAGCGATGCCACCCCCCACAATCGCTGATTCCGACGGGGTCGAGGGGCCCGACTGCGCGGTTTCGCACACCGCGCTGGGCGCATCGGCACGCGGAACGCGCCTACCAGCGCCCCCGTTGGCGGCGCTACGACTACGCTTCCCCAACGACTGCTCTGCCATGCCCTCCGCACCCATGACAGCCCGCCTCCTCCCGCTTCTGCTCCTGTTCGCCCTCCCGGCCGCGCTCGCCCAGACGGCCCCCACGAGCAAGGTCTCCGTCAGCGAGGTCGTCTCCTCCAGCGATGCGATCGGCTCCAGCGATGAGGCTGGCTCCAGCGACGAGATCGGCTGCGCGGACGACGGCTCCTCGCTGACGCCGTTCACAGGTGTCGCCTCCACGGACGGCGCAGGAACGGCGTGCATCGACGAGCGCACGGGCATGGTGGGCGACGTGATGCCGCCGACCGCCGCTGAGGAGCAGGTTCGCGCGCAGATCCTGGAAGACGGCGTCCATGTGGTTCACTTCTGGGCCCCATGGTGCGGCAACTCGCTCGCCGAGCTGGAGGCGGGCTGGTACGAGGTCATCGAGCGCCACCCCGACGTGACGTTCACCTTCGTGACCATCTGGAACGACGGCGAGACCGGGCAGGAGACGCTCGACCGCTACGCGATCCCCGCGCGCGTCGAGGTGCTCACCCAGCCTGATTTCGGAGCGAGCAGCGACAAGAGCCAGCGCCGCCGCACCTTCCTCGGCCTCCCCGTCACGTGGATCCCCTCGACGTGGGTCTTCCACGACAACGGCGAACTGGCCGTCGCCTACAACTACGGCGAGCTCGACATGGCGCAGATCGACGGCGCGCTCGAACTCGTGACGGCGGACTGGAGCCACTGACGACGTGTGGATGTATGAACGCCTGGACGTGGTACCTGCAATGAACGAAGCCCTAGATCAAGAGACACGCGCACCGAAGTACGCCGAGAACGCTGCTCTCGTGATCCTGGGACTGTGCGCTGTCGCGACGCTCTACTACCAACTACCGAGGTGGGCCCTCGGGCTTGACCCGACGTTCGTGCACCCGAGTTGGATCGAGCAGTCTCCGTTTCCCCTCTTCTACCACATGGCGGCGGCGCCCCCCTGGGTCTGGATCGTTGCTCTCGGGCTCGTGTTTGCCTGCGTTTTCCAGAACTACGGCTGGCGAGTCGCGCGCGGCGTGGCGTAACTCTCCGCCGTGCCGACTCCGCTCCGTTCCCTCCTCTAGCTGTGTTTCGAGCGAAGAAAAACGAGTGGTGCTGCGACCTGATGCGCTCGATGTTCGAGGGCCGCCACGAGCGCGGCCTGTGCGTCTATGCCGTCCCAAACGAGCAGGCCGACGGCGGCTTCATGGTCTGCTACGCAATGCAGGCTGACCCGGTGTGCAAGTTTTCGAAGCACCAATATGGCCTAGAAACGCCGATGCGAGGTCATCCCCGACCTGATCGGGGATCCATGCGGTGGCCCGAGGGCACGTCCAGCGGCCGATCACTCGCCGCTATGTGCGGCAAACGCCTCAAACAGGCTGAATTCGACGATAGAAACCTGCACATCGGGTAGGCTATACCCCGGAAGGAGAACGGGACGTTGACGGACCTGGTCGTTTCTCAAGGTGGTCCCGTCACGCTCGAATCCCGACAGGCGATCCGGTACTGTCCGTGGTGCGGCGTTCGGCTTAGCCGATACTATCGGGGTCGCTTGGAACAGCTCTATGATGAGAAGCTCTCGGCAGCCATCGATTGAATGCGCCACGCCATGATCCTCGCTCTGCTCTCGCTGGTAGCAAGTGCTTGCGCCAGTTCGCGGGGTGATGCCTGCGAGAGCTACTTCCCCTCCTGCGACCGAGAGGCGAAGCGGTTACCGTGCGAGACCTTAACGTCGCCCTCTGGTCAACCACTCGCCCCGGACCGATTCGTGGGGCGCGTGCCGGAGACCGATCTCGCCTCATTCTTCGGACCTGAGGTGACACCGGACTCGTTTATGGTTCGAGCCGCTAACGCTGATTCGTTCTGGTACTACGATGGAACCGGCGTCATGGACGGCGGCCTGGCAATCGGTTCGGAGGAACTCGTTGCCCTTCGAGGCTGCGACGTGATCGCTACGTTTACCCTCGTCATCTACAACTAGAGGGCCTCAGGTTCTCCAACGGCTATATGTTTGGCCGCCCTGCACCATTGCCTTGTTTACGCCCCGCTGTATTTGCGTTGATCGGCTTGGTCGTCGCGGGCTGTGGCGACTGGGGGCCCGACAGCGTGGACATTTGGCGCCAGCGCATCCCTGGCTCTTCGGTCGTGGTCTACCACATCGACGCCAGTTACAACAACACTGTCAGTGGGAGCTTTGAGAGCGGTCTCGTTATCGCGGATTCGACCACAGCGCTCCGCTACGAAGGCTTCGGCCAGCTAACGCCGTACGTGGTCATATCGAGTGTCAGCCCAGGAAACGTACAGTTCGTGACTTGGACGGAATTCCCCGCCGGACTTCGCAACGACACGATCACCTCCCGATTTATCCAGCCCCTGCCATCAGCGTGGTCGCGTATCGGCGACGTGGGAGTTGAGAACGTGCGCTACCGGGGTCAGACCGGTGGACAGGTTTGCCGTCTGCACCAGTACGAGTTCACCCGGTTCGAGGAGCGCGCCGATAGCCTCGTCGTCTACAACCTCACAAGGGGGGACGGCCTCGCCGTAGACCGAATGGCCTTCCCGAAGGGTAACATCAAAGCGTTTCTCGACGAGATCGGCCTCGTCAAGCGCCTGGAAATAGAGATGCTAATCACAGGACTCCACCCCGGTTATCGGACCTCGCAGCCGCTTGAGCTCGTCGATGTCCCTACGGTGTGCGTCGCTACGTACTGGCTCAGCCACGTCGGACCCGAGAAGCAGCCGATCTCGGACTACGGAGTGTTCAGGCCATTCTGGAGCTGTCGTGGAGACGACGCATGCTGAGCTCTATCTCTGGTACTTCCCAGCTTTTCCGCTTCTTCTGTACTCATGCCTCACTCGCACCCAGATCAGCCAGATACTCCGACGGAGGGAAGCGGCACCTTGGAGGATGAAGCCACCCCCAACACAGAAGACGGGTACTCGCTCCGAGACGTAGCGGCTGATGTGACTGCCACTGCCGCTGGCGAGGTCGTTGGACGGGGTGTGGGTAAGGCTGCGGGCGGATTCCTGGGGCGGATCATAGACTCCATTTTGGATGCATTGTAGTCGCATGATCGGTAGCGCTCTCCAGCATTACGGCTAGCGGGCCTCACGCCATACCCCTTCACATCGTGCTTGAGAAGCAACTACCACCACCCCTTCTTGCAAAGGCGACGCGGAGCGGGACTGAACTCGCGTGGTCCTTAGCGGACGTGCCAGAGGTAATCGATGCAGCGGAAGCGGTCGCTCTCGCCAACCTGGGCGGCCAGCCACAGTTTATCTACCCGGATGCGACGTACGAGCCGTACTGGCTCAGCGCGGACTCAGGAGAGCAGCGCGAAGGTGAGACATGGACGGCCTACGTCCGTCGAAGCGCTGCCGAAGTGCGAGCGGCATTCGAACGCATCCGCTCGGAGGTAGACTTTGAGGCCGAGGCACGCCGGTTCTCGTTCCTCACTGACAAGCTGGAGCAAAACGAGCCCATCATGCCTCACCTCTTTTTCGTCCTCTACTTCGCCAGCGAAGCAGTCGAATAGGGGACCGCCGCTGAACGTGCACCCACCTCTGTGCATCTCACAGACTCGCTCCTACCACGGCAAACCCCAGCGCGGCGACGGTGGCGGCGAGGAGCGCGTAGGGCAACTGCGTGCGGACGTGCGCGACGTGGTCCGTGGCGGCGGCCAAGCTAGAGACGATGGTCGTGTCCGAGATCGGCGAGGCGTGGTCGCCGAAGATGCCGCCGCTGAGCGCTGCCGCGAGAAACGGCGCGACCGGCAGCCCGAGCGCCACGGCCGCCGGGACCGCGATAGGCACCATGATGGCGAACGTCCCCCAGCTCGTCCCCGTGGAGAACGCGATGAACGCGCCCGTCAGGAACACCAGCGGCAGCAGGAGCGGCAGCGGCAGCGTCCCCGCCACGACCTGTGCGACGTAGGCCCCGGTCCCGAGTTCGCGCGCCACGGCTCCGAGCGCGAGCGCGAGCAGCAGCACGAGCGCCATCCCGAGCATCCCGCCCGCTCCGCGCAGCCCGATCTGCGTCAGCTTCTCGACGGTGAACGCGCGCTGCGCCAGGAGCAGCACCCACGCCACGGCCAGTCCGGCGAGGACCGCCCAGAGCACGCTCGTGGAGCCGCTCCCCGCGCGGAGGTCGCCGCCGCCGGTGATGAGGAGGCCGAGCGGCATCATCACGACCATCACGCCGAGCGGGAGCAGCATATTGAATGCGCGCGGTGGAATCGTCGTGGTGACCTCCGGGACGAGCGCGGCCTCGTCTAGCATC
>JBCDFO010000337.1:0-5481 GCA_039177895.1 Bacteroidota bacterium
CCGTTCGGCATCGTATCTCGTCCCAGATCGTACGTCCGGCCAGGGGTGCCCGAGCGCCAGGCGTAGCTCGTCAGCGTACGCCCCTCCCCTGCGGCGAAGAGCACGCCGTCGGGCGTCGTGCCGTCGGGGCCAAAGCGGGCGACGTTGACACTTTCGGACCGGTCTCGCACGTCGAATACGAGGGTGCCTGTCGCTATGTCCAGGACGGCGAGTTGTCCGCGGTTGCTGCCGAATGCCACGTAGCGGCTGTCCGGCGTGAACGCGAAGCCGAAGAGCCGATCGCCATCCCCTATGTGGCGGCGAAGTAGGCTCCAGTCGTCGGCGTTCCAGATCAGCAGCGTGCCAGTACCGGTGCTCGTCGCCACCAACGAGCCGTCGGGTGAGAAGGCGAGGTGGGCTCGCACGACGTCCTGCGCCCTGGTCGGGAGCGTACAGAACAGCGCGGTGAGCAGAAGGAGGAGGTAGCGCATGGGAGGAGCGAGTGACGAGCAGGGCAAACCGACGCACGGGTCGGCGAGAATGGAGACAACGTTCACGCACACGCGATGCCAGACCACCGCGCGCACTGTTTCGGCAAGGCCGCCGCTCCCGACTGAGCGCCTGCGCCCAGCCCGCCGGGCGGCCCCGCTCGGAACCCGCCTCGACGGCTCCGGTGATACCGTTCGGTTGCCGTGCTCGACTCTCCGCTTCTACGTTCATGATCCCGATCAACCTCGCTGACAAGTTCGCTGCGCTCGACGCGCTCTGGGAGCCACGCGTAGTCGCCGAACTCAACGGGCAGGCCGTCAAGGTCGCGCGCGTGCAGGGCGACTTCGTGTGGCACAAGCACGACGACATCGATGAGCTTTTCTGGGTCGTGCGCGGACGGCTGCGCATCGAGTTTCGCGACCACACGGTGGAGTTGGGTCCTGGCGAGGTCTGCGTGGTGCCGCGCGGCGTGGAGCACCGGCCCGTCGCCGACGAGGTGACCGAGATCGTGCTGTTCGAGCCGCTCGGCGTCGTCAATACCGGCGATGCGGCCCCGTCTGACCTGACCGCGCCCGTCGACGCCCGGCTCTGACCGGCACACCCAGGGCGTGTCTTCGCCAACCCTGCGCGGATCCAAGCGAACGGGCTGCGTTCCAGCACGTTCACACCAGCGCATGTTCCCACGCCTCCATTTCTGACGATGCCTCCTCCGCCCTCCGGGCCGCAAGCGCCCACGCCTCCCTCGATCCCCGGCGTCAAAAACGCCATCGCCGTCGCGTCTGGCAAGGGCGGCGTCGGCAAGAGCACCGTCGCGGCCAACCTCGCCGTTGCGCTCAGCCGAGCCGGATACAAAGTTGGGCTCGTGGACACCGACATCTACGGCCCGAGCGTCCCGACGATGTTCGGCGTGCCCGAGGGTGAGAAGCCGCGCCTCAACGACCAGCGCAAGATCATCCCGCTGCGGCGCTACGGCGTGAAGCTGCTCTCGATGGGTTTCCTCGTGGACACCCGCAACGCCGTCATCTGGCGTGGCCCGATGGTGTCGTCCGCCGTCCGGCAGTTCCTCAACGACGCCGACTGGGGCGACCTCGACTATCTGGTCCTCGATCTCCCGCCGGGCACGGGCGACATCCAGCTCACCATCGTGCAGACGATCCCGCTCACCGGGTCGGTCGTCGTCTCAACACCGCAGAAGGTAGCGCTGGACGACGCGCGGAAAGGTGTGGCGATGTTCCAGAACGTGAACGTGCCGGTGCTCGGCATCGTGGAGAACATGGCCTACTTCGCGCCACCGGACAGGCCCGACCGGCGCTACTACCTCTTTGGCCAGGGCGGCGCGCGCAAGCTGGCCGAGGAACTCGGCGTCCCGCTGCTCGGCGAGGTGCCCATCGAGGAACAGCTCCGTGAGTCGGGCGACCGCGGCAAGCCCATCGTGGTGGCCGAGCCGGAGAGCGCTTCGGCGCGGGCGTTCGTCGGGATCGCCGAGGAGGCCGTGCGGCAGGTCGCCTTCCGCAACGAATCAGAGCCTCCGACACAGCCCATCGAGATCTTGTACAAATGAGGCTGTGTAGCGGGGTTGCGGTGATCCAGAATCGCTGCGTGACGACATCGTGCAGAGACGTTGCAGCGCGCTTCGGCTCCTGCGCCCCGTTTCACGCAGGAAACCGACGCCGAGCGTGCCGACCTGCGAACCTGATGCTAGCTAGGTCGTAGCACTCCGACACTAATCCAGACATTGCCGATGAGCACGACGACCGCCCTCCACGACGATGCGCTCACGCAACGCATCGAAGACACGCTCGACACGATCCGGCCCTACCTCATGGCCGACGGCGGCTCGGTGCGTCTCCAGAACGTCACCGACGACATGGTAGTCGAGCTTGAGCTCCTCGGTGCCTGCGGGACCTGCCCGATGAGCGCGATGACGCTCCGCGCCGGCATCGAACAGGCGCTCAAGCGCGCGATCCCCGAGATCACCCGCGTCGAAGCCGTCGCGCCCTCGGTAGCTTGACGGCTGTCTGGCCTGTGCCAAGCCTGCATGCCTACGGGCGGCAGGCTGCCATTCCATTTCCTCTGGCGGTTTGTGCTTCCGCCGTAGGTGCTTAGTTTCGGGCGCGCCCGCTCCCCCGCTTCGTTTGGGCGTGCCTCCTTCGCGACGTGTGTCCGCGCCTCCTTCCCCCGAGACGCCGACATCATCACCCCACGTTGCCATGAGCGAGCACCGCAACATCACTCGCATCGACATTGCGCCGAACGGAGCGTCGCCGCGCCGAAGCGCCACCCACGGGTGGCAGGTTCGCGTGCGCCGCAACGGGCAGCGCCACACCAAGTTTTTCTCGGACGCCCGCCACGGCGGCTCCGACGCGGCTCTAGCGGCCGCGCTGACCTACCGCGACACCTTGCTCGACGAACTCCCCGACGCTACCCCTCCTGCGGCCCGCCGCGCGTGGTCGAACACCGGCGTCTCCGGCCTCAGCCTCCGCACCAAATCCGGCAAGGACGGCGCGGACAAGCTCTACGTCCAGCTCTCCTGGATCGACGCCGAAGGCAAACGACGGGGGGCAGCCTATTCGGTGGCCAAGTGGGGCCTCCGGCGCGCGCTCTGGAACGGCTGCCTCCGCCTCTACCGCGAACACGAGGAAGCAGGGCGCGACACCGTGGAGCCCCACATCAACTTCGCCACGGCGCAGGAGACGCTTAGCGACTTGCTTGATGCCGAGCAGCAGAAGGAAGCGGAAGCGAAGCGCGAGGAGGAAACCCGCCGCCGCGCGGAGGCTGCAGACCGGGGCGAGGTCGCCTCGCTCAACCTCGACCGCCTCGCGCCCGTGGAGCGGATGCAGAAGGAGGAGAAGATCCAGGAGCACCTGGAGTCGAAGCTGTTTGGCAAGTAGGGCTGGAGGCTGTTACGTCGTCTCCAGCTGCATGCCTTTCTCCTTGCCATGCTGAACTTGATTCAGCATCTCAGCGATGTCTCGAAACACCGCAGTCGTCAGAGATCCTGAAACCAGTTCAGGATGGCACGACTGCAACTTCTCAAACGGACTCGACATTCGCTCTAGGCTACACACTTTTTAGTATTTACCCCCTAGCCGATGCACCCGAACGCCGCGCTGATCGACCGCTTCTACCGCGCCTTCCAGCAACGCGACGCGGAGGGGATGGCCGCGTGCTATCACTCGGATGTCGTCTTCAGCGACCCGGCGTTCCCACACCTCGAAGGCAACGAGGCCCGCGCGATGTGGGCGATGCTCTGCGAACGCGGCACCGACCTCGCGGTGACCTACAGCGATGTGCAGGCTGACGACACAACCGGCCGAGCGAAGTGGGAAGCCACCTATTCCTTCGGCAAGCGCCGGGTCCACAACCGCATCCACGCCCACTTCCGGTTCGAGGACGGCCTAATCCGCGAGCACCGCGACGTGTTCAGCTTCCCGCGCTGGGCCCGCCAGGCGCTCGGTCCCATGGGACTCGCGCTCGGCTGGACGCCGTTCGTTCAGAACAAGGTGCGCCAGCAAGCCCGCAAAGGCCTCGACCGGTTTATGGCAAAGCAATCTGGTTGACGAACGCGTCACCGTAGAGATGCCTCGGCGGGGCTACCTGAAGGCGAGGCGTCGGTACCCTCGATCGTGCCCAAAACCAAACGCCCCAGAATCGCTTGGATTCCAGGGCGCTGTCCGCCAACGTGGGCGGGGTGCGGAGAGGGAGGGATTCGAACCCTCGATAGAGCTATAAACCCTATACTCCCTTAGCAGGGGAGCGCCTTCAGCCACTCGGCCACCTCTCCGGGTGCGCTTGGCGAAGCGAACTGCAGTTTTGTAGCACAGGCACGCAAGATAGGACGGCCTCGCAGCGCCGTCCACCCGTGCGCCGAAATTCAACAAAGGACAGCGCAAGACGTCCCACCTTTGTCATGCTGAACTTGATTCAGCATCTCATGCGACGCTCCAAGACATCGCAGTCGTCAGAGATTGGCTGCGCCTGCCTATGGCTCCGGATCGAGTCTGGGATGCCATCAGTGAGAGACCGAGCCAGCTTGATTACGATGCCGCCTTGAGCGCTTCGGCACCGGACGAGATCTCGATGATCTCCGTCGTGATGGCAGCCTGGCGGGCGCGGTTGTAGGTCAGCTTGAGGTCCTTCAGCAGCTCGCCCGCGTTCGTGGTCGCGTTGTCCATCGCCACCATGCGCGCGCCTTGCTCGGCAGCGTTCGACTCCAGCAGCATGCGCCAGAGCTGGTAGGTGAGGAAGCGCGGCACGAGGTCGTCGAGGAGACGCTGCGCGTTGGGCTCGAAGATGTACTCGACCTCGCCTTGGTCCTCCGTCTCGACGTAGTCCTCGCTGGCCTGCATGACCGGCGTGAGGAAGCCGTCGGCGGGGATCGGGATGAGTTGCTCCGCGATCCGGTTCTGCGTGATCGTGTTCTTGAACTCGTTGTAGACGACCGTGACCTCGTCCCACTGGCCGGACTCCCAGCCTTCCGTCGCAGCTTCCACGACGCGGTTGGCCTGCGAAACCGTCAGCGCGTTGAACACGCCGCGAAAGTCGGCCCCATCGGTGTCCATCACCATCTGGTAGCCGCGCTTCGAGAAGTGCTCGTGCGCCTTGCGGCCGACGGCGAGGAGGTAGAGGCCGCCCGCCGCTTCGAGGTCGGCGTAGCGCTCCGCGATGGTCGCCTCGGCCTTCTTGAGGATGTTCGTGTTGAACGCTCCAGCCAGGCCGCGGTCACTCGTCACGACGACTACGAGGGCCGCGTCCACCGACTCCCGCTCCTGGAAGAGCGGGTGGCTCGACGGGTCCACGCCCGAGCGAAGGTGGCCGATCAGCTCGCGGATTTTGAAAGCATAGGGGCGCGTGTTGAAGATGCGCTCCTGAGCCTTCCGCAGCTTCGCCGCCGCCACCATCTTCATGGCGCGCGTGATCTGCTGCGTGTTCTTGACCGACTTGATGCGGCCCCGGATGTCGCGAAGGGAAGCCATGTGTGGAGTGAGGGGTGAAGAGTGAAGGGTAAAGAGC
>JBCDFO010000338.1:0-5474 GCA_039177895.1 Bacteroidota bacterium
AAGGTGCCCTCGTCGGTGAGGAAGTCGAGCACCATCGCCATGACGGTGCGGGCGTACATCTGGCTGGCGTGGAGCGGCATCGACGCCACGAGGTTGGTCGGGCCGAGGATCGTTGTGCCATGCTGGTGGACGGCCTCGTCGGGCTTCGTGAGTGCGCAGTTGCCGCCGTTGGGCGCGGCGAGGTCGATGATGACGCTGCCCTCGGGCATGTTGCGCACGGCGTCCTCATTGAGGAGGAGCGGCGCGGGGCGGCCGGGGATGAGTGCGGTCGTAATGACGACGTCGTACTTCGCGACCTCCTCGGCCATGAGCGCGATCTGCTGCTCGGCCTCGGACTGGCCGAGCGCCTTCGCGTAGCCGCCTGCATCCTCGGCGTCCTCGCTCGGGAGCGTGAGCGTGACGAACTCGGCACCGACGGACTCGACCTGCTCGGCGGCGGCGGTGCGGATGTCGTAGCCGAAGGTGATCGCGCCGAGGCGGCGGGCGGTCGCGAGCGCCTGAAGTCCGGCCACGCCCGCGCCGATCACGAATACCTTCGCAGGGCGCAGCGTCCCGGCGGCGGTGGTAAGGAGCGGGAGAAACTTCGGGAGCGTGTCGGCAGCGAGGAGAACAGCCTTGTAGCCCGCGACGGTGCTCATCGCCGAGAGCGCGTCCATCTTCTGCGCCCGGGTGATGCGCGGGACCATCTCCATCGCCATCGCCGTCACGCCGGTCTTCGCGATGGCTTGGACCGTGTCGAGGTCGTCGAGTGGGCGGAGGAAGCTGATCAGGATGCCGTCGCTGCGCAGCAGTTTGTGCTCGTCGGCGTTCGGCGCGGCGACCTTGGCGACGACGTCGGCCTGGTAGACAGCGGCACGGTCCACGACCTCGGCCCCGGCGTTGGTGTAGGCGGCGTCGGGAAAGCCCGCCGTAGCCCCGGCACCCGTCTCGACGCGCACGGTGACGCCTTTTTTCTTCAGCCGCTGGACCGCGTCCGGCGTCGTGGCGACGCGCGTTTCACCGGGGGCCGTTTCGCGGGGGACGCCGAGGACGAGGGGCATGGGGGACGAGGCAGCGGATCGAAGTGACGGGGGAGTTTAGAACATGCCCCCGACTTATCCAAAGCACTGCCACCGCCAGGCTTCTACCATCCTGGCCTAGACGTCAGGCTTCTTCTGCAGGCGGCGGCGGCAGGTCGGCACCGCGCTCGGGGCGGCCCCAGCCTTCGTAGACCTGGTGCAACCGCTTGACGGTCAGTTTTGTGTAGCGCGCGTCTGGCCCCTGGGAGACGAGGAGGTGGCCGTAGGCCGTGCGCAGGAGGTCTTCGGCTTCGGCATAGCGCTCCACGTCCAGCATCATGCTGCCGAGGTTGAGCCGCAGCGCGTTCGTGGTCGTGTGCTCCGATCCCAACGCGCGCTCCATCACGGCCAACGACTCGCCATAGAACCGCAGAGCTTGGTCCACGTCGCCCAGCCTGTCGTAGGACGAGGCGAGGTTGTTGATGCCGATGGCGTACTCGGGGTGATCGTCGCCCAGCGCGGCGCGGTAGACCTCCACGGCGCGGAGGCTTACGTCGAGGGCCTCCTCGTATTGCTCCGTGCTTCGGAGAAACGCCCCCAGGTTGTTGAGCGAGGTCGCCACGCGCGGGTGCGTGTCGCCGAGGATGCGCTGCCGGATGGCGAGCGTCTCGCGGTAGAGGGGCTCGGCCTCGTCGTAGCGCTCCAAGTTCTTGAGCAGGACCCCGAGGTCGTTCGAGATCTCGGCGATAAGAAGCGGGGAGGCGTCGCTGTGCGCACGGAGGAGCGCAAGCCCCTCCTGGAAGTAGGGCTCCGCGTCTTCGAACCGGCGCTGGAGCTGGTTGATCGCGCCCACGTTGAGGAGCGCGTTGGCGAGCGCCAGCGTGTCGGCGGCGTGATGCGCACGGCGCTGGTCCAGAACATGGACGTAGAGCGACTCGGCGATGGCGAGGCTGTCGAGCCAATGCATGGCCCGGGCAACGCCCGTGAGGCTCGTCAGCACCTCGGCATCGGTCGGAGCGAAGAGCACCTCTTTGATGGCGAGCGCCTGTTGGTAGCGCTCGGCGCCCTGCGCATAGTTGCCCCGTGCGTAGTCCATCGCCCCGAGGTCATCCAGCGAGCTAGCCACATCGGCGTGGCGCGGGCCGAAGAGGGTTTCGCGGAGGGCAAGAGCGTCGGTGTAGAGTTGCTCGGCGTCCTCGTAGAGTCCGAGGCTGCGGTAGACGTTGCCCATTACCGTCATCATCTGTGCCTGCACCTCCGGCTCCCCGGCGAGGTCCGTCTCGATGCGCGCCGCTCCCTCGTCGAGCAGTGCGCGCGCCGTCACCGTGTCGCCCTGGGCGACCGACGGGTCGGCCACCTCGAAGATGCCTTCGAGGAACGCGGCGATCTCAGTCGCCTTCGCGGCCTCGGCCTGTGCCCGGTCGCGCTCCGCGGCCAACTGTACCGTGTAGAAGCTCGCCAGCGCCGCGAAGAGCACGCCGACCACCACGGTCGCGACGACGCCCACGCGGTGCCGCTGCACGAACTTGCCGAGGCGGTAGACGGCCGTGTCGCGTCGTGCCGTGACGGGCAGCCCCGTGAGGTGCCGCCGCACGTCGTCCAGCAGGGCCGCGACGGTCGGGTAGCGGCGCTCGGGCTCGGTGCGCAGCGCGGTGAGGCAGATCACGTCGAGGTCGCCCGTGAGGCGGCGGCGGAGGCGCTCGGGCTGCGTGCGGCGGGCGTCGGTGATCTGCGAGCCGGTCGTGTCGCCTCCTGTCGTAGCGCGCCGCACGACGGTCGAGGGTGGCTCGGGCTCCTGCTCAGCCAGCATCTGGGCGGCGGCCAGACGGTCGTGCTCGGGGAGCGCGTACGGGCGCTGGCCCGCGAGGAGTTCGTAGAGCACCACGCCGAGCGAGTAGATGTCGGTCCCGGTCCCGACGGGCTCGCCGCGCACCTGCTCGGGGCTGGCGTAGGCGGGCGTCATCACGGCCTTGCCCGTCCGCGTGAGCGCCGTGGCGTCGTCCTCGTCGGTCAGCACCTTCGCGATGCCGAAGTCGAGCAGCTTGACGACAGGCTGGCCGTCGGCGTTTTCGGCGACGAGGATGTTGGACGGCTTGAGGTCGCGGTGCACGACGAGCTGGCTGTGCGCGTAGAGCACCGCGCGGCACGCATCCTGGAAGAGCGCGAGCCGCTCGTCGACAGTGAGCCGGTGCTGGTCGCAGTAGGCGTCGATGGGGACGCCCTCGACGTACTCCATCACGAAGTAGGGTTGCCCGCGCTCGGTCACGCCGCCGTCCAAGAGCCGCGCAATGTGGGGGTGCTGGAGGCGGGCGAGGATCTGGCGCTCCTGCTGGAAGCGGCGGAGCACCTGCCGCGAGTCCATGCCGGGCTTGACGAGCTTGAGCGCGACCTGCTGCTCGAACTGCGCCTGCTCGTCGGGCGCGGCGCGCTCGGCGAGGTAGACATCGCCCATGCCGCCGGTGCCGAGGAGCCGGACGAGGTGGTACGGGCCCACCTGCGTGCCTTCGAGCGAGAGGTCGCTCAGCAGCGCGAGCGCATCGCCGGTGACGGCATCGAGCGCGCCGCCGTCGAGCAGGCCGTGCGTGTCGGTGTCGGCCGCGACGAGCGCTACCGCCTCGTCAAAGAGCGCGGTGTCGTCGCCGCAGGCGTCGCGCAGGTAGGGGAAGCGCTCCGCCTCGGGCAAAGCGCACGCCTCCTCGAAGAGGGCGTAGAGTCGGTTCCAGCGGGGGGCGTCCATGGGATGGCGGGCAAGACGGAGCAGGGCGTTCACTGGAGAAGGCAGCAAACGGGGCCCGAGGTGTCAGTCGGCGTCGCCGAGTTCGCGGCTGAGCCAGGCGCGGGCCATGCGCCAGTCGCTGCGCACGGTCGACACCGAGACGCCGAGGAGCTGCGCCGTCTCCTCGTGGGTGAGGCCGCCGAAGAAGCGGTAGGTCACCACCTGGCTCTGGCGCTCGTTCCAGGCGGCGAGCCGCGTGAGTGCCTCGTCGAGCGCGATGAGGTGGTCGGCCCGGCCGCTCCACGCCATCTGCTCGTCGTTGAACGTGGCGAGGGCCTGCCCGCCGCCGCGCTTCTCCGCCCGGCGCTTGTGCGCGTAGTTGATGAGGATGCGCCGCATGGCGATGGCGGCCATGCCGAAGAAGTGCGCCCGGTTCTGCCAGTCGATCTCGGCCCCGCCGACGAGCTTGAGGTAGGCTTCGTTGACGAGCGCGACGGTGTCGAGCGTGTGGCCCGCGCGTTCGCCGCGAAGCTGCCGCCGGGCAATCGCCTGCAGCTCGGCGTAGACCTGCGGCATGAGCGCCTCACCCGCGGCTCGGTTGCCGTCGCTCAACTGATCGAGGAGCAGGGTAATGTCTTCGTGAGCAGGCATGGCAGCTACCCCAGGGGGCATCGAGGAGGACGCGCGTTGCCTGCTAGATACGCTATGCCGCAAGGACTTCGGGCGTCCGCGCCGACTTTCTTGCACGACCGCTGACACTTTCGCGGTGGGCTGCTGCCTCTAGGGGTGCCACGCCATCCGGACGATGGCTCTTCCCGATGTCTGTTCCTCCAACCCTCTGAGGTCCTCCCATGACGTACGCTGCCCCTCGCCCGTCCTTCGCCGTCCTGCTCCTGCTCGCTGGTCTGCTCCTCGGTGCGCTCGGCTGCGACAGCGCGGCTACGACGGACCCCACCGACCCAGTGCCGCCTCCGGTTGTCGACCCACCCGTGGATCCGCCGCCCACCACCGATCCGCCGGAAGAGGCAGAGGTCGCGGTTGGGGCCGCCTACCCCAACGCCGCCGACGCACGCGTCATCCTCATCAGCGCTGAGGGCGACCGCTACGTCCTGTGGAATCCCGCCAACGGCTCGTTTTCGAGCGCCCGCAGCGTGAGCGCGCTCGAAAACGGCGACCTCCCCTTCGGCCGTCTCGGGGCTGCCGTGAGTACATCCGATGAGTTGGAAACCTACTTCTTCGACATGAACGGCGAGAACTACGCGGTCTATGAGCGCGACGAGGCGGAGTTCGACGAGGTGGAGGAGTTCGGCGAAGACGATACCGACTTCATGGACGCTGACATCGAGGAGGTGAGCGCCGCGTATGCCACCTCCGCGCAGTTCTTCATGTTTGACAAGCAGGGCACGACCTACCAGGCGTGGAACTACACCACGGAGGCATGGGGGCCGGTCTTCAGCTTCATCACCGACTTCGGCGGCGGCGGTACCCCCATCGCTAGCGTCGGCGCGGCCGTGAACGTGGGAAGCCTGGTCTACCTCTTCAACCGTGACGGGTCAGAGTACACCATCTACAACGACGCCAACCGCACCTTCTCCGACGACTTCGACATCAGCGAACTTGGCGACGGGACGCTCTCGTTCGAGTAGCGATCCCTCCGACGTGTTCTCGGCGGCGAGGCAGGCGTGCTCCGGTGCGCCTGCCTCGATTCTTTTCGGATGCGGCTGACACTTCCGGTCCGGGATGCTGCCTCTGGGAATAAA
>JBCDFO010000339.1:0-5447 GCA_039177895.1 Bacteroidota bacterium
GAGGTCCTTCCCTGACTTTCTATCGCGCACTTCAAACGTGAGGGGGTTCACGTCGTCGGTCACGTCCACCTCGAAGCGGGGCGGACGGAGGCGCATGCGCCAGCGGAGGAGCGTGCTCGGGATGCCGCGCTTCAGGAAGGCTGCCAGGAAGGGATGCACCCGCACCACGATGGGGCGATTCTTGTGCTTCTCGCCAACGTTGTCGCGGTAGTGCCGGAGCCACGCCTCCAGGTGGCCGACCACATCGGCAGCCGTGCGCGACGTGTCGGTGTCGGTCGTAGTCGCGGCAGGGGCATCGGCGCGCGGGCTCGCAGCCTGGACCGTTGCCTCCGTGACGGTTCCCACGTTCTCTTGCTTCGCGAGGCGCTCGACCTCGCGGCGGGTACGCTCGCTCTGGACGATCTCGCCCGCCCCTGCGGCCTGCTGGCCGTTTTCACCATCCCCGTCGGCGGTGATGCTCGGGCGGAGGCGCTGGCGGGTGATCTGCACGACGCCGAAGTCGCTCATCGGGAGCAGCTTCGTCACCGCGCGGTCCTTGCGGAATTCCTGCTTGAGCGTGTCGTAGAGCTTCTTGCGGTGGCTGTCGAGCCGCATGTCGATGAAGTCGACGCAGATGATGCCGCCGAGGTCGCGCAGACGGAGCTGCTTCGCGATCTCGCGCGCTGCCTCCAGGTTCACGTCGAGGAGGTTCTGCGCCTGCGACTTGCCGCGCCCGGCCCGGCCCGAGTTCACGTCCACGACGTGCATGGCCTCGGTGTGCTCGATGAAGAGATAGCCGCCCGACTTCATGTTGACACGCGGCGAGAACGCCTCCTCCACCGAGCGCTCGATGCCCGCCGAGCGGAAAACGCCCTGGCGCCCGCTGTAGAGCTGCACGTTCTTCGCCATCTGGGGCGCGACGGCCTCGACGTAGCCCTTCACGTTGCGGTAGAGCTTCGGGTCGTCGATGAGGATGCGGTCGAAGTCGTCCGTGAACAGGTCGCGGATGATCGAGGACACCATGTTGACGTCCTCGTAGAGCGGCGCGGGCGGCTTGACCTTGTCGCGAAGCTGCTTCTCGATGGAACGCCACTTGTCGAGGAGAAGCCGCAGGTCGGTGTCGAGCGCCTTCGCGTCGCGGCCGTCGGCGACGGTGCGGACGATGATGCCGAAGCCCTCGGGCCGCAGGCTGCTCGCGAGCGAGCGCAGGCGGCGGCGCTCCTTCGACGACTCGATCTTCTTCGAGACCGCCACGTAGTCGGCCATCGGGACGAGCACCATGAAGCGCCCGGCCAGCGAGATGTCCGTCGAGATGCGGCTGCCCTTCGCCGAGATCGGCTCCTTGATGATCTTGACGAGGATGTTCTGGTCGCGGTTGAGGTAGTCTTCAGCCCGCTTCGAGTTGGCCACCATCTCGATGGGCGGGGCCGCCTTCGCGGTGCTCTGCTTGGCCTTCGCCTCCGACTTCGACGCCTTTGAGGTGTCCCGGCGGGCGTTCGACGAGCGACTGGACCGCCCGCCGCGACCGCGCGAATCCCGCTGGCGGCTACCGCCCTTGTCGGAGGAGGATGCCTCGCTGGCTCCACTGTCGGTCTTCGCCTCGCCCTTCGGATCGGCGGCGTTCGCATCCGAGCGGCGGCGCGACGAGCGGCGGGAGCGGCTGTCGTCGGCAGACTTGGCCGCGCGGTCTTCGCTGCTGGCTTCGTCGGCGCTCTCACCGGCGTCCGTCGTAGTGTCGGAGGAGCGGCGCGACCGGCGACGGCCCCCACGACGACGGCGCGAGCGGCGCTGTGGCGCATCGGCGCTGTCGCCTTCGGCTTTCGCGTCGCTCTCGGACGCATCCTCTGGCAGTGCCGAGGCTTCGGATGCGGCCTCCGTCTTGGCCTCGGCGTTGGCGTCGGACTTCGCTTCCGCCGCCGACGCGTCCGACGACCGGCTGCGACGCGAGGACGAGCGCTTCGGTTTGGAGGTGGACTCCGCCTTCTGGGATGCCTCGGCCTCGTTCTCGGACGCACGCTCGGCGGCAGGCTCCGAAGCGTCAGCGGCGGCTTCGGCAGGTGCTGCTTTCGTTCGGGTGCTCCGGCGCTGGCTGCGGCGGCGCGGCGTCCGTTTCGAGGCCGACTCATTCTCCGAGACCTCGTCACGAGATGCCTCCTGCGTCGGCGCGTCTGCTGCCTGTGCGTCGGGTGTTGCCTCCGCTTCGGGCTGGCTGGATGCTGCGGACTCGTCCGACGTGGACGACCGTCGTGAGCGGCTGCGGCTCGACCGCTTCGGCTTCGGGGCGTCCTCTGCGGCATCGGATACCGCGGCGTCGGATGCCGTGGCGTCCCCGTTAGCAGAGGTGTCGCTCGCGGGAGCGTCGGCGACCGCCGTCTCGGGTGCGTCCGAGCGCGCTTCCGGCTGGGACGATTTAGGGGACGAGGACTTCGGGGGTGAGGACTTCGCCGGGGTCGCCGCCTGCGATGTGAGGTCGATCACGTACGGCGAGGTACGGCGCGGACGCGGTGCTGACTCTTCCTCCTCCTCTTCCGAGCGGTTCGACGAACCGCCCCGGCCTCGTCCACCTCGGCGGCGTCCACCGCGACGGCCTCGGCGGCTGCGCTTGGTCTGCTCGCGGCGCTGCCGAGAGCGGCGCTCCTCGTCCGACTCGACTTCGAGGTCGGCCGTGGCTGTGTCGTCGTCGTCGTTCGCGGTGATCGACTTCGGGGCCTTCATCAGGCTCCGCGCGTCCGGGATGTCTCCAGCGGCGATGGTGAGCAGCTCGGGGACGTTGTCCGTCAGGTCCGAGAAGTGCAGAAAGGCGTCCTGCTGCTGACCGATATCTACGAACGCCGCCCGGATGGCAGGCATGATCTTGCGGACGCGACCGAGGTAAATATTGCCAATCGTGCGGACGTTATCCGGGTTCTCGACGTAAAGCTCGACGAGGTTGCCATCTTCCACGATGGCGATGCGCGAGCGATCCTTGCTCGCGTTGATGATGATTTCCTTGGGCATGGGAAAAGGGTAGGCAGGAGGGGTCTGCAGCCCGCCGCGCGCCGCGCCTGCTTCGGGCAGGCGTCCCTCTGGTGCCGACACGAGGGCTTGCCACTAGGCATGCGCCTGCGGTCAGGAAGCCTGTCGGAGGAGAGGCGAGGTCACGGAACCGTTCCGTGACGGGGCGGCGGCGGAGTGCCGAGCCGGGCGTCTCACGAGCACGAGGCGCGGAGCGCTGGGCGGTGGGCCCAGTTCCGGTCGCCAACAGGCAGAGGAGACGATGAAGAAAACGAGTCAGCACGAGGCTGGCTGTAGGGAAGCGGCAGGCCGCGAACGGCCGACCTGGGGGGCAGCGCCGTCAGAAGGGACGGAGCGACCCAGGGAAAACGGGACAACTCGGTGCGCGGGAAGCCTGGTGGTCGGGGCAGCAGTCGGGGCGAGAAGCGGAATTGCTACCGTAAGCTTCGGGGCACTGGCGCGTGGGCGTCATTCGATAATGTGGGCGACACCACGCACGGCGGGCGTACTGAGCACAGCAGAGCACGCGTTCGAGCAGCGCTCAAAGGTACGCTGTCTCTGCAGGGCTCGCAATGCGCCGAGCGCAGCCGAGTGCCCTGCTGGTATAGGCGAGTACGCCGTAAGGTCCCGCGGCCTGATTGGCGACCGCGGCACCCCCGCAAAGTTTGCGCGAAACCGCTTCCGGTGGCCCTGCTGGCCCGGCATTCGTTGAATGCATCGGCTATTCTCTGCGCACGTGCACTGCCCCTACGCGGGTTCGGGCAGCCGCCGCACGACGCGGCCTCGACACGTGCCTCCACCCCGGTTCTGTTGGCCCCTTGACTGCGATCGCTGCTATGTCTGCTCCCTCTACCGCTTCCACCAAAATCCGTGGCCTCGCGGGTGTCGTCGCGCTGGATTCTGAGATCTCCGCGATCGATGGCGAGGCTGGGACGCTCGTCTATCGGGGCTATACCATCGAAGACCTCGCGCGCGGCGCCTGCTTCGAGGAGACGGTCTACCTGCTCTGGAACGACGACCTTCCCACGCAAGCGCAACTCGACGAACTGAACGCGCAGCTCCGCGCCGAGCGTGCGATCCCCGACGCCGTGCTCGACCTGCTGCGGACCACCCCGCGCGACGCCAACCCGATGGCCGTCCTGCGCACCGCCGTGAGTCACCTCGCGGCCTTCGACCCCGACGCCGACGCCGATGTCACCGACCGGGCAGCGGGCTACCGCAAGGCCATCAAGCTGACGGCCAAGATGCCGACCATCGTAGCGGCCTTCGACCGCCTCCGGAAGGGACTAGAGCCCATCGCGCCCCGCGCTGAAGGCTCGACGGCGTTCGAGTTCCTGCGCATGCTCACGGGCGAGGAGCCCGGTGCGCGCGCTGAGGAGATCATGGACGCCTGCCTCGTGCTTCACGCCGACCACGGCCTCAACGCCTCCACCTTCACCGCCCGCGTCATCGGCTCGACGCTCGCCGACATGTACGGGGCCGTCGCCGGGGCACTCGGGGCGCTCAAGGGCCCGCTCCACGGTGGGGCCAACCGGGCCGTGATGGAGATGCTTCAGGAAATCGACGCTCACGACCTCGATACGCGCCAGTATGTCGAGCAGAAGCTCGCCCGCAAGGAGAAGATCATGGGCATCGGCCACCGCGTCTACCGCACGCTCGATCCGCGCGCCAAAATCCTCGGCGCGATGCTGGAAGGCCTCTCGGAAGAGAAGGGCGACATGAAGTGGTACGAGATGTCGCTCGCCATCCAGCAGATCATCAAAGACGAGAAGGGGCTTAACCCCAACGTGGACTTCTTTTCCGCGTCGGTCTACTACCTGCTCGGCATCGAGGCGGACCTCTACACCACGATCTTTGCCATCAGCCGCACGGCGGGCTGGACGGCTAACCTGCTGGAGCAGTGGGAGGACAACCGCCTCATCCGCCCGCGCGCCGAGTACATCGGCCCCCGCGGCAAGACGATTGCCCCGATCGCGGAGCGGTAACGACTCATGTGCAACCCGTGCGCTGCGCGGGTGCACCTGCGGGCATGTAAGCGCTCTCTCCGCGCAGTCTTCGCGTGGGGACATTTCTTACAGCGCAGCCCGGCTTTGCACTACGAAGAAGGCGCGTTACCTTGCTATTGGAGGCCGCTAGAGGCTGTGGCAGCCATGTTCAGCGAGGTTTCAATCTAGATTGAAACCTCTGAATCGCTGCTGCTTTTAGACTGCCCCGGAACCGCTACCGCTCTGCGGACGCCCTGCGGTGGCTCCTTTATCCTGACGACATCCCCTGCCTGATCCTTATGGCTGTCGACACCCTCGCCCGCGGCCAAGCGGTTGCCAAGCCGAAGCCGTTCACACGCTACAGAGTGCGCACCGGCATGTTTGCCTGGATGCTGCACCGCCTCACCGGCCTCGCGCTCGTGGGCTACCTCGTGGTTCATGTGTGGGGGCTCCGTGCGATCACCAACGCCGAGGCCTACAACCTGCTGA
>JBCDFO010000340.1:0-5431 GCA_039177895.1 Bacteroidota bacterium
ACCTGTCTCGTATGCCCATGCGTCTACTTCGCTTAGCGCACCTCCTGATTTCGCTCATCAGCCTGCTGTGCATCCTCGCGCTGACGCCTGCGGCGGCGCAGCCGTGGACCTCCGCGCTCGTCGCGCCGGACGCTGAGGGGCGCCTCGTCTACACGCCCGACGCCGACGGCTTCGTCCTGCCCGACTTCAGCCACGCGGGCTATCGGGGCGGCGGCTTGGCTCTGCCTAGCGTGCCAACCGTCGTGACCGTGGCAACCGGACCGGGGGACGACACGGAGCGCATCCAGGCGGCCATGGACGAGCTGGGTGCGCGTCCGCTCGGGGCGGACGGCTTCCGGGGGGCGGTCGAACTCGCAGCGGGGACGTATGACATCGCCGGGCAGCTCTGGCTGCGTCACGCGGGCGTCGTGCTGCGCGGCGCGGGCAGTGGCAGCGACCCGTCCTCAAACACCGTCCTCCGTGTCACGGGCAACGAGCCTGCGCAGCGGATCGTGCTTCGCGTGGGCGGGCGGCGCAACAGCCAGTGGAGCGCCGAGGTGAGCGGCACGCGCACCGCCGTGACCTCAGACCGCATCCCCGTGGGGGCACGCAGCTTCACCGTCGCGGATGCCTCGGCGCTGGACGTCGGCGACACCGTGATCCTCGTCCACCCGAGCACGCAGGCCTGGCTCGACGCCATCGACGGCGGCGGGACGGCAGGCGATCCGCCGTGGGCCGTCGGCGAGGAGGACGTGGTCTTCAACCGCACCGTCACGGCGCTCAGTGGCAACCGCGTGACGGTTGATGCACCGGTGTTCTACACCCTCGACCGAAGCCTGAGCGAGGCGTACGTCTACGTCCTCGACCGCGCGGACCTCGTCACGCACGTCGGCGTGGAGCGGCTGCGCATCGACATCCAGCCGGGGGACGACCTCGAAGACCACGCGTGGGTCGGCGTGCAGCTCGTGCAGGTGGAGGACGCCTGGGCGCGCGACGTGGCGGTGGTCGGCTACGGCAGCTCGGCCTTCCGCACGCGGACGGCGACGCGCGTGACCATCGCCGAGAGCCAGGCGCTCGACCCGCTCGCGGAGATCACGGGCGAGCGGATGTACGGCTTCAACCTCGACACGGCTTCGCAGCTCGTGCTCGTGCGCGACAGCTACGCCCGCAACGGGCGGCACCACTACGCCACCGTCGGCGGCGCGAACACGTCGGGGAGCGTCTTCCTCGACAACCGCTCCGAGGGTGCGCTCTCGGCGAGCGAGCCGCACCGGCGCTGGAGCTCGGGCATCCTCTACGACAACCACCGCGAGCTCACCGACCCGCCGCTCGACCCGCGTCTGCTGTGGCTCGGCAACCGAGGCAGCTTCGGCGACGCGCACGGCTGGTCGGCGGCGCATGCGGTCGCGTGGAACGTGGACCTGGGGAGCGGGGTGATGCTCTGCCAGCAGCCGCCGACGGCACAGAACTACGCCATCGGCGTGCGCGCCGAGGCCGTCGTGCACGAGGGGCCCGTCGTGCCCTTCACCGCGCCCGCGTGCTACGAGGAGGGCATCAACCGCGCGGGGACGCTGGAGCCGCGCTCGCTCTACCTCGCCCAACTCGACGAGCGCCTGCGCGCGGTCAGCACTGAGGCCGGGCCTGAAACCGCGCCGCTCGCGCTCGCCGCTTTCCCAAACCCGGTTGCCGAAGCGGCCACCGTCCGTCTCACGCTACCGACGGCTTCGGTGACCCGGGTGACCGTCTACGATGTGCTCGGTCGCCCCGTGGCCACGCTGCACGACGGCCTGCTTACCGCTGGAACGCACGCGCTTTCATGGATGCCGGAGCGTGTCGGCGCGGGCGTCTACGTGCTCGTCGCTGAGGCGGAGGGCCAGCGCACGACGCAGCAGGTGTCAGTGGTGCGATGAGAGGAAGAGAGCAGACCGCACCCCCTGTTTTTCTCCCCATGAAGGGTCGAAAAACTGTCCCCCTCGAAATCGAGGGGGACAGTCCGAGGAGCGAAGCGCGAAGCGCGGAGACGACGCAGGACGGGGGGTGGCGATGAGCGCCGTTCGAGGTCGCTTCGCGCCGTCGCCGACGGGGTTGCTGCACGTCGGCAGTGCGCGGACGGCGCTCGTGGCGTGGCTGTCGGTGCGATCTCAGAAAGGCACGTTCGTGTGGCGACTCGAAGACCTCGACGGGCCGCGCGTGGTGCCGGGCGTCGCCGCTGAGCAGATGCGCGACCTCGCCTGGCTCGGCCTCGACTGGGATGAGGGCCCTGCGCTCGCGACGGCGGGCGGCATCGCCTTCGAGGCGAAGGGGGAGGTTGGTCCCTACCGCCAGTCCGACCGCTTCGGCCGCTACGAGGCCGCCCTCGACCGCCTTGCGGCTCACGGCCACCTGTTCCCCTGCGACCGCTCGCGTAAGGACCTCCTCGAACTCGCCTCCGCACCGCACGCCAACGAATACAGTGGGGGTGCCGGGATGCCTGCGTATCCGAAGGCCCTGCGTCCGGCGGAGCTCGCGCTCGATTGGTACGTCCGCTATCGCTCTGACCCGCCGACCCCGCGCGACGTGGGCTCCGCGCTCCGCTTTCGCGTGGACGACGCGCCCGTCTCGTTCCACGACCGCGTGCAGGGACCGCTCACCCAGGACGTGGCGGCGGAAACCGGCGACTTCGTGCTCAAGCGCCGCGACGGCGTCTACGCCTACCAGCTTGCCGTCGTGGTGGACGATATCGCGATGGGCGTCACCGAGGTCGTGCGTGGCGCGGACCTACTCGACTCGACGGGGCGACAGATCCAACTCATCCGGGCGCTCGGAGGAGAGGAGCCCGCGTATGCGCATGTCCCCATCGTGGTGAACGCGGACGGCGAGAAGCTGTCCAAGCGCGACGACGCCCTCACGCTGGCGCACCTCCGCGACGCCGGCGTCGAGCCCCAGCGTCTTGTCGGGGTGCTTGCGCACTCGCTCGGGCTGGCGGAGACGGGCGCGCCTGTCACGCCGCGGGCGTTGGTGGACGGCTTCGCGTGGGACCGGGTGAGGCGGGACAACTGGCGGCTCCCCGAGGAATTTGTGGCGCAGCTGGCCGAATGAGCCTAATTGACGAGCGGCATAGTGTTTGCCCCCATATGCATGTCGGATTGTGTTACCCTTCCGTTCCGCACACCCGCTCTTGATCCTGCGGGCTTCTTCCTCCGGGCGTACACGCGCTGCGCTCCCTCCTTCCTCTACCCCCGGTATCCTTATGCCCCATCGTCTGTGTGTCCTCGCCGTGCTGGCTCTCCTGCTCGGCGCGCTGACACCCGCTCTCCACGCGCAAGCGCCACGCGTCAGCGCGGCCCAACTCCAACAGGTCGTCCCCGACTACGACCGCCTCACGGCCATCGCCCAGGAGCGTGGCGTTGTCCCCGTGATCGTGCGGCTGGACGTGCCCTTCCTCCCCGAGGGTCGGCTGTTTGCCACCGACGTCCGGCAGCAGCGGGCCCGGCTCGCCGAGCGCCGCGACCAGGTGCTTAGCACCCTCGCCGCCAACGGCGTCACCGTCGAGCGCGTGAAGCGCTACAAGACCGTCCCCGTGGTGGCGCTGAGCGTCACCGCCGAAGGTCTGCGCTTCCTCGCCGCGAGCCCGCTCGTGCGCTTCGTCGAAGAGGACGAGATCGTCCGCCCTAACCTCGCCGAGAGCACCGCGCTCATCGGGGCCCCCGCCGCCTGGTCCTCGGGCTATACCGGTGCTGGCCAAGCGGTTGCCGTGCTCGACACCGGCGTCGATGGAAGCCACCCGTTCCTCCAGGGCAAGGTCGTCGCCGAGGCGTGCTACTCGGGCAGCGCAGGCGGCACCTCGGTGTGCCCCAACGGCCAGCAGGTCCAGACCGGGCCGGGCGCAGGCCAGAGCTGCAGCCCGGGCACCTCGGGGTGCGATCACGGCACGCACGTCGCGGGGATCGCGGCCGGCAAGGGCTCTAGCTTCTCCGGCGTCGCGCCGGACGCCGACATCATCGCCGTGCAGGTCTTCACGCAGTTCAGCGGCTTCTCGTCCTGCTTCCCGGGCCCCTCGCCGTGCGTGGGCGCCTACACCTCGGACATCATCGATGGCCTCGAGTTCGTCTACGCGCAGCGCAACACGCTCAACGTCGCTGCGGCGAACATGAGCCTCGGCGGCGGAGCCAACTCGAGCCCCTGCGACAGCGACCCCCGCAAGCCGATCATCGACAACCTGCGCAGCGCAGGCATCGCGACGGTGATTGCCTCGGGCAACGGCGGCAACAGCAACGGCATCAGCGCGCCCGGCTGCATCTCGACGGCCATCAGCGTTGGCTCGACCGACGACGGCTCGCTGGGCACTGGGGTTGACGCCGTGTCTAGTTTCTCGAACAGCGACACCTTCCTCGACCTGCTCGCACCGGGCCGCTGGATCAGTTCGTCGGTGCCGGGAGGGGGCTACTCGAACTTCTCGGGCACGTCGATGGCAGCCCCGCACGTGGCGGGCGCGTGGGCCCTCCTGAAGAGCAAGAAGCCCAACGCGACGGTTGACGAAGTGCTGAATGCGCTCAGCAACACAGGCGTGCCGCTCCGTGACAATCGCAACGGCGTCACGAAGCCGCGCATCCAGGTCGATGCCGCTCTCGCCGCCCTCGACGGGGGACCGCCGCCGAGCGACACGGCGGCTCCCGTCATCGCAGGCTCGACGACGGGTGCCACCTTCAACGGGACGGTCGCGGACAACGGCGCTAACGACTCGGGCGTGGCCTCGGTATCGCTCGAGCCGGGCGCGGTCAACGTCACGCTCAGCGTCGATCCGTTCACGTCGGGCGACGCCACCGTCGGCTTCGCCGTGGCCCTCGTCGACCCGACGCTGGACGGCAACGGCACCGTCGCCGCGACCGACGTGGCGGGCAACACGTCCGACCGCGCGGTCAGCCTGACCGGATCGGGCGGCGGTGGCGGTGACGACACCACCGCGCCGAGCCTCTCCGGTGCGATCCAAGGTGGGCAGTACGACGGGACCGCCTCCGACGGCGACTCCGGCATCGCCGCCATCGAGCTCGATAGTGACGCGACGAACCTCAACCTCGATGTGGACGCCTTCGCCTCCGGCGCAGGCAGCGTCGGCTTCACGGTTACGCTCCAGAACCGCAGGCAGCAGGGCAAGGGCTACGTCATCGCGACGGACGTGGCAGGCAACACGTCCGACCTGTGGGTCTGCTCCAACGGGTGCGCCGAGCCGGGCGACCCGCCGCCCCCGCCGCCGCCGGGTGAAGACGATGACCCGCCGGTGCTCACCGAGAAGATCGACAACCGCAACCGCTTCCGCGGCAAGGCTACCGACACCGGCAGCGGCATCGGGAGCATCGTGCTGCTGAGCGGCGCGAACAACCTCTCGATCTCGGTCAAGAGCTTCACTGCAGGCGACACCGAGGTGAAGTACGTCGTGAAGCTCGACAACGCGGGCCAGTCGGGTTCGGGCACC
>JBCDFO010000341.1:0-5426 GCA_039177895.1 Bacteroidota bacterium
CAGGTCCCCGTCGTGAAGAGCATGGCGAAGGGCGTCATCGCCATCCGCCTCGACGGTAAGAACGACCGCGTCCTGGGCGCCGCGCTCTCCACAACGGCCCGCGACGGCCTCGAAGTGGAGACGAGCCGGGGCCGCTCTGAGATCGTCCGCACGACGAAGTTCGACGTGACCAACCGCGGCGGGAAGGGCCGCGTGGTGATCCAGCGCGGGACGCTGCGCGCCGCCAAGCCAGAGCCGGTGGTGCGGCCGCTGCCGGAGTAGGAGGTGGCTCCGACACACCCCCTGGTCTCACTTCGTTCGACCTGTCCCTCTCGCAGGCGAGGGGGACAGCGTTCGTTTTCATGGGAGCGCAGCGACCTTAAACGGACGCAGGGGGTGTGAACCGTTACGCCAGCTTTGCCGCGATCTCGACGAGGCGCGTGGCCTGGTGCTGGATGGCGGCGGTGTCCTCATCCGTGAGGCCTTCGCCCGTGGCTGTCACGGAGACGCCGTAGGGGTTGCCGCCGCTCGCGAAGACGGCAGGGCTCGTGTAACCGGGCGGGACGAGGATGGCGCTCCAGTGCATCGCGGTGAAGTAGAGCGATTGGAGCGTCGTCTCCTGGCCGCCGTGCGGGTTCTGGGCACTCGTCATCGCCGAGAAGGGCTTGTTGGCGAGGCCGCCGCTCTGCCAGACGCCGCCGAGGGTGTCGATGAAGGCGCGGAGCTGGCTCGACGCGCTCCCGAAGCGGGTAGGAGTCGAAAGGAGGTAGGCGTTGGCCCACGTCATGTCGTCGGCGGTGGCCTCGGGGATGTCGGCCTGGGCCTGCTGGGCGGCCTTCCAGCCTTCCTGGCCATCGATGACGGACTGGGGGACGGTCTCGCGAACCTTGCGGAGGCGGACCTCGGCGCCGGCGGCCCGGGCGGCCTCGGCGGCAATCTGCGCCATGGCGAAGTTGGTGCCGTAGGTGCTGTAGTAGACGATGGTGAGACGGACGTCGCTCATGGCCATGGGGGATAGATCAGAAGAACGGGGAGGAATAGGATGGATAAGGCATATAGTTGTTCCAACGAATAAAGGGTTTTTCTCTGCGACGACCGCGTGGTCGGGGTGGGGGCGGCGGCTGTGCGATCTTGGAAGACCCACCGACCAACTCCTGACCGCCATGTGCTACTCCATGCGTTGCTTTGGCCTGTTCGTCCTTGTGCTGGGCGTAGGTCTGACCTCCTGCGCCCCGCCAGCCACCACGCTCGTCTCTGAGTACGCAGGGCGGACCACCGGAGGCACCCTCATCATCGCGCCATTTAGTCCCGACCACCGCCTCGACGTCCCGCGTCTGCCCGGCGAAGACCTGCCGGACGCCGAGCGCCGCTACGCGCAGTTCCTCCGCCTCGCGCTCGCCCGCGAGATCCAGCGCCAGACGCGCTTCGACCGCGTGCTCGTGGACGACTACGCCGGAGCGCCGACGCTCGAGATGCAGCGCTTCAACCAGCGGCGCTACGACGACAACCGCCTCCGCGCCCAGCAAGGCCGCGACTTCCCCGTCGCTTCGCCACACCCAGGGCAGTCCGTGGCGATGGAGAGCGGGACGCCCGAGTTCATCCTGTTCTTCGGCGACACCGAAATCGAGGCTGTCCGCGGCGAACTGCTACCCGGCACCATCGAGATGCCGCACCGGATGGCGTTCCTGCTGTGGAATAACGAGACCGGCGAGCCGATCCTGTTCAACCAGACGCGGCGGTCGCTCATCCTGCGCGTCGAACCACTTCCGCAGGGGACGCCGCTCGACGAGCAGATGGCACGCTCGCGCTATCTCGAAGGATTGACGGAGTTCGTCCAGGCGATGTTGGGCAACTCGCCGTTTCACGTATCATCGGCCCGCTGAATCGCCTAATCCCTCCACCACCGATCCCATTCACCCACCTATGCCTCGTCTTCTCCTATGTGCCGTCTGTTTGCTGCTGGTCGGATGCAGCTCTGCCCAGCAAGCGATGGTCTCCTCGTCGTACGAAGGGGTTACGTTCGACGGCGGCACGCTTGTGCTGCCGGACTACACGATCACCCTGAAAACCGACGATGGGCCCAAGTTCATGGACATGAACCCCGAGGCCGAGTCGCCGGAGATGGCGTATCGGGCGCTGGTCGATAGCGTCCTGGCAGCAGATTGGGCCGAGCATATTCGGCTGGATGCACTTGCCCGGTCCCCTGAGCCGGGTGCATACGGCGTGTCTCGGCGTCTGGCCGTGGGCGTCCGCGCCGATGCCGAGACCGACTCGGTCTACGTCACCGTTCCCGAAGCAGGCACCATCCTGACCCTCGGCGACCAGGCACCGGAGTACGTGCTGCTCGTCGGTCGCTGGGTTGCCACGGAAGACGTGAACTGGAGCCCAGGTGCTGCCGTGAATCTGACAGGAGGCGGGATCATGCCGACGCTGTCCTCCAAGCGCATGCTCGGCAACGAGGTCGGCTACGTGCTGTGGGACAACAAGGTGGGGGCCGTCGTGCAGCGCAACGTGGTAGCCGTAGCCACCGAGACCTCCATCTTCCGGGGCGCCCGCGCGGACTGGGCCAAGAGCATCGAGGAGACCGTCGAGGCGCTGCTCGAAGACTTGCCGTGGCCCGACCAAGTGGGAGCGTTTTGATGACGAAGCGACGACTGTTCGACGGCGCAGCGCCACTCCTCTTCCTGTGCGCTTCGGTGGGCTCACGGCCATCCGCAAGATAGCGGGATACACGCGGCCAGCGCTCCCTACCGGCACGCTCGCCAGGGCGACCGCACGCTAAATCCCGACCACCTCGCCCAAGTACCGCTCGTCCCACCCTGCACGCTTGCGACGCATGCGTAGACTCTGCTTCGTCTCCCTACGGCGCAGCAAGTTGAGCGCCAAGTGCCGTAGGGCCGACAGGTTCGCCCCACCGTGCCCCTCCCGCACGCGGCTCTCGTCTTCCCGGAAGACTACGTCGAGTACCCAGTGCTGAGCACCCAGTGCTGAGCACCCAGTGCACCTCATTTTCAATGCCCCAGTGGCCCCGCACAGCACCAAGCAAGCGCGCGGCGTCCTCGAGCGAATCGGCGGGCAAGCTGCTTCTCGTCCTCGCACGGGAACGGGTCCGCGTCGTGCTGGCCGACCGGGAATTCATCGGCCAGCCGCTCATGCGCTACCTCACCGCACGCGGGATCGGCTACCCCATCCGCACTCGCAAAGACGCTCGTATGGGCTTCCGAGGTCGGTCCGCACGTGCGGAGGCGCTCTCCGCCGGCCTCCGCATCGGCGAGCGGCGGCGCCTGCGCGCCCGGCGGAGGGGCTACGGGGAATCGGTCTGGCTCTACGGCCTGCGCCTGCCGGACGGCCCGAAGGGAGAGCGCCGCCTGCTGCTCGTCGTGGGCACCGTGCGCCGCCTACTCCGCCTCTACCGCCTGCGGTGGGGCATCAAGGTCTTGTTCGCTGGGCTCAAGTCTCGAGGCTTCGACTTCGAGACGACGCACCTGAGGGCGGCCGGTCGGCCCTCGGCGTTGGTCGGTGTGCTAGCGCTGGCCTACAGCGTGGCGCACGCAGCGGGCCGCTTCCTGAGCGCGCGTGCCCCGATCCGCGTCAAGCGTCACGGTCGGCGTGCCCGGAGCGTGTTCCGTCTCGGTCTCGACCACCTGCGCGACGTGCTGCTGCGCAGCCAGACGGGTGCGTGGCAGGAACTGGTGTCGTTGTTTAGCGGTGGCTCGGTCGGCCCGCCGTTGGTGCCCGTTTAGCTGAACTGTCGTGTACTATGGTTGGAGGGTCTGTATCCAATCTCGCAGCGTGCGCCTCGCGCGTCCAGGTCGAACCCGCGACCTTTTACTCAGCGCGATGTTGCTGCTCCATCGTTGATAGCTGCGACACGCCAGATATTGCAACTCCCATTCCTGTTAGTAACGTGGATGGGAGTATCTTGGCCCTCTGGAAATCCTCGTCACCTAATTGCCTATAGCTACCCCGACTCATCCTCCCCACCTCTTCGACCGCGAGGCGCTTTGGAACCGTCTGGGGGAGGCGTACGCCGCTGCTGGCCCGGGGCTGGTGCTGATGATGGGTCGACTGCCGGTAAGAGCTTTCTGCTGACCCGCTTCGCGGAGGCGGTCGGCGGGGGCTACTACCAGGCTACGCGCCGCACCGAGCGCGAGCAGCTCCTCGCCCTCTCGCGCGTCCTGGCCGAGCGCTTCGACGATGCGGCCCTGCGTCGTGCGACGCTACCAGACTGGGAGGTGCTGCTGGGCTATGTCGCGGAGCGCGCGGAAGGGACGCCGTTCCTGCTCGTCCTGGATAAGTTTCCCTACCTCGCGGACGCGGCCCCGGCGCTGCCGTCGATACTGCAGGCGTGGTGGGATCACGAGGCTCCAGGGACGCAACTCACGGTGGTCCTCTCGGGGAGCCATGTCTCGGCGATGAAGCGCCTCGTGGGGCCAGACCAGCCCCTCTACGGCCGCCGCACCGCACGTCTGGACGTCCACCCGTTCGACTACCGCGACGCGGCGCGCTTCGTCCCGGCCTGGTCGCCCCGCAACCGTCTCCGCCTCTACGCGGTCTTCGGCGGGCTGCCAGGCCACCTCGCGCTCGTGGATCCGGACCGCTCGCTGGCGGAGAACGCGGCTCGTCAACTCATCGACCCATCTGGCCGTCTCCACGATGAAGCAGCGCACACGTTCGATGCGTTCCTGGCGAACGCGTCGGTCCACTACTCAGTGGTGGAAGCTATCGCGAGCGGGGAGCGCCGCTGGAGCCGCATCGCGAGCCGCGTGGGCAAGCAGACGAGCGCCCTCGCCCGCCCACTCGACTGGCTCCTGGAGATGGAGGTCGTGGAGCGCGTGGCACCGCTGACGGCCTATCCGAACCCGAGCCCGAAGCGGATGCTCTACCAGCTTGCGGATCCGTACCTGGTGTTCTGGCACCGCTTCGTGGCGGACATCCGAGGCCGTGGGCTCTCGGCCTTGTCGGATCCCGAGGTGCTCTGGGAGCGCCTCGTGGCCCCGCGCCTGGATGAGGCCCACACGGCGCACGTGTTTGAGGAGGCCTGCCGTCAGTTCATCGCGCGGATGGCCCGCGAGCCACACCCAGCGCTACCGTTTCTGCCCGTGCAGGTTGGGCGCTGGTGGAGTCCCAATGCGAGCGAGGAGGTCGATGTCGTTGCGCTCGACGGCGCAGGCGGCTTGCTCGTGGGCGAGTGCAAGTAGGGCACGGCGGACGCGCGCGACCTCGACCGGCTCATCCGCCGGGGCCGTCTCGTGGCGCAGGAGGCGGGCGGCATCACGACGACGACGCCCGTCTTGTTCACAGCGGGCGGCTTAGCACCCCAAGCGCAAGCGCAGGTCGACAAAAACCGCAGTGTTTCCGGCAGTGCCTAAACGAAAAGTGCCCTATTTCAGCTATTTTGGGCGAAATAGGGCACTTTTGTGTGGAGATGCCGGGAGTCGAACCCG
>JBCDFO010000342.1:0-5387 GCA_039177895.1 Bacteroidota bacterium
CCAGCGTGCTGGCGTTGATCAGGTTGACAGGCTCGGGGCTCCACCGCGCCATGACACCACGCAGGGCCGCCACAGCGAGCACCTCGGTGTAGCGGTGCAGCGCCTCGCCGTAGCTGCGCACGGTGATGCGCCGCAGGTTGCTGTCCACGAGCTGGCTGGCGACCTGGCCGAGCCGGTCGGCTAGGTCGAGGAACGGCTTGGCCTCGGGCTGCGCGGCGGCGCGCAGGGCCCCCGCGTTCACCGGCGTCGATACTGGCTCGTCGTTCAGCGCGCGCACCACCTGCTCGGTGATTTGAACTGCGACCTTTTCTTGCGCTTCGCCCGTAGACGCAGCGATGTGCGGCGTAGCAACTACTCTGGGGTGCTGAGCGAGCCGGAGCAAGTCGTCACTTAGCGGCTCTTCGGAGAACACATCCAGTGCGGCCCCGGCGACCTGACCGCTGTCGAGCGCAGCCAGCAGGTCGGCCTCGGCGATGATACCGCCGCGCGCGCAGTTGACGAGGCGGATGCCGGGCTTGCACTGCGCGAGCGTCTCCGCGTTCAGGAGCCCGCGCGTGGCGTCGTTGAGCGGCGTGTGCACGGTGATGTAGTCGCTCTCGGCGAACAGCCGGTCGAGGCTGACAAGTTCGATGCCAAGCCGACGCGCTGCATCCTCGGCCAACACGGGGTCGAACCCGAGGACGCGCATCTCAAAGCCCTGCATCCGGCGCGCGACAGCCCGCCCGATCTTGCCCACGCCGACCACGCCGAGCGTTTTGCCCATGAGTTCAGCCCCCGAAAATTGCTTGCGGGCCCATTCGCCTGCGGTCACCGACGCGTGTGCGTGCGGGATGCGCCGCGCCAGCGCCTGCATCATCGCGCACGTGTGCTCGGCCGTCGAAATGGTGTTGCCATCGGGCGCGTTGACGACGAGCACGCCCTTCCGCGTCGCTGCGTCGAGATCGATGTTGTCCACGCCGACGCCTGCTCGCCCAATGACGCTCAGCTTCGTCGCTCGTTCGATGAGGTCCGCCGTGATGGTCGTCCCGCTGCGGATGATCCAGCCGTCGAACTCGGCGACGAGGTCGGCCAACTCAGTCTCGGACTTCTTGAGATGCACCTCGAAATCGACGCCGTGCCGGGCGAGGAGATCGTGGCAGACCGGGGCGAGGTTGTCGGTAATGAGGACGCGGGGCATAGCGCAGGCGGGTCGAAGGGCAGGAATTGAGCGCCGAGAAGGTGGAGGTCTTCGCTAGGTGCGTCAAGGCGTGGCGACCGACTTCCCGCAGTCTTCGGTCGCGCCTCGGATCGCAGGTGTACTGACGAGGACACAAGGTCAAACCTCTGCAGGACATGGGCACGTTCGTTTTGCCTCGGCGTATCTGCATGACGCACGCGCCCATTCCTTCCCCGAGCCGCCTTGCCTGCTTTCCATGACGGACCTCTTACAACCCAATACTACCCCCACAGTCATCGCCGACGGCCTGCGCTGGGTCGAGGGCCCGGTCTGGGTCGCGCGTCTGGGCGGGCTACTCGTCTCGGACGTGAAGGGCAACACAATGTGGCTCATCACACCCGAGGACGCGGGCGATGCCGGGGCGTGGACGAAGCGCGTCTTCCTGCGTCCCAGCGGCCATGCCGGCCCTGAGCCGCCCGGTATCGAGCACGGCTCGAACGGCCTCGCGCTCGACGCCGAGGGGCGCGTGGTCCTCTGTTCCCACGGCGAGCGCGGCGTCTTCCGCCTCGACGAAGACCGCTGGCTCAAGCACCCCCTCGCCACGCACGCTGAGGAGGACGGCCAGACGAGGCGCCTCAACAGCCCGAACGACGTCGCGCGCCACCCGACGACGGGCGCGCTCTACTTCACCGACCCCCCCTACGGCCTCGACGACCCGAGCCTGCGCGAGCTCGACCGGGCTGGCGTCTATCGCATCGACCCCGAGGACGGATCGCTGACCGTCGCGTCGCAGGCGCTCTACCGGCCCAACGGCGTCGGTTTCACGGCGGATGGGCAGACGGCGCTCGTCGCCTGTTCGGATGATCACTGCCCCGGGTGGTGGGCGTTTCCCGTGCTGGACGACGGCACCTTCGGCGCAGGCGCGCCCTTCCACGACGCGGGGCCTTACCTCAATCCAGAGATCGACCACGCGATGCCCGACGGCTTTGCCTTCGACGACGCGGGGCGGCTGTGGTCAGCGGGACCGCTCGGGCTCCACGTCTTCGCCGCCGACGGCACCGCGCTCGGCACGATGGACTTCGGGCGCAAGGTCTCCAACTGTGCGTTCGGCGAGGACGGGCACAGCCTCTTCGTCACCGCGACGGACCGGGTCCTCCGACTGCGTGTCACAACGCCAGGGCCGGTGGGCTAGCGTCGCGTTCGGGTACGCCCGTTGGTGCCACGCCGCGACTTGGGTGGCACCTACTACTCCGACGGTGCGATCACAGACACGGCGCCACCCTGGCTCGTGCGATAGACGAAAAAATCTGAATCGATAGTCACCACGGTCGACCCCGGAACGCGCTCCGCCATCTGCATCAGGCAGGCATCTGCGAAATCCATAGGCACATTGGCATACTGCGACATCAGCGCCCGAATCGCCACGATCTCTTCCTGCACGCGGAAATCGAGCACTACGGCACCGCGTTCCACGAACGCGAGCGGCCCCTGCGTCGATAGACCGTTCCGATTGAGGAGGTGTGTGGCCTCGGCCAGCACGGCCTCACAACTGTGAAGCGGCGGTTCCAGCGTCGAGAACGTTCGCAGCGCCCAGGCATGATGCGGATCACTTCGGTCCAGGATGGCGACCAGCGGCCCCGTATCGAGAAGAGTGCGAGGCCTCATCGCATCGCACTGCGCCCGAAGTCTTCCATGTACGCCGGGTTGGTCGACAGATCGCCAGGGCCCTCCACGCTGCCTACTAAGTCTTCGATGAGGTCGTAGACGCTCGGGTCGGGCTGGTTCGCGTCCGGTTCCTGCACCTCCTCAACGGCTCCGTCCCCAGCCTGCTGGCTGCTGAGCCAGGCAGCGAGGTCGGCAACTTCCGCAGGTGAGAGCGCAGCGATGGCCGCCTTGATCTCTTGGATGCTCATGGCAGACCTCACAGGCAAGCGGGGTTACACGTCACGGGTCGACGCCATCTGACACGGCACCTGCACTCGGCAGTTCCACTTACCGCCGTCGCGTACGCCCGTTGGTGCCACGCCGCGACTTGGATGCCTTTGCAGCGGGCGGCGTGGGCGGACCTACGACGGCACTGAGCACGGTGAGGACGCGCGGGGCGAGCGTGAACGTCGCGCCGGGCGCGTAGGTCGGGTGCTCCAGGCCGTCCTCGAAGGGGTGCATGACCTCCCAGCGGATGCAGTCGAGGCCGCTCGCGTCGGGGAGGACGAAGTCCACGTCCATGCCGTCGTCGCCGGAGTTGAAGGCGATGAAGAACGTCGCGTCCGCGATGTTGCCGCCCTGGTCGGCCATGCCGCGGATGCGGTCGCCGCGCAGCAGCATCCCGAAGGCTGGGAGCCCGATGGTGTTCCAGTCGTCGCCGGTCATCTCGCGGCCGTCGGCGTGCCACCACGAGGCGTCGCGGATACCATCGTCGTCGGCGCGGCCCGTGAGGAAGTGGCGGCGGCGGAAGTTGGGGTGCGCCTTGCGGAAGGCGATGGCCTCCTGGGTGAACGCGAGGAACGCCTCGCGGCGCGGGTCGAGGTCCCAGTCGTACCAGTTGAGTTCGTTGTCCTGGCAGTAGGCGTTGTTGTTGCCCTGCTGCGTGCGACTCAACTCGTCCCCGCCGAGGATCATCGGGATGCCCTGCGAGAGGAGGAGCGTTGCCATGAGGCTGCGCTTCATCGTCTCGCGCTTGGCGAGGATCTCCGGGTCGTCGGTCGGCCCCTCGACGCCGAAATTGGCGGAGTGGTTGGGCTCGTGCCCGTCACGGTTGCCTTCCATGTTCGCCTCGTTGTGCTTGCGCGTGTACGAGACGAGGTCTTCCATCGTGAAGCCGTCGTGCGCCGTGACGAAGTTGACGGACGCGAACGGGCGGCGGCCGGAGCGCTCGTAGAGGTCCGACGACCCCGAGAAGCGCGTGGCAAAGTCGCCGTTCTGCCCCTTGTCGCCCTTCCAAAACTGGCGGGTAGCGTCGCGGTACTTGCCGTTCCACTCGGCCCACTGCCACGGGAAGCCGCCGACCTGGTAGCCGCCCGGCCCCACGTCCCACGGCTCGGCGATGAGCTTGACCTGACTCAGGATCGGGTCCTGCTGGATGACCTTGAAGAAGCCGCCCAGCATGTTCACGTCGTAGAGTTCGCGCGCCAGCGCCGAGGCGAGGTCGAAGCGGAAGCCATCGACGTGCATCTCCGTCACCCAGTAGCGGAGGCTGTCCATGATGAGCTGGAGGACGTACGGGTTGCCGGCGTCGAGCGTGTTGCCCGTGCCAGTGTAGTCCATCAGGTAGCGACGGTCCTCCGGGTGCTCTTTGTAGTACGCCAGGTTGTCGACCCCGCGGAACGAGAGCGTCGGGCCGAGGCGGCTGCCTTCACCCGTGTGGTTGTAGACGACGTCGAGTAGCACCTCGAAGCCCGCGTCGTGGAGGGCGCGGACCATCATCTTGAAGTCGCGCACGGCCGTGATGGGGCCGTTAGTCGAGTAACCGGGATCGGGCGCGAAGAAGTTGAGGGTGTTGTAGCCCCAGTAGTTGCGCAGGTTGAGGTCCACGAGCCGCCGGTCCTGCACGATGGCGTGGACGGGCAGCAGCTGGATCGACGTGACGCCGAGCTTCTTCAGGTGGTCGAGGACGGGGTCGGACGCCAGGCCGAGGTAGGTCCCGCGCAGCGCCTCCGGCACGTCCGGGTGCTGCATCGAGATGCCCTTGACGTGCGTCTCGTAGATGATGGTGTCCTCCCACGGGATATGCGGCGCGCGGTCGCGGCCCCACTCGAAGCGCTCCTCGATGACGGCCCCCAGCGGCGCGTAGAGGGCGCTGTCGCGCTCGTCGTACGAGAGGTCGGAGTCGGGCGCGCCGACGGTGTAGCCGAACAGGCTGTCGTCCCAGCGCAGCGGGCGGCCGATGGCCTTCGCGTAGGGGTCGAGGAGAACCTTGTTGGGGTTGAAGCGGTGGCCCTCCGACGGGCGATACGGTCCGTGGACGCGGTAGCCGTAGAGCTGCCCCGGCCGCAGGTTCTGGATGTAGCCGTGCCAGATCGGCCCCGTCTTCTCGGGGAGGTCTTCTACGACCGCGGGCTCCGCGTCATTCGGGTCGTCAAAAAGAAGGAGTTCGACGCGCTCGGCGTGGCGGCTGTAGAGCGCGAAGTTGACGCCGAGGCCGTCCCACGTCGCGCCCAGCGGGTAGGGCTCGCCGCGCTTGACCTTGAGCACGGTGCCGGTGGCCTGCGGAGGCCGCACCGCCGGGGGAGAG
>JBCDFO010000343.1:0-5377 GCA_039177895.1 Bacteroidota bacterium
GGTCGTCGGCCCCGTAGCGCTTGCGGATCATCGCACGGAAGACGTCTTCGACAATCAGTTGCAGCGAGTCGCGGTCGATGTCTTTCTCGCGCGCGATCTCGGCGAAGCTGGAAACAATGCTTTGCTGCATGGACGCAGGGGAATGCTCAGGGTCAGTCGGCGGGGAGAGGGCAGCGCAGGGGCTGAACAGAAGGTAGGGCTACCAGGGAAGCTGAACCGTGGCCTCGATGAAGCGGTCCGCTGGGATGGACAGCACGGCGTCGGTCCCCGGCACGTCGAGCGCGATGGCGCTGGCGTCGGCGGCGGTGAGGACGCCGGTAGTCGTCACGACCGCGACTCCGCCAGACGTAGCGTCGTCGGATGTGTAGGTCACCGCAAGGGTGCGTCCGACGTGGCGTGGCATCTGCCGGACGCGCGTGAGGGGTCGGTCGGCACCCGGCGAGGACACATCGAGGCGGTAACGGCCCTTGACAAGGTCATCGCGGTCGAGCGCGGCGGAGAGCGCCCGGCTCACCGCCGCCGTCGCGTCGAGGTCGATCCCGTCGTCGGCGTCCACGTACACGGACACGACGCGCGACCCTTGGAAGCCGCGCACGTCTATGTCCACCAGGTACACGTCAGCCGCAGCCTCGGCTACGGCCTGCTCGGCGAGCACGCGCAGGGCATCGGTGAGTGAGTCCGTAGAGGTCGGGTTCAAACGAGGCGAAGCGGTTTTGTGAATCAAGCGAGGGCGCACGAAAAACGCCCGTTCGGGGCGAACAGGCGTTTACGACAACGTCCGTACGTAAACAGCGGCAGCCGTCTCGGCGGCGGCGCTCGCCCACGCGGGCGGGTTGCCGTGTCTATCGTGCTCGTTCCACAGGGGTCTGAGTCACACCAGAACTGGCATCGCGCGGCAGATCCAAGGTACCCTACTCCACCCCGCTTGTTTCGTTACGAAACGATGCAGATGGGACTTGAGAACCCGCCCAGCGAACCGGCAGGCGTGTCAGCGCGCAAGCCTCTCGCGCCGTTCGGGCACCGTCTTCATATGCCGCCCCGCCCCGACCAGCCGGATGCTTCCCCCTCCCGTCGTTTCGTCCATAGCGCTGATCTGCGCCTCGTCAGCGACCAGGGTTCCCTCTACCACTACCACGGCGCCCGTACCGAGCAGAAGACTCGCACCGGGCTGCACGTGTAACGTACCCCCTGCCTCGACCCGCACGCCCCGAACGATGTTGACAGCCACGCTGTCTTCAAGCATGAGCGTAGCGCCAGGCTTCACAACGAGGGTACCCCCCAGGGTTAGTCCATCAGAGCCGCGATCCATCCACGAATCTTGCCGGATGACGATCCGGTCGGCCTCGCGCAGGTCGTGGACGTAGTCAAACGTGATTGCGCGGACCGGCTGGCGCTGTCCAGCCGAGGCGGTTTTCGCCGCGGCTGCAGGCTGTCCCTCGGCATAGCGCAGCGCATCGAAGGCAGGCCAGGGACCCTCGCGCAGCACCTGAGTGATGTCACGCTGGAACGTAGTGCCGAAGCTATTCGGGCGCGTCCAGGGGGTGAGTTGCTGCACGGCGTCTGGGTCCCACAGGTCGCCGTCAAACAGCTCGGCCGCCTCAATGCCTTCGCCGACCGTGAACTCTTCGCATTGGGTAGGGCCCGCGAGCCCGTTGTCTGCCGGGAGCAAATCGCGCTGCGCCTGGTGCGGCGCTTTGGCGCGGTGCGTCGTGCGCTCGATGAGCAGCCCGGTGTCGTGCGGCCCGCCTGCCTCGACGGTGCGGCAGCCTGGGCAGCTACTCGAGACCGTCGTGCGTGTGGTGGAGGGCGTCGTGAAAAACGTGGCCTGCTGGAGGTTCGAGAGGTAAAGCGCCTCCACCCTCGGGACCCGCGCACGCCTGCCGGGCGGCGGCTCTGGAGGCGGAGGCACGGCGTATTCGTACCGAACACAGTCGCCCGTCACGACAAGGTCGTTCAGTGTCACCGTCGTGTCGCGCTCCAGTGTGGGGCAGTCGATCCAACGCTCCTCCGGAATTGACGCCCCCATCGAGATCAGATCGCGCTCGTACGCGGAGAGAAACGGCCCCGTGAACGCGCGGTGGCGAGCCGATCCGAGCCCAAGCATGAGGGCGTAGCCGGTCGTCCGGTCGGCGTAGCTCAGCCCGAGCGAGTCGATGCGCGGTACAAACGGCACGCCGTTGCCTGAGATCGGATCGAGGTGGTTGCCAAAGTAGCGCGGGCCGCTGAACAGGTCGTGTCCATACTCGTGGGCGAGCAGTTGCACCAGCCGCCACTCCGGGTCCATGCCTTGGTAGCGATTGAACGAGCCGGAGCAGTTCGTGCAAAACCCCATGCCGTCGAACGCCTCGCCACCTGGAGCCTCGCTGAAGCCGAGCGTGGAGACGCCGTCCGCTCGCGCCATGGCGACATCGTACGAGCGTGTATTGCGCGCCACGATGAACACCTGGTCAACGTACCCGTCACCGTTGCCATCGAAGTCACGGTAGTCAATCGTGTGGTCGAGGGCGTCGAGGGCCTCGCGAGCGATCCGGCCGTGGTCCAGCACGTTAGACGTGCGCCCTCGACGCACGTGGAGGTAATCCTCGGCGGGGGCCTCCGTTACGTAGCCGACCGAGCGGCCCGTGAGCACAAAGTTGCGGTTCGACTGCTGGTAGAAGAACTGGGTGAACGAGCGTTCGTGAAACGGCGCGGTCGGCTCGTCGGCCAAGAACGACGCGGCGAACGATGGCATGGCAGCACGATGGGGCCACGCCCGCGCGCCGTCCGTGCATGGGTTATCGTGGGTGTCGTCCGCGAAGCGCAGAAAGACGACGAGGGCGCGCGTCTCACCGCTCACCGGTATCGGCATATCCTCCGCGCATCGGCAGACGTGGCGCGCCGTCCCCTGGGCTGCGACCGGCGGAGCGACACTGGCGCATACCAGTACGGCAAGCACAGTCGCCCGCCATCCCATACGTATCGCCTGGGCACCGGCCATACAGCTATGCGACCTCAGCAGGCGCGGGATAGAGGACGGTGTCGTGCCGCTGCGCCGGGTCAGCCTTGGGGAAGTCCGCCATGAAATGCAGCCCGCGGGACTCGTGGCGACGCTGCGCGCATTTCACGATCAGGTGAGCGACCGCGATCAGGTTGCGGAGTTCGCAGAGCGGGCTCGACACGCGCGTCCGCTGGTAGAAATCCTCCGTCTCAGCGAAGATGAGTTCGAGGCGCCGCGCCGCGCGCTCTAGACGCAACTCCGAGCGCACGATGCCGACGTAGTTCTGCATAATTCGCTTGACCTCCCGCCGGTTGTGCTCGATGAGCACCCACTCGTGCGCGTTCTCGGTACCCGACTCGTCCCAGTCCGGCACCGCCTCAGGGAGGACGGCACGCGGCTCGTACCGGAGTACCGCATCCACCGCGCGATGCGCGAAGACGAGCGCTTCGAGGAGCGAGTTCGAGGCAAGGCGGTTGGCCCCGTGGAGGCCCGTGCACGTGACCTCGCCGCAGGCGAAGAGCCCGTGGATGCTCGTCTGCGCGTTTGCGTCCACCACGAGGCCGCCGCAGGTGTAGTGCGCCGCCGGGACGACCGGAATCGCCTCCTGCGTCATGTCGATGCCGAGCTTGTTTAGCAGCGTCGCGTGGATGTTCGGGAAGTGACCGAGCACCTCGTCCGCTGGCTTATGGCTGATGTCGAGCCAGACGAAGTCCTCGCCGCGCCGCTTGAGTTGGTCGTCAATGGCGCGGGCGACGATGTCGCGGGGCGCGAGTTCGCGGCGCTCGTCGTAGTCGAGCATGAAGCGCTCCCCGGCCTGGTTGCGCAGGATGCCGCCGTCGCCGCGGACGGCCTCGGTGATGAGGAAGCTGCGCCCGCCGAAGTCGGCTCCAGGCGCGTAGAGGCTCGTCGGGTGGAACTGGATGAACTCCATGTTTGCGATGCGCGCCCGCGCTCGGTAAGCCATCGCGATGCCGTCGCCGGTGGCGACGAGCGGGTTAGTCGTGTGCTCGTAGACCTGCCCCGCACCGCCCGCCGCGAGCAACGTCGCCTTGGCGATTAGTGTCTCGACCTCGCCGGTCTCCTCGTTCAGGACGTAGGCCCCGAAGCAGTGCAGCTTCGGCCACGCCACCGCTGCCCGGCCTAGGTGGTGCTCGGTGATGAGGTCGATGGCGAAGTGGTACTCGTAGAGCACAATGTTGGGATGCGCGTGCACCTTCGCGAGCAGCGCCCGCTCGATCTCGCGGCCCGTCATGTCGGCCGCGTGGACGATGCGGTGCGCCGAGTGCCCGCCCTCACGCCCGAGGTGCAAGTCGCCGTCGGCCTCGCGGTCGAACTCAGCCCCGAGCGCAATCAGTTCGCGGACCCGCTGCGGCCCCTCGGTGACTACGATGCGGACGATGTCCTCGTCGCACAGCCCTGCGCCCGCCACGAGCGTGTCCTCAATGTGGTCCTCGACCGAGTCGGTGGGCGCCATGACAGCTGCGATGCCGCCCTGAGCATAGTTCGTGTTCGACTCGGCGGACTGCTTCTTTGTGACGACAGCTACGGTGCCGTGCTCCGCTGCGCGTAGCGCGAAGCTGAGTCCGGCGACGCCACTGCCGATGACCAGGAAGTCGTAGCGCTCCTGTCGAGTGGTGGCCTGCATGAATGCGGGGATGGGATGCGGGAGAGAAGGCGTAATGTAGCCATAACACGCGGACGGGCCGCATGCTCCCGCGTCATCCAGCCTCCGACAAAAACGTCCCAACCTCGACCTCGAAGCCGGGCAGCACGCCCGAACGCAGCACGTCTGTTGCATGCAGCACCGTAGGCGCGCCATATGCGCCATCCCGCAAGCGGTACTGCGCCACCGTCCGCGCCCGGGCATCCACGATCCAATATTCCGTGACGCTGTGCTTCTCGAAGAGGTCGCGCTTGAGCGTGCGGTCGTACCAGGCCGTGCTCGGCGAGAGGAACTCAACCAAGAGGTCTGGGACTTCTTCGATGGCCCGACCCGTAGCGCGCGCAGCCTTCTCCGCACTCAGGAAGACGAGGTCGGGGATGACCGTCTCATCCTCAGAAAACACGACATCAACAGGTGACAGGAACACCGTGCCGATGGGATGAGCCGCGAGCCAGAGCCGAAGCTGGAAGTACAGTTCGCCCAGCGGATGCTGGTGGAAGTTGAGGTGCGGAGCGGGTGACACGAAGAGCGTACCGTCGATGATTTCGTAGCGGGGCGCCAGGACCTCCCCGAGCGGCTCGAGGTCCGCTGCGACATAGTGCTTCGCGCGGTCGATCACGAGGCCCTCGGTGCCGAGGCGCGCCAGGCGGATCGTCTCGGCGGTGGGCTCTTCGGCGAGGGGGATGGTCAGGGTCGGCATGGCGCTAGTCGCTGCTCCCGGATTGCTGGAGGAGGTA
>JBCDFO010000344.1:0-5371 GCA_039177895.1 Bacteroidota bacterium
GAGCGAGCAACGAGTGCCCGGCTGCCGTGTCTCGACGGCGCCTCCCTACCCGAATCGCTTGCTGCTCATGCTCCGTAGCTACTTCACCGTCGCGTGGCGCGCGCTCCGCCGCCAGCCCGGCTACGCCTTCATCAACATCTTCGGGCTCGCCATCGGCATCGCGTGCTTCGTGTTGATCGTCCGCTACGTGCAGGACGAACTCGCCTACGACCAGCACCACACCAACGCCGACCGCATCTACCGCGTCGTCGAGATCATCGAGGGGGCCGAGGAGTCGGCGAGCCAGCCGCTCCCGGTCGGGGAGACGATCCGCACGGACCACGACGCGCAGGTCGAGGCGTCGGTGCGGTTCTTCAACCTCCAGCAGCCGACGGTCACGTTCGAGTACCGCCCACCCACGGACGGCCTCGTCGGGGCTGACAGCGCGGCGGCCGTGCAGGCGGGCCTGATCCGCCACAACGAGACGCGCTTCTTCTTCGCCGACTCGTCGCTCTTCGACGTGTTCGACGTGGAGCTGCTGGCAGGCGACCCGAGCCGTGCGCTTACGGAGCCGAACACGCTGCTGCTCACGCCAGCGATGGCGGCGAAGTACTTCGGCGACGCCGACCCCATCGGGCAGACGCTCACCTTCGAGGGGCAGGGGCAGTTCGAGGTCACGGGCGTCGTCGCGCCGCAGCCGGACCAGTCGCACATCCAGTACGACATCCTCGGTGCGTTCGTCACGCTCAACCAGTGGATGGGGCCGAACCTGACGGACAACTACTACTGGAACCCCGCGTGGACCTACGTGCTGCTCCGCGAGGGCGTCGAGCCCGAAGCATTAGAGGTCCAGTTTCCGGCGTACGTGGACCGCTACTTCCCCGACTTCATCAAGGCCGACGTGCGTCTCTACCTCCAGCCGCTCACCGACATCCACCTCCGCTCCGCGCTCGACTTCGAGATGGCGCCCAACAGCGACATCGCGTATGTCTACATCTTCTCGGCGATTGCGGTCTTCGTGCTGCTGATCGCGTGCATCAACTTCATGAACCTCGCCACAGCGCGGAGTGCGCAGCGTGCGAAAGAAGTCGGGATGCGCAAGGTGCTCGGCGCGGAGCGGTCGCAGCTGATGAGCCAGTTCCTCGGCGAGTCGATCCTGACGACGCTAGCCGCGCTCGTGCTCGCCGTGCCGCTCATCCTGTTCCTGCTGCCGTTCCTGAACGAGCTCGCGGGCAAGTCGCTGAGCGTGAACCCGCTGGAGCATCCGACGGTGCCGCTGAGCCTGCTCATCGTGGTGCTCGTGGTCGGCGTGCTCTCGGGCCTGTATCCGGCGCTCTTCCTCTCCGGTTTCCGCCCAGCGAGGGTGCTCAAGGGCGATCTGCGCGTCGGTAACCTGAAAGCCTCGGCGGTGCTGCGCAAGGGCCTCGTGGTGGCGCAGTTCGCGCTCTCCATCGCGCTCCTCGTCGGGACGTTCGTGGCGTTCCAGCAACTCGGCTACCTCCAGTCGAAGAACCTCGGCTTCGAGGAGGAGCAGGTCGTGCTCGTGCCGACGCAGCGCTCGCCGATCATCCAGCAGTACGAGGCCTTCCGCAGCGCGCTCCAGCAGCACCCCGGCGTGCTCGCCGTGACGGCGACCGAGGACGTGCCGGGCAGCAAGTACCAGACGAACTCGTACGGCCTCGACGGTCAGGAGGACCGCGTCCAGTTCCCACGCCTGCTCGTGCACGACGAGGTGGTGGAGGCACTCGACCTCGAACTCGTCGCCGGGCGCGGGTTCTCGCAGGACTTCGGAACGGACTCGACCGCGGTGATGGTCAACGAGGCGATGGTGCGGCACCTCGGCTGGGCGAGCCCGCAGGACGCGCTCGGGCGTACGTTCGACGACCGCACCGTGATCGGCGTGACGGCCAACTTCCACTACACGTCGCTGCGCACGCCTGTCGGGCCGTTCGTGCTCGACCGGTTCGCGGCGGACAACTTCGGCTTCTTCGGGCGCTATCTCGCCGTCCGCCTCGACGCGGGCAACCCGACGGCGGCGCTGGACCACATCGCGGCGCAGTGGGCGGCGTTCGTGCCGGAGAAGCCGTTCGCGTACACCTTCCTCGATCAGAGCCTGGCGCAGCTCTACCGCGCGGAGCGGGCGCTCGGGCGCGTGGCGGCGGGCTTCGCGCTCTTCGGCATCCTCGTGGCGTGCCTCGGCCTGCTCGGCATGGCAAGCTTCACGGCGGAGCAACGGACGAAGGAGATCGGCGTGCGCAAGGTGCTCGGCGCGTCCGTGGGCAACTTGATCCTGCTGCTCTCGCGCGAGTCCGTGCAACTCGTGCTCGTGGCGATGGTGGTGGCGTGGCCGCTAGCCTACCTCGGCCTCACGCGCTGGCTCGACTCGTTCGCCTACCAGACGAGCCTCGGTCCGCTCCCGTTCGTGGCGGCCGGGCTGATCGTGCTCGGCGTGGCGTTCGGGACGGTGAGCCTCCAAGCCCGCCGCGCCGCGACGACCGACCCCGTGGCCGCGATCCGGCGCGGGGAGTAGAGCGCCGAAGCCGCACCGTGCCTCACGGGGTCGAGAGCACCTCCCACAGATGAGGATCGATCCGGCGCTCCGTGTCGCGCAGCGCACCCGCGAGTCCGAGGCGTTGTGTGAAGGCAACGGTGGAGACGGCTTGGGCGAATTGGTGGTCCAGGGCATTCATCCACGCTACCATCTCATCGGCGATTGCAGGAGTCCACTCGCGAGCCAAGCGCAACACACCGCCACAGTTGACCAACTCGATTCCGGACGGCCTCTCGTTTGATTGGAAGCGCGTCCACCAGCGAGCGAGTAGACGCTTGGATGCCTCCTCGAAACGCTCATAAGAATACTTGAGGAAGCTGACGACGTGCTCTGATGGGGTATCCGCGAGGCGCTGTGCGAAGGCGTCGTCGGTGAGGAGGTCGCTCAGGAGAGCGAGCGTGGCTTCGGGGTCGTACTGCTCGGCGCACCTGAGGAAGGTGGCTACATCGTTTGCAGGCGTAGCGGCGAGGGTATGTCGGAGCTTTGGTCGGAAAGAGGGGTCATTTACCAGGTCCCATCTGATCACCGAGGGAACGCGTCTATCCACAGCTACCGCATAGAGCGGCACAGCAGCGACCATGTCTTGTACCAGTGCCGGTCGTTCAGTGAGTCGATCGACCCACTCGGTCAATTCCATGCTAGGTAGATAGCTCGCCTCCTTGGCACGCAGCAGGAGCGGCCCCAGCATGTAGGGGTCGGCCTCAGCCAGACCTAGGCACGCTGCAAGGCGCAACGCTGGCACGGTCTGCTTTCCATCGCGGGCTCGGAGGCTCAAGACCAACTCACCCAAGCCAGCGTGCGCAAGCTTCCAGTGTCGATAGCCACTCTTGTCAACAGGCTGGAGATGGCCTCCCTCGATGAGGTAGGAAACGGCTTGAAGCGTCAAGCCCTCCAGAGCCGTATCCGTAACGGTGAGGTCGAAGGACGCAGCGAGGCAGATACGGTCAAGGATGGCCAGCCCATCGGGGTGGGTTCGGGCCGGATCGATGTAGGATTCTCGGATACGTCGGGCGGCCATTTGAGGCGTTGGTCTAGCTGACGTAGCCCTCGCAGCGATGACGGCCTGTCCAAACGCGATGAGGTCTCCGCCGAACTCGCGGCTCCACTGCCCATAGTCGGTCGAGGTCCAGTTGCGCGTGGTGCCGGTCCGTGCGAGCAGGCGCAGCGCGACAGCGTGAAACAGCGCAGCGTCCCCCTCGATCGAACACCGTTGCCGCACGAGCCGCTGTGCGAGGGTAGCTCGGCCTTGGCTTGATGCAGAGAGGGGCCGGCTGAGGACGAGCAACCGGCTGGAGGTAGAGCCAGTGGCGCGGTTTCTCTCGAATCGGGTGACGACCCAGTCGACCAGCTTGGCGTCAGCCTGGGCGTTGTCGACCGCGAGCAGGTTTTCTCCTTCGAGATTGAGGAATGCCTTCACCTCGGCGTGAAAGACGTGCGAGGGCACGCTGGGGTAGTCGGCCAAGTCAAGCCAGAACGAACGTCTCCCGACGAGCCGGGACCAGTGGTAGGCGAGCCAGGCCCCTAGCACGGATTTGCCCGAGCCGCTGCGGCCCTCGACCAAAGCGGTGCCGTACAAGTCCAGCGCCGATTCAACAGTCTGAGTGAGCTGCTTTGGGAAAGAGACCGCGCCGGCCTCGAACTCGCTCCAGGAGGGGTAGATGGCTTCGGAGCCGTGTTCAGGCCAGCGAGCGTGCATCCAAGCAACTAGCTCGAGGATGTAGTCGAGCGAGGAGGGAGGCTTGAAGAGAGGCGTGACCTCTCGCGGCAGGACAGGGGGCGGTGAGCCGAGAGGTGGAGGCTTGGGCCGCCGTCCCAACAAGTCCTCGAGTAGCTCCTCGTATCCCTTGGGATCGTCGGGGACAGTCAGGTCGTGAGCGCGCTGCGTCCCAAGGAAGTCTGGTAGGGCCTCGCGGCGGTCTCCCCGAGCCCAAGCGACAGCCATCTTATCTCGGTGCCCAGCGAAAAATTGACTCGTGAGCAGCATGGTCTCCCAGCCAACGCCAGAGGCAGAGGATCCTGCTTCGAAGGCATGGACCTTTGCTCGGTATTGAGGAGAGCCAATGACCAGAACACGATCGGCGTCGCGGACCTCAGCGTTCATGAAGTCGGGAAAAGTCTGGCCAGGCCGGAGATGCCACACGTCAAGGCGAGCATCGACGCCGTCCCCGCGCAGGGTCGTAGCCAGTCGTAGTACCCAGTCCTCGAAGGCGTCGTCTTCCCGGACGTAAGAAATAAATACCCTAACCGGCCGATCGGCAGAGGCGGTGGGAGGAGGGCTGGGGTCCAAGACAGGAGAGGGTGTTCGAGGCAAGAAACGGAGACAACGCCGTGAAATAGGATGGACGCTCTTAGGAAAATACCGTTGGGGCTACCGAAATAGGTCATCGCATCGGCGCAGCGGCTCTTTGCGTCCGCGCGGGCACGCGGCACACGCTAGGCCTGCAAGCTCGCCGCGTCATCCCAGTGCCCGTACGGGCTGCGGAGAGCACGGCTGCGCAGAAGAGGGCGGAAGAACGAGGGCCCCGGGCACCGGTATACTGCGCTGGCCTCTCTCCCTCAGCCTCCCGCCTGATGCCTCGCCTCCTCCTCGTCCTCACCGCTCTGCTTGCCCTGCCTGCCATCGCCCAACCCACCATCGAGCGCGTCGAGCCGGCGTTCTGGTGGTCGGGGATGGTGCATTCGGAACTGCAAGTCCTCGTCTACGGCGACGACCTCGCGCGGGCACGCGTGACGCTCGACGCCTACCCCGGCGTGACGCTCCGCGAGACGGTCGCGGTCGAGAGTCCGAACTACGTCTTCCTCACACTCGACCTCGCGCCGGACGTGCAGCCGGGCACGCTC
>JBCDFO010000345.1:0-5363 GCA_039177895.1 Bacteroidota bacterium
CACGTCCATCATGTCCTGCACCGTACCAGCGAGCCGTTCTGTGCTGGACAGGATCGAGGTCGCGAGCGACTCGCCGTCGGGGTCATGCTCGCCGAGATGCATCGTGAGCAGTTCTGCCGAGCCAAGCATGGCGGTGAGCGGCGTGCGTAGCTCGTGGGAGACGTTTTGCAGCAGCGAGGTCTTGAGCGTGTCCGCCTCGGCGAGGCGCTCGTTGGAGGAGGCCAACTCCTCGTTGATGCGCGTGAGCTGCCGCCCCATCATGCGCTCGCGACTGAGCTCGTTGCGATGGATGCGCACCCGGTAGGCGGTCAGCGCCCACAGCGACACAACGACGAGCAGGACATAGACGGCGTAGGCCCAGATCGAGCGATACCACGGCGGCAGCACACGCAGGGCAAACTGCGCCTCCTCGCTCACAATCCCGTGGACGTTGCGTGCCCGGACTCGGAACGTGTAGAGCGCTCGCTCGGGCAGGTTCGTGTAGGTCCGCACGGCCTCCGTTGTCCACGCGCTCCAGTCGCGGTCGAAGCCGTCAAGGAGGTATTGGTATTCGATGCGCTCCGGCGCGTTGAAGCTCGGGGCGGCTACCTCGAACCGCAGTTCCTCCCGCGAGAACGCCAGCACCGGCTTGGATTCCGGACGCTGCGCGACCTCCAGACGCCCTTGGCCGTGCGCGCCGCCGAACAGCAGCCGCGACCCGCGCATCACCCGCCGGAAGAGTGGCAGGTAGGCCGCGTCGTAGCGCTTCGGCGCGGTGGGGTCGTAGCGGAGCAGACCGTCCTCCGTCGCCAGCCACACGTACGGGCCGTCGGAGGCGATGTGGGTGATGTGGAGGTCAACGAGCGGTAGATCCGGGCGAGCCTGGCGGCGGTAGCCCGTTGGGGTGCGCTCCAGGAGAAACAGCTCACGGCCGCGCACCGCCCACAGCGTCTCGCCCACTTCCTGGAGGAGCAGGTACGACTTCCCGTCGAGCGCGAGCGCCTCGTTGAGCGCGACATCGGGGCGCAACCGCACGCCGCCGCCGGGCTTGGTCTCCGCGCGATAGACACCTTCCTCCCCAGCAGCAGCGAAGGCTCCATCCAACTCGGTGTAGAAGAGCCGCCCCTCGGGCCGATCCTCGATGGGCAATGGGGCGACTGCCGGAGCAAGCAGGTCTTCGCGGAGATCGAGCAGAAGCAGCCCGCCGTCGGCGAGGCTCACCCACAGCGTGTCTCCACGCTGCCCCACGGAGAACACGTCGCCCTCCACCCCCGCGACGCGACCAAGCACGGTCCATACGCCTGCCGCGTCCACGCGCAGGAGCATCAGCCCGTCTTTGAGTCCGGCGTAGGCATAGCCCGGACGACCGAGCACTTCGTGGAGGATGTACGTGTGCTCGTTGAGGACGAGCACCGGCTCCGGCCCAGCGAGGTCGTAGAGCCCCGCGTCAGTGGCCGCGAGGAGGTGCGGGCCGATCTGACCGAGTGCCCACGCCTGCCCATGCTCGCTGAGCAGCGCTTCCCACGTGGAGCCCGACGGCGAAGAGCGGAAGACCCCCTGCGAGGTCGTTGCGTAGAGCGCTCCGCCGTGGGGCACGACCTCCGTGGCAATCCCCCGCAGCCCCTGCGCCGCATCGTACCGACGGATACTCGGCACGACGTCTACACGGACGACGCCGTTGTAGAGTGCGGCCCAGAGCCCGCCCTGGTGGTCGAAGGCTAGGTCGAGCACCCAGTGGTCCTCCGGAAGCGGCACCGCGTCCAGCCACCGTCCGTCCTGGTCGAGCAGCACGATCCCGCCCCCGATCGTCCCGATGGCGTAGATCTCGCCGGTCTCCGTGGGCAGTCCAGCGAACGAGTAGGGACGGTGGCGTTCGAAATAAGCACGCCCGTCGAAGGGGAGCTTATCCAGTCGTCCCATTTTTAAACAGTAAAATTCTCCTGCCCGTGTTCCGATGAGCAGACCGCCATTCGGTAGCTGGTGGAGGGCAAAGAGGGACGCTTCGGCTAACGCCTCGGTGCCCGCAATCGGCTCCAAACGTCCTCCTGCCCATCGATGCAGGGGCTGGTCGCGCAGGTGGACAAAGAGGGTATCGCCCACGCTGTGGGTCCGGCTGACGGGGACGCCTGGCTGGACCACCTCGAAGCGCTGGCCGTCCCAGAACAGCAGGTGGTGCCGCCCCTGGAACACGACGGCGTTGCCGACTGCGAGGACGTTCCACATCTCCCCATAGTCCTCGTCGGGCAGCAGGTGCCGGAGGCTCTCGTAGCGGAGCTGCCCCAGCGAATCGGGCCGTAATTGCCCCATTTCGTCGATTCCGCCGACAAAGACCTGCCCATCCGTGTCGACGACCAGCGAGCGAACGTGCCGATTGGGGATCGGCTGCGAGCGCCACGTGCGCCCGTCGTAGGTGGCGATCCCACGGTTGTTGCCCACCACGACCACGCCGCGCGGGTCTTGCACGACCGCCCAGTTTTGCGGCTCCAGACCGAGGTCGGCGGGCTCGAAGCGTGCCGAGAACAGCGGGTGTCCCTGCGGGCTGTCTTGCCCAAGGGCTACGGCCCACCCGTTTCCGAGCGCGAGCAGCAGGCAGAGCAGGAGAAAGCGAGGCATCGGACGGACAGGTTTGCCCGGGCACCTTGCAAGCAGCGTACCCTTTCAGTCCGAAAATCGGAAACCTTTAGCGTTACATTTTAATACTGTATATTCTCTCTCGCTCTTTCCACCACCAACCTCTCTCGCTATGAAGACAGCCTTTCACGTGTTCACGCTCGGGGCGGCCCTAGCGCTGACGCTCTACGTCGGCGGCAAGCAGGGTACTACCCGACCCGGTGACCTCGATGACGGCATCACGCAGATTGCCGAGGCGCAAGACCTTGCGCTCACTGCTGGCATTACCGGCAACAAGGGCGGCAAGCAGGGCACTACGCGCCCCGGCGACCTTGATGACGGCTTCGCTGCTGTCGGCACCAAGGGCGGCAAGCAGGGCACTACGCGCCCCGGCGACCTTGATGACGGCTTCGCTGTTGCCGGCACCAAGGGCGGCAAGCAGGGCACCACGCGCCCCGGCGACCTTGATGACGGCTTCGCTGCTGTCGGCACCAAGGGCGGCAAGCAGGGCACCACCCGTCCCGGTGACCTCGACGACGGTATCGTCTAGCATACTGCCAGTCCGAACGTGAGCGAGGCCGACTCCCATTCAGGGGGTCGGCCTCGCTCACGTTTTGCGGAGCCCTGTAAACGGCGCTGCTACTTGATGCCTGCGCTCATCTCCAGCATGCGCTCGATGGGCGCGAGGGCGCGGAGGCGGATGTCCTCCGCCATCGTGATCTCGGGGGCCTCGTGCTTGAGGCAGAGGTAGAGCTTCTCCAGCGTGTTCAGCTTCATATGCGGGCAATCGTTGCACGCGCAGCCGTTGTCGGGCGGAGCCGGGATGAAGGTCTTGTTCGGGTTGTCCTTCTGCATCTGGTGCAGGATGCCCGTCTCGGTGGCCACGATGAACGTGTCAGCGGTGCTCTCCGTCGCGAAGCGCAGGATGGACGAGGTAGAGCCGATGTGGTCGGCGTGGCGCAGGACGGCCTCCTCGCACTCGGGGTGGGCCAGCACCAAGGCGCCCGGATGGCGCACCTTCAGGCGCACAAGCTCCTGCTCGCTGAAGACCTCGTGGACCATGCACGACCCGTCCCAGAGCACCATGTCGCGGCCCGTCTCCTTAATGAGCCAGCGCCCGAGGTTGCGGTCCGGCGCGAAGATGATCGGCTGGTCCTTCGGGATCTGCCGGACGATATGCTCGGCGTTGGACGACGTGCAGATGATGTCCGTCTGCGCCTTGATGGCCGCCGTGCAGTTGATGTAGGAGATGACGAGGTGATCCGGGTGCTGCGCACGGAAGGCCTCGAACTCGTCGGGCGGGCAGGAGTCGGCGAGCGAGCAGCCTGCGTTGAGGTCCGGGAGAAGGACCTTCTTCTTCGGGTTGAGGATCTTGGCTGTCTCGGCCATGAAGTGGACCCCCGCGAAGACGATGATATCGGCGTCGGTCTGCTCCGCCTCACGGGCGAGGCCGAGCGAGTCGCCGATGTAGTCCGCGATGTCCTGGATGTCGCCCTCCTGGTAGTAGTGAGCGAGCAGCACCGCGTTCTTGACACGTTTGAGCCGCTCGATCTCCTCGAACAGGTCGAGCGTGGGGTCCACGTATTCCTCCACGAAGCCAATCGTCGGGTCGAGGACGAACGGCGTCGCGACGGGACGCGTCGGGATGACGGGGGCGAGAACGGGCAGGTCGAGCACCTCGGGCATGGAGTCGGGGGTCGATTGGGGCGGGTAAGGTCAGGCTAAACGAGGTTGCGGGGCCGAAGTTCGACAGCGCCCTCGCAGCCTACACCTAGCCGCGCGGACTGGGACGCAGGTCACGTCTCGACCCACGCCGCGTGCGGCCTACCGGGTCTGCTCCAGCGTCCCGGCGCGCACCGTCAGTTCGCGGTCGGCGAGGGCCGCCAGCACCGGGTTGTGCGTCACGATCACGAAAGCCTGCCCGCGCTCCTGACTCAGGCGGCGGAGTTCGTCGTGCAACGCCTCGGCTGTCTTCGTGTCGAGGTTGCCCGTCGGCTCGTCGGCGAGGACGAGGCCGGGCTCGTTCATGAGCGCCCGCGCCACCGCGACGCGCTGCCGCTCGCCGCCGGAGAGTTGCGCGGGGCGATGGTCGGCGCGGCCTGCGAGCCCGAGGAGCGCCAGCAGCTCAGCCGCCCGGTCCTGGGCCGCACGCATCGCGGCCCCCTGGATGAGGGCAGGCATCGCCACGTTTTCGAGCGCGGAGAACTCGGGCAGCAGGTGGTGGAACTGGAAGACGAAGCCGATCTCGCGCCCACGGAAGGCCGCGAGCGCCTCGTCGTCGTAAGCGAACACGTCGGTCGCCTGGCCGGCCTCGTCGAGGTAGTGGAGCGTGCCCGCCGTAGGGCGGTCGAGCGCGCCAAGGAGGTGGAGCAACGTACTCTTGCCCGTGCCGCTCTCCCCCACGATGGCGACGAACTCGCCGCGCCGGATATCGATGTCGACGCCGTCGAGGACCGTGAGCGGGCCCTTGGCGGTCGGGTACGACTTCGTGAGGCCGCGCGCCCTGAGGAAGGTCGCAGGTCGAGGGTCGTAGGTCGCAGGTCCCTCAACGTCCGCTCCCTTGACCTTCGCGCTGTCGCCTGGCTGGGCTGCGTCGTCCACGTTCATACGTTCACACCGTCACACGTCCACACACCGCTACCCGTCCTGCCGCTCGATGTTGTACTTCGAGAGCTTGTTGTAGAGGTGCGAGCGCTGGATGCCGATGTGCTCGGCCGTGCGCGAGATGTTCCAGCCGAACTGCTCCAGCTTGCGCTCGATGAAGAGCTTCTCGG
>JBCDFO010000346.1:0-5357 GCA_039177895.1 Bacteroidota bacterium
CCCGCTTCCCTGGTCGCGCTCATAACAGAGCGGCCCGCTGGTCCCTACCCGCGATGACCGTGGGGCTTCCGAGAAGCCCATGCGTCGGGTAGGGACCGGGGCCGCGAGGAGTTGAGCGGCCCAGGCCTCAGGATCTACGAAGGCCCCAGCTCAGCAGCGAGCTTTTTTCCACAACGACCTCGTTCTCCAACGACCGCGCCCGACGATGGCCGACGACACGACCAACGATACCGCTCCGACGCCTGACCACCCCACTTCTGGAGACGGCGCCTCGCTCGACAGCGTACAGCCGAAGACGCGGCAGGAGCTCTACAAGCGCATCCGGGAGACCTCGCGCGACGAGCTCGTCCTCGAAGAGATGAAGCGGTTCGGCTTCTGGGACGACAGCGACATGCCTTCGCCGCCCGAGACGCTCATCAAGCGGCGGGGCGAACTCCAACGCGAGTTGAACGAACTGCTGCGCGAGAAGCGGCTCGTCGAGGACCGCGAGCGGCTGCTGAAGGAGCAGCGCACCGTCCGGATGAAGGAGGCGATGGAGCGCCGCAAGGAGACGCGCGAGCGCCGCACCGCCGAGCGCGCCGCCCGCGCCGCAGCCTGGGCCGAGCGCCAGTCGAAGGAGGTGACCTTCCTCGGCGATGGCGTCTCCGGCGGCCTCAACCACACCGACCCCGACCCGGAGCGGCTCGCTGAGAACGGCCTGCCCGTCTACCGTACCGCGCTCGACCTCGCCAGCGCGATGGGCATTGAGCTGAGCGAGCTGCGCTTCCTCACGTTCACGCGCCGCGTAACACGCGTCTCGCACTACCGCCGCTTCCTCATGCCGAAGAAGCGCGGCGGCACGCGTCGCATCTCAGCGCCGATGCCGCGCCTCAAGCGCGCTCAGCGCTGGGTGCTCGACCACCTTCTCGCCGCCGTCCCGCTCCACGACGCCGCGCACGGCTTCGTACCGGATCGCTCCATCGCCAGCAACGCCGCGCCGCACGTCGGGGCCGACGTGGTGGTGAACATGGACCTCCAGACCTTCTTCCCGACGGTGACCTACCGCCGCGTGAAGGGCCTCTGGCGGGCGCTCGGGTACGGCGAGCAGGTGGCGACCGTCCTCACCCTCCTCTGCACCGAGCCCGACGCCGACGAGACGCGCCTCGACGGGCAGACGTATTTCGTCGCGAAGGGCGAGCGCATCCTTCCGCAGGGCGCGCCGACGAGCCCCGCGCTCACCAACATCCTCTGCCGCCGCCTCGACGCGCGCATGGCGGGCATGGCCGACAGCCTCGGCCTCGCCTACACCCGCTACGCCGACGACCTCACGTTCTCGGGCTCGGGCGACGCTGCGCAGCACGTCACGAAGCTGCTGTGGCGATCCGCCCAGATCATCGCCGACGAGGGCTTCACGCTGCACCCGGACAAGCTCCGCGTGATGCGACGCGGCGCACGGCAGGAGGTCACGGGCTTGGTCGTGAACGAGAAGCTGAGCGTGGAGCGTCGCACGATGCGCCGCTTCCGCGCGACGCTCCGCCAGATCGAACTCGACGGCCCCAAGGGCAAGCACTGGGGCGACGCGCCGGACGTGCTCGCTGCCGTCCACGGCTTCGCGAGCTTCGTGGCGATGGTCGACGCCGCCCGCGGTGCGCCGCTCGTGGCCCGCACCCAGGCGCTCCTCGTCAAGCACCGCTGGGCTCCCGACCGCTCGTCCCAACGCCCCCGCTACCGCCATCCTGTAGACAGTGCTGCCGTCGATTCCGCGATCGCCGCCAGTACGAACGAGGGCACGAAAGAGCCGTCTTCGAAGCCGTGGTGGAAGCTCTGGTAGGCGTCGCTCACACGAGGAAACGCGCCCTGGGCGAGCCTACCCGTTCCAGGTCAGATCGAACGCATTCGGGCCGTTTACGAGGTCGCGGTCGTAGATCTGCTGCCGCCCCGACAGCGCTTCGATGAGCGTAATCCGTATCCGAGCGGGCATAGTGAATGTGCCGAAGGACGCGTTCTGCTCGTCTCGATACTCCAACTCGCCGGGGCCGAAAAAGGCCGGAGCTAGCGTCTGGCTCTGCGTCTCCAGGCGGCCCTCGGCGTCGGTACGCCCGCGCACATCTGGCCCATCGGCCACGTCAGGAGGGAGCACGGCCCAGTGGGCAACGGTGACGGAGTCGATGACCGCCCCATCGCCCTGCAGACGAACGGTGTAGACCCCACTCGGACCGTCGTTTTCCCACCGGACGGTATAGTCACGCGCAGGCGACCCGCTCTGCTCGACGAGCGTGAACACCTCGCCATCAAGGTCGACGATCTCGACCTCCAGCTCCGTAGCGCTTCCGTCAGAGCGGTAGCTGATCGTCGTCTGCTCGATGAATGGAGAGGGATAAACAGAACCCAGATCATTCGCAGAGATCTGGGCTGAGGCCGAGAGCGTCGGCTCCTCCGTAGGCACGAGACCGCCGCCGCCCGATGCCCCGCAGGAGTCCTGCTGGCTCGCAATCACCACCGGGAAGCACGGGCGGATGGCGACGCGCAGCCCCTCCACGGGCGCACCGTCCGGTGCCATCGCAACGACAGCGATGCTAAAGGCGTCGTCCACGGGAGGCTCCGGCGTGGATATGGTGTCCGAAGAGTCGCAGGCCACGAGGGCCGCGGTCAGCGCGAGCGCGGTGATCAGGCGGAGCATGCCAGGAGGTAGGTCTGTTAGGATACAGGAGCCCTCGAAGTGGCTGCCTGACTCGAAGCGATAGGAATGGGTGGCCTTAAGACCCCATCCGACACCAAAGACTGTACCCGAAGCCTTCCGAGCGCAGCGCACCTCAGTCGAGCGCGCGCTGCCAGGTCGTGCCCTGCGGGGTGTCCTTCAGTTCGACGCCCAGCGCCGCGATCTCGTCGCGGATGGCGTCGGCACGGGTGAAGTCGCGGGCCGCGCGCGCGATCTGGCGCTCCAGGATGAGCGCCTCGACCTGCACCGCGAGTCCATCGAACTCGGGGGCGGCGTCTTCCACGGCAGCCTCCGGTGACGCATCCGGGCGGATGATGCCGAGGAGCGCGTTGATACGGTCGAGGTAGGCTTGTGCACTCCGCGCCGTCGCGCCGTTTAGGTTCGCGCTCGCCCCCACGATCATCTTCGCACCGCCAAGGGCCGCGGCGATGGCCGAGGGTGTATTGAGGTCGTCGCACAGCGCAGCCAGCGTGGCATTGTAGCGCTCTGTGAAGCGGTCGCCGAGGAAGTCGTCGCCGGGGCGGTCGGCGTCGAGCGCGTCGGCCACGAGCGTGTCGGCCTCGGTGAAGCGACGCTGGACCTTGGCGGCGTCCTTGAGAGCCTTCTTCGTGAAGTTGAGCGGCTTGCGGTAGTGCCCGGAGATCAGCGCGAGGCGCAGCGCGAGCGGCTCCACGGGCGCGCCGTAGTCGGCCCGTCCCCCGTTGTCGGCGTCGCTGATAAGGTCGCGGACCGTGAGGAAGTTGCCAGTGCGCTTCGCCATCTTCGCGCCCTCGACCTGGAGGAAGCGCGTGTGGGCCCAGTGCCGCGCGAACGTCTTGCCCGTGAGGCACTCAGCCTGCGCGATCTCGCACTCATGGTGCGGGAAGCGGAGGTCCTCGCCGCCCGCGTGCAGGTCAATGGTGTCGCCGAGGTACTTCTGCGCCATCACGGAGCACTCGAGGTGCCAGCCGGGGAAGCCCCACGCGGTGCCGTCGGTAAACGGGCTGTGCCACTGCATGAGGTGAGCGTCGTCCTTTTTCCACAGCGCGAAGTCACGGGGGTCGCGCTTGCCGTCGTCCGTGACCACGTCGCGCGACTCGGCGGCAGCCCCCACGTCGAGCGCGTTGGCCTCGGTGTTGCCGGAGAGCTTGCCATAGTCGGGGAACGACGCGACACTGAAGTAGACGCCCTGGTCGGTCTCGTAGGCGTGTCCCTTCTCGATGAGCGTCTGGACGGCCTGGATCTGCTCGCGGACGTGTTCGGCGGCGCGGGGCCGTACCGTCGGCTCGCGGAGGCCCAGCGTGTGCCAGTCCTCGACGAGCGCCTCGGTGTAGTGCCGCGCGAGGTCCCACACGTTGGCGAACCGCTCGCCCTCCTTGCTCTGGAGCGCCTTCGCCATGCGGTCCTCGCCGCCCGCGTCCGCCGCGTCGTCCTCGGTAAGGTGGCCTACGTCGGTGACGTTCGAGACGTAGTCGACCTGCCAGCCCAGCGCCTCGGCGGTGCGCACGATGAGGTCGGCGGTGAGGAACGAGCGGAAGTTGCCGATGTGGGCGTAGCTGTAGACCGTCGGCCCGCAGCCGTAGAACGTCAGGCGCGGCGTGCCGTCCTCGGTCGTCGCGGCGGGGACGAGCGGCTTGGCGGCACGGGTGAGCGAGTCGTGGAGGACGAAGGCTGGGCGAACGGAGTCAGGCACGGGCGGCGCGTTTCGGGGATAGGGGAATCCGCTGAAAGGTGTCGAGTGAGACCGGATGCGTCAACCCTGCGGCGGAATTCTCCCCGTTTCTCCGTCTCGCCGTCCTGTTGTCCTCGCCTCCCCCGATCTTGCCGTGTCTTCTCTTCGCGCACCTGCCCTGTCTATGCTCCCCTTCGCTGACCTCGTCGTGCTCGAACTGGCGAACGTGCTCGCGGGCCCGAGCGTCGGGCAGTTCTTCGCGGAGCTTGGCGCGACGGTGTGGAAGGTCGAGAGTCCGCGCACGCAGGGCGACGTGACGCGACGCTGGCGACTGCCGACGGAGCCCGACACGGACCGCCCGGCTTACTTCACGGCCGTCAACTGGGGCAAGCAGTCGCTTGCGCTCGACCTCGCCCACCCCGACGGTCGCGCGCTCCTGCACCAGTTGGCCGCGCAGAGCGATGTCGTGCTGACCTCGTTCCGCCCCGGCACGGCGGCGCGCCTGGGGGCCGACGCCGCCACGCTCCGGGCGCTCGACGCACGCCTCGTCGTCGCCTCGATCTCCGGGTACGGCTCCGACCACCTGCGGGCCGGCTACGACGCAGTCGTCCAGGCCGAGAGCGGCTGGATGTTCATGAATGGGTACCCCGATGGGCCGCCGACGAAGCTGCCGGTCGCTCTCGTGGATGTGCTCGCGGCGCACCAGCTCAAACAGGCGATCCTCGTGGCACTGCTCCAGCGCGCACGCACGGGCGAGGGGGCGCACGTGCACGTCTCGCTGCTCGATGCAGCCGTGAGCGCGCTCGTCAACCAGGCGAGCAACTGGCTCACGGCCGGGCACAGCCCGCAGCGCATGGGCTCGGCCCATCCCAACATCGCGCCCTACGGCTCGCTCTTTCGTACGGCGGACGGACACGACCTTCTGCTCGCTGTCGGGACGGACCGGCAGTTCGCGCACCTCTGCACGGTGCTCGGCCTCGATGGCCTTCCCGACGATCCGCGCTTTGC
>JBCDFO010000347.1:0-5344 GCA_039177895.1 Bacteroidota bacterium
CGCGTTCACCCGCGCAGGCTCGCCTGCCGGGACCGTGGAAGCAGAGAGGGCGTGGGCGGCCCCCATCATGTTGATGAGAGGGTTCCTCTTTCCCCGCCGCGGTTGGATTTTCATGCCCCGCCGGTTCGCCCGGCGGGGTATTTTTTTGCCCCGTGGTGGTGCGCTCCTCACCCCGTTTCGAATCGAACCCGGTGCGGGCCAACTCGTACCTTCTGCGCCGCGCTTCACCCACGGCCTCGGCCGCTGCCTCGGTGCCATCCATGACTTCCTTCGTCGCCCTCCTGCTCGTCATTGACGCGCTCATCGCGCTCACGATCGGCGTGGCGCTCGGGCGCTGGATGAAGGGCAACGCCGTGCGTCGGCAGATCGCCGAGGCGGATGCCCGCGCCGAGCGGGTCCGCGTCGAGGGCGAGGCGCTGAAGGTCGAGAGCACGGCGAAGCTGAAGGAGCTGAAAGCCCGCCGCCGCCGCCTCGACCAGAAGACCGCCGAGGTGCGCGAGCGGCAACGGCTGGAGCAGGAAGCCCTCGACGCGCAGCGCACCCAGCACGACCTCCGCAGCGAGCGCATCGTCGAGCACGAGGCGGCGCTCGGCCAGGCCGCTGACGCCCTCGACGCGCTCACCCGCGAGGCCGAGCAGCGCCGCACAGAGACGGAAGAACTCCGCGCGACCGTCCAGAAAAACGCCGCCGCGTTCGGCCGCCGCCAGCAGGAGATCGCCGCCCGGGAGCACGAGCTCGACAGCCGCGCTGAGAAGATCGCCCGCGAGGAGGAACGCCTGGAGCGGCTCACCGACGAGTACTTCCGCAAGCTCGAAGCCGCGTCCGGCGTCTCGAAGCGCGAGGCACTGCGGCGGCTCAACGACGAGCTCGTCCGCGAGGCGAAGCTCAGCGCTGCCGCCCTCGTCAAGAACGTCCGCGACGAGGCGAAGACCCGCGCCAAGCGTGCCGCCCGCGAGGTTGTGCTGACGGCGATTCAGCGCACGGCGGCCGAGAACACCATCGAGAACACCGTCTCCGTGGTCACGCTGCAGTCGGACGACATGAAGGGCCGCATCATCGGGCGCGAGGGCCGCAACATCCGCGCGTTCGAGGCCGCGACGGGCGTCGAGGTGATCGTGGACGACACGCCCGAGGCGGTGCTGCTCTCGGCGTTCGACCCCGTCCGCCGCGAGGTCGCGCGCCTCTCGATGGTGGAGCTCCTGCAGGACGGCCGCATCCACCCCGGGCGCATCGAGGAGGTGGTGGAGCAGAAGCAGGACGAGCTCGACGAGGAGATCGTGCTCGCGGGCGAGGAGGCCGCCCTCGACCTCGAACTGCCGGGCCTCCACCCCGAACTGATCCGGCTCGTCGGGCGGATGCGCTACCGGGCGTCGTACGGGCAGAACCTGCTCATGCACTCGAAGGAGACGGCGCGCCTCGCCTCGCTCATGGCGGCCGAGCTCGGCCTCGACGCACGCAAGGCCCGCCGCGCGGGGCTGCTGCACGACATCGGCAAGGTAGCCGAGGACCAGCTTGAAAAGCCGCACGCGCTCGCCGGGGCCGACCTCGCCCGGCGCTACGGCGAGCACCCCGACGTGGTCAACGCCATCGGCGCGCACCACGACGAGATCGAGATGACGACGCTCATCGCCCCGCTCGTGCAGGCCGCCGATGCGGTGAGCGGCGCGCGGCCCGGTGCCCGCCGCGAGGCGCTGGAGAATTACGTGCAGCGGCTCAAGAACCTCGAAGCCATCGCGGACTCGTTCGCGGGCGTCGAGCGCGTCTACGCCATCCAGGCAGGTCGCGAGCTCCGCGTGATCGTGACGCCCGACATTGTCACTGACGCTGTAGCCGAGCAACTCGCCATCGACATCGCCTCGCGCATCGAGCGAGAGCTGCAGTACCCCGGGCACATCCGCGTGACGGTCATCCGCGAGACGCGCGCCACGTCGTACGCGCGGTAGAGGCTGTCGGCTGTCGGCTGTCGGCTGTCGGCTGTCGGCTGTCGGCTGTCGGCGAAGAAGCACGCTGGTGCCTTGCGTTGTGTCAAGCACCCCTCTGCTCTTTCCTCTTCACTCCTCGCTCTTTACTCTCCCCCCTCCATCCGTTAGCCCCTAGCCGCCCTCTCCCGTGACCCTCGACGTTGCTGGTGCTCCGATCTACGTAGCCGAGCGCGGCCCGCGCGACGCGCCGCCGGTCGTGCTGCTGCACGGCAACCCGGACTCGGCCGACCTCTGGGACAGGGTGATGGGCGGACTCGCGACGCACCACCGCTGCCTCGCGCCCGATCTCCCTGGCTTTGCCCGCTCGGGCGTCCCCGCTGCCTTCGACCCATCGCTGGACGGCATGGCGTGGTTCGTGGACGGGCTCCTCGACGCACTCGATCTCAAGGGTCCCGTCGACCTCGTCGGGCACGACTTCGGAGGCATCTTCGGGCTCGCCTGGGCCATCGCGCACCCCGAGCGGGTACGGCGGCTGGTGGTCGGCGGCTGCCCGTTCCACGGCGACTACCGCTGGCATGCCTGGGCGCGGGTATGGCGGACGCCGCTCGTCGGCGAGGCGAGCCTGCTCGGGATGAACCGCTGGCTCTTCCACCGCGAGCTACGCCGGGGAGGCCCCGGCCTCTCGGACGCGCACATCGCGCAGAGCTACGCCCACGTCACGCCCGCCGCGAAGCGTATGGTGCTCCGCCTCTACCGCGCGGCTGATCCGACGGTGTTTGCGGCGTGGGAGCCGCGCCTGCTCGCCCTCACGGCGCGCGTGCCGACGCTCGTGCTCTGGGGCGCACGCGATCCCTACACCCCCGTGCGCTATGCCGACCGATTCGGCACCGAACACGTGCACGTGTTTCCCAACTGCGGGCACTGGTGGCCCGCCGAGGAGGCCGCCGCCAGCGCGTCACTCATCGGCGCGTTCCTGAGCGAGGGTCGCTAGCTCAGCACCCGGTCGAGGCTGATCTCACGATTCCGAGCACACCTCGTCCATGAACGCGACGAACCAGTCTGAGTCGCGGACGCCGTCGAAGTCCGAGTCCCCGCGGATATGCTCGCACGAAGGCAACGTGCCCACCGTGTGGCTGTGCCGCAACCAGCGTTCTGCTTCCTCGTGCCGCTTCAGGCAAGCCATCGCACATGCGTAGTTGTAGGCGCTAGCGTCCTCATTGAGTTTGAGGGCACGCTGCAGGATTCCAGCCGCCTCTTCCGTGCGTTCCCGGGCTGTGTCTGGAGACGCAGAGCGCGCTGCTTGCTTCAGCAATGCGAGCCCCCAGTTGTCGAGCGCCCCGTGACCGTCCGGCTTCACCTCGACGGCCGCGGCGAACTTCTCAGCCGCCTGCTCGAAGAGCGCCACGGCGGCCGCCTCATCCTCCGCGCGCTCAGCCTGCGCCAGGAGCGCCTTCCCCCAGTTGTTGAGCGCCTCGTAGTCGTCCGGCTTCACCTCGACGGCCGCGGCGAACTTCTCAGCCGCCTGCCCAAAGAGCGCCACGGCGACTGCCTCGTCCTCCGCGCGCTCAGCCTGCTTAGCAAGCACGACCCCCCAATTGCTGAGCGCCTCGTGCATGTCGGGCTTCACCTCGACAGCAGCCTCGTACTGCTCGATGGCCCGGTCGTACAGAGCGATGGCGGCCTCATCCTCCTCCGTGCGTGCGGCCTGCTCTGCTAATACGACGCCCCAGCCTCGGAGCGCTACGTGATAGTCACGCTTCACCCTGACAGCTGCGGCGTACTGTTCGATGGCCTGATCGAAGAGGTCAATAGCAGCCTCGAATTCCTCCGTACGCTTGCCCTGTTCTAATAGTGCGGTGCCCCAGTTATGGAGTACTTCGTGTTTGTTAGGCTCTACCTTGAGGGCAGCAGCGTACTGCTCAATAGCCTTTCCCAAGAGTACGATGGCTGCCCCGGCTTCCTCTGTGCACCTCGCCTGCTCTGCTAGCACAGTACCCCAGTTGTTGAGTGCCTCATAACCGAAAGGCTTCACCTCTAAGGCGCTAGCATATTCCCCGACCGCCTTACGGAAGAGAGCTCGCTGTCTCTCTTCATCATCGTGCTGCAGCGCGTCGTTCAGGAAGCCCAGGCCCTGCCGGACTCGTGCCCAGTAGGCTAGATCACGCAAGCTCGGCTCCTTGCTGTCCCCAACAAGCGTGATTACATCGTCGTATCGCTCGCTCATGAGGAGGCTCCGTCCCTCAGTCAGCTTTTCCTCCAGCTCGTCTGCTCGCTTCTCAATCGTCTCTACAGCCTCGCTCGCCATGTTGCGTGCTGACTCCAAGAGGTCAATGTGCACGCCATCCTGCTCCATCTCGTAGTCCTCGATCATATCGAGGGTGCTGAGTAGGTGAGTGAAGGGGCGGTGCGCGAGGTCGGGTGGGAAGCAGTCGAGGGCGCTCGTGACGCGAATGAAGAACGAGTCTGCATCCTCGCCCCGGAGGTAGAAGCGATAGCGCGCCTCATCCAGGAAGCCGCTGGTGAGATGGGCAGGCGGGTCGGTGTCCCGGTAGCCCACCCAGTAGAGCCCCGAGTCGAACGTCTGTCTCGAAAGCAGCTTCTCGAACATGGGGTCGTTGTCCCCACTGTACCCGACGACGATCCACGGCCGTCCGCTGGCCTCGTTGAACACGGGCCGTAGCCGCTCGACGTGGGCGGTCAACTCGTACTCGGTGTTCAACAGCCGAAAGCCGGAGCGTTGACCGTGGATGTAGAAGACAGCAGGGCTGGAGACAAAGTCCGGCTTGAACGTCGCGGAGGTCGCGAGGTCGTAGACGGCGGGAAACAGGTTGAGAAGCGCACACGCCTGCACGATGAGCGGGTCGAAGTTGGGCGTGATGACCCGGTCCACGTAGCCTTCCTTGATCAGCTTCGCGATCCCCATATGCGCCCAGTTGATCCGGGCCTGGTCGATATGCTTCGCTAGCAGCGCCCGACGCTCCGAGGGCACAAGTGCGCCCATCAACTGCTGGTAGTCGCGCGTCTTGGCCCGCTTAAACTCCGGTTCGTATTCCTTCTCGATGATCGTGCAGAACTCGTCTGCCAGCGGGATGCCCGCCGACTTCGAGCAGCCCGCCCCAACGACGAGGGTGGCTTTCTTGTCGCGGTCTTTTGCCCGGCGCAGCGTGGCGACGATGTCTTCGAGCGCAAGTTCGTACGGGGCGGGCATGGTGGCAGGGCGGAGGGCAGAGGGGCGTGACCCCGAAAGCTAACGCGTACCTCCGCCTTGGTTATGCCGACTCAGCCAACGCCTGCGCGAGATCGGCGGTGAGATCGTCAGGGTGCTCCAGGCCGACCGAGAGGCGCAGCAGCCCGGGCGGCGCCAGCGAGGTCGGGCCCTCCACCGAGGCCCGATGCTCGACGAGGCTCTCGGGGCCGCCGAG
>JBCDFO010000348.1:0-5283 GCA_039177895.1 Bacteroidota bacterium
ATGACCAATGACCAATGACCAATGACCAATGACCAATGACCAATGACCAATGACCAATGACCAATGACCAATGACCAATGACCAATGACCAATGACCAATGACCAATGACCAATGACCCTCACACGCGCTTCGCGGCAGGGCGTCGGCTAGAGCGGTAGCTTGAAGATGCTCCTCCTCCCGTGCCCCTCCGCCCATGAAGCCGCCCTCTGCGCTGCACCGCCTGCTCGTCCCCGAGGCGATCCTGCTCGGGGTCGAGGTCGCCGACAAGACGGCGGCGATCAATCGGTTGGTCGATGCGCTCGCGGAGGAACCGGCAATCCGTGACCTCGACCGGGTGCGCGCCGATGTCTTTGCTCGCGAGGCGCAGCTATCGACCGGCGTTGGAGAAGGCTTGGCAGTGCCCCACGCACGGACGGACGCCGTGTCGGATAGCTTGGCTGCCTTCGCGGTCCTCGCCACCCCGCTCGACTGGGAGTCCATCGACGAGGCCCCCGTCTCGCAGGTGTTGCTACTCGTGGGGCCGTCCGCTGAGCGCAGCCGCCACCTCACGCTCCTGAGTCGTCTCATGCGCCTGATGAATCGGCCCGGCTTTGCCTCGACACTGCGCGAAGCGCAAACGCCGGACGCCGTCCTGACGCAGATTCGCCGCGCCGAACAAGGACGGATGTAACAGTGCGAGGCTCGAAGTGCGAAGTTGGAAGTGAAGAGTGGTGGCGCGTACCCCTCCATTCCGGAACGCCCAAATGGCGAAGCGGGGCACCCTCGACCCTCGACCCTCGACCCTCGACCCTCGACCCTCGACCCGTGAGTTTCCAGACGATCAAAGGCACCTTCGACATCCTCCCCGACGGCGTCGCTGACGGCCGCAGCTCGGGCGGCGGACTGCACGACTTTGGCACAGCGGCCTGGCGGCACATCGAGGCCGTCGTGCACGACGTGATGGCGCGGTTTCACGTGCAAGAGATCCGCACGCCCGTCTTCGAGCCGACGGCGCTTATCGCGCGCGGCATCGGCGGGAGCACCGACATCGTGCAGAAGGAGATGTTCGCCTTCGAGCGCGGCGACACCGACTACGTGCTGCGCCCGGAGGTGACCGCGCCCGTCATGCGGTCGTACCTCCAGCACCACCTCAGCCAGCGGGGCGGTACGCAGCGGCTCTACTACATCGGGCCGTGCTTCCGTGCGGAGGAGCCGCAGAAAGGTCGCTATCGCCAGTTCCACCAGTTCGGCGTCGAGTTCATCGGGACGCCGTCGCCGCTGGCCGACGCGGAGTGCATCGTGCTGATGCTGGCCGTCTACGACGCCCTCGGCATCGCGGGGCACACGCTGCGCATCAACACGCTCGGCGACCCTGCTTCGCGCCGTGCGTACGTGGATGCCCTGCGACAGTACCTCGAACCGCACGCCGCGAGCCTCACTGAGACGAGCCGGCAGCGCCTCCAGACCAATCCGCTCCGCATCCTCGACACGAAGGACGAGGGCGAGCGTGCCCTTCTCGCTGATGCGCCACGTCTGCCGGAGGTGGTCAGTGAAGCGAGCCAAGCGCACTACGCCGCCGTCAAGGCCCGGCTCGACAGCCTCGGCGTGGCCTACGTGGAGGACCCGGCGCTCGTGCGTGGCCTCGACTACTACACCGAGACGGCGTTCGAACTCGTCTCCGACGACCTCGGGGCGCAGAGCGCGCTCGGCGGCGGCGGGCGCTACGACGGGCTCGCCGAAGCCGTCGGGAGCAGCCAGCCCGTTCCGGCCGTCGGCTTCGCAGCAGGCTTCGAGCGGCTCTTCCTCGCCCTCCAAGCACAGCAGATCGCGATGCCTGGGCCGGAGCCGCTCACGGCGTTTCTCGTCGCCCTCGGTGACGAGGCGCAGGCGTGGGCGTTCACGACCGCGCAGGCGCTCCGGGGGCGCGGCATCCGCACGGCGCTCGACCTGAAAGGCCGCTCGATGAAGGCGCAGATGAAAGAGGCCAACCGGCAGGGCGCGCGCTACGCCGTCATTGTCGGGCAGGACGAACTTGCCCAGAGCGTCGCCCAACTCCGCAACCTCGACGCCAGCGAGCAGCGTGAAGTGGCCGTCGCAGACCTCGCCGACGTGTTAGCAAACGCGCAAATCGACTCCGCAGGTAAGGACTAGAGCCAGCGGTGCGTTAAGATCCTCCGGCTGTGGCCTCGTGCCGACAGCCGATAGCCCGTAGCTGACAGCCCCCCCGCCATGTATCCTCGCATCAGCGACCTGACGCAAGACCTCTTCGGGTTCGAGTTTCCGATCCCGCTCTACTCCTTCGGGCTGATGGTGGCCATCGCCATCCTCGTGGCGACAGAGCTGTCGCGGCGCGAGATCGACCGGCTCTACAGCGTGGGGCGCCTCCCTGCGACACCGATCAAGGAGAAAGGAAAGAACGGGCGGACGGTCACCCGCCAGGTCAGCCCGTCGCATCTCGTGTGGGTGATGATGATCCTGGCCGCCGTGCTCGGCATCGCGGGCTCCAAGCTCTTCCACATCATCGACTACTGGGACCAGTTCGTCGCGAACCCGCGCGGCATGCTCTTTAGCTCGGCGGGGCTGACGTTCTACGGGGGGCTCATCTGCGCGGGGCTCGGCATTGCCTACTACCTCCGGCGCAAGGGCCAGCCGATCCTCCCCATGGCCGATGCCATCGCGCCGGGACTCATCATTGCCTATGGCATCGGGCGCATCGGCTGCTACCTGGCTGGCGACGGCGACTGGGGGACCTGCTCGCGCCTCGCCGACAAGCCCACTTGGCTGCCCGACTGGCTCTGGAGCGAGACGTTCCCCAACAACTACCTCGGCGTAGAGGTGCGGCAGTTCGTTGTCGACCGGGGCGGGGTCTGCATTGAGGGCGCGGACGGCGTCTATCCGACGATGCTCTACGAGTTTGCCATGTGCGTCGTGCTGTTCGCGGTCCTCTGGGCGCTGCGCACGCACCCGTTCAAGGCCGGCTGGCTGTTCTCGCTCTACCTCGTCTTCAACGCCGTCGAGCGCTTCCTCATCGAGTTCATCCGCATCAACCCGCCCAACGCGGGCATTTTCTCGCAGTCCCAGTTGATCGCGATGGCGCTCTTTGCGCTGGGCGTGACGGGCCTCGCGCTCTTTACGCGTCGCCGCGAACCGGTTGTGCAACCGGCAGCCTAGCCCAGGCTCTTAAGAAGGACGGCGCTCCTGCTGCGAGGTGCTGGCCACAAGCCAGCGGTCGCCCTCTCGCCGCATCTGAACAAGGGTATAGCGCGGGAGGTCCCACGTCGCGCGGAGCGCTGCGGGCGTTTCGAAGAAGGCCGCGGCGGTGCGCTCGGTGGAGCGCAGGACGGTCACCGAAGCAGGAACGAGCAGGGTCGGCGGCCCAGTCTGGACGCGGTCGCGCTGCCAGTAGTAGTCCGCGAAGTCCTGGGCGAGCGCGTCCACGAAGCCATGCCGAAAGTGGGTCACGACCTCACCGTGAGACGCGATGGCCTCCGGGTTCTCGAAGAGGGAGGCTTCGAGGCCAAACGCTGTGCGCACGGCTGTCTGAACCGCCCGCGCACGCACCTCAGCCGCCGTCTCGCTTGGCGGCGGAGCAGGAGCGTCGTCAGCGACGGGATCGGCCACGGTGGCACAGCCTGCGGCGAAGAGCAGCGTGGCTATAAGCGCAAGGAGGCTAGCGTATCGCATCGAGAAGGGGGGCGGGGGTGTCTTCGGTGAACGCGAGGAACACCGTCGCGCGGTCGCGCCAGACCAGGGCCGTCGTCGCCCCGAGCGGCTGCACGACGGGTTGGGCTGCGGCGCGGTTGAGGATAGGACGCGCCAGGCGTGCCTCGTCGGCAATGCGGTCGAGGTAGGCGTAGGTGAACGCATAGATCCGCAGGTCCACCGTACCGTCGCTGAACTGGTAGAACGGCACGGGTGCGTTCGTCTCTACGATCCCAGCCCCGGTCACCGAAAACCCGTCGAGGCGCGGCGCGGCGACGCGCGCGGCGGTTTCCGTGCGCAGAAAGGCCGCCGCCGCCTCGGAGGTATCGAAGGATTGGGCAGGAGCCTCGGGCCGGTTGCCGAGGAGGAGGAGCAGGTCGTTCGTGTTCGGCGCGGCCGCGACGCGACTGGGCGGGGCGGCGAGGTACGTCCCCAGCACCGCGCTCACGAGTACGAGCAACAGCGCCCATGCCCAGCGGCGGACCGGTCGCGGTGCAGCACTGTCCTCGGCCTCGGACGAAGGCCTTGAAGCAACGGAAGGCGAAGCGGGGGCAGGGGATGGCTCAGACGCGAGTGACGTCCTGGTCACAACCTGAGCCGCAGTCTCTGCCACCGGGTCCGCTGGCGCGTCAGCATGGCGCACCGCGCGACGTGGTCGCCGTGAAGGCGGGGTCACGCGCGCAGCGGGTACGAAAGCGGGGGGGAGTGGATTGGCCATGAACGGGGCAGCAACGAACGCGGACGAGCAGCGCAAGCTAGCGACGAAAATAGTCAGCAAGTTGTGCGAAAAAGCACGGCCGTGCGCGTGGTAGAAGTCTGCGAGACGACCGGACGGTCGAGCTTCTAATCGAAGCGGACGGAGACGCCAGCGATCACGTGGCGGTCCGGGGCGGGCTCAAGAAAACGTCCGCCGAAAGCGTTGACTACGACTGAGCCAGCATAGCGCTGGCCTGTGACATTGCGAACGACCACGAAGGGGGAGAGGCGCGCGCCTTCACCCAAACGGACGCCCTGGATCGCCACGCGCAGGTGCGCAACGGCGTAGGCGTCCGTGCGGTCGGCACCGCCAGCGGTCGCATCGTAGCCCGCTACGGCCTCTCCGCTCACACCGGCCACGATCTGGCCCCCGAGCAAGCGCACATGCGCGGCACGCCACGTGAGGGTCCAGGTGGCCAGCGCGGGGGGAACACCGGGGAGGCGGGTGCCAGCCGGTACGTCGGTATCCGGACGGTCGAGGAACGTCCCGCGAAGGAGTGTCAGGGCCACGGCTCCATCCACGCGCCCAGGACCTAGGCTCAGGCGCTCGGCTTGAAAGCCCAGCTCCAGGCCGAGCGTTTCTGCGCGCCCACCGTTCTCGAAGACCGTCACGTCGTCGATTTCGCGGGGGATCAGCAGGCCCGAGACCCGCGCGCCAAACGCGGCGGCATCGACGCGGACGAAGCCGTCGCCCGCCGCCCAGCCACGGCGCATGCCTACCTCGGCACCCCACGTGCGCTCGGGCGCGAGGTCCGGGTTGAGGCCCGGTCGGCCGTCGGCGCGGTTGCCCAACTCGGTGGTGGTGGGCGCGTCGAAGGCGCCCGCCCCGTTCGCGTAGACCGTGA
>JBCDFO010000349.1:0-5279 GCA_039177895.1 Bacteroidota bacterium
GAGGACGAGTGCGGGGTAGTGCCCCGCCATTGGCGCAAGCTCGCGGGCGTAGGCGCTCTCGTCGAGCGTGAAGACGACGAGGCGGAATCGTGGGTCGTTGCCGAACGCGTTGAGAAGCGGCTGGAGATTCCGCGCCCACTCGGTCGCGACGGGGATGTCTGCGCCCTTGTCGAGGCCGTAGCGGTCGTAGACGGCGCGGTTGTGGTCGCGCAGGCTCCCGGCGTGAAGTTGCATCACGAGGCCATCCTCCATGCTCATCCGCGCCATCTCCATCTGGAAGTGCGCCTCGAATGCGGCCTGATCGCTAGGCGTTGCCTCGCCCTGCAACGCACGGGCGAAGAGCGCTTCCACGTTGTCCGCCCAACCCGTGCGGGGCACGACAACGGCATGGTCGGTGGCAAACGCGCCCATGGATTTGAAGAAGGCCCGGCGGTCTTCGAGCGCCCGCACGAAGTCGGCGTAGCTCCCGATAGCGATGCCACTCGTGGCTTCGAGGGCCTCGATCTCGGCGCGCCAGCCGGGCTGCGCGATGCGCATGACAGCGTCGGGGCGGAAGCACGGGCGTACGTCGCCGCCCCAGGTGCCCGCCGCGTTGGCCTCGCGGATTGCAGCGTGATGCCGGAGGTCGTCGGCTGCCGCGTCGGTCGTGCAGAGCACCTCAATGCCGAACCGGTCGAAGAGGGCACGGGGCTGGAAGGCGTCGTCGGCCAGCCGCTCGGCGATCTGGTCGTAGAGCGCGTCGGCGGTCTCGGCGCTTGGCATCACGTGCACGCCGAAGAGTTCGTGCAACGCGTAGTCGAGCCACGCCCGGCTGGGCGTCCCGGCGAAGAGGTGGTAGTGCGCGCAGAAGATGCGCCACACCGCGCGCGGATCCACGTTCGCCTGCTGCCCGTCGCCCTCGGGTCCCTGGCGCGGAATGCCTAGCGCGTCGAGGTCGATGCCCTGGCTGTAGAGCATGCGGAAGAGGTAGTGATCCGGCGTGATGAGCAGCTCCGTCGGCTCGGGAAACGGCTGGTTCTCGGCCAGCAGCGCCGGATCGACGTGCCCGTGCGGGCTGACGATGGGCAGCGCAGCCGTGTCCTCATAGATCGCCCGCGCCGCGCGGCGGATCGCTGGGTCGGGGTCGAAGAAGCGGTCGGGATACAGCGTGAGGGGCTCAGGCATCGGGCTGGGGCATCGGGCTGGGAGACGAGGCTTAGGGGCGGTCGAGGGGGCCGAGGTCGCCCCACTGCTCGCGGAGGGCGAAGGCGGCGCGCTTGGGTTGGCGGTCGCGGGTAAAGACGCCCTTCAGGTTGAGCACCACGCGGCGAAAGTTCTGCGGCGTGCGGAAGTCGGCGAAGTTCCAGACGTGCGCGCCGCAGCCGTGCGGGTGGTCGGCGATGGCGCGGACGTAGCGACGGATCAGCTCGGCCTGAAACTCCTCGGTGAATTGCACCAGCGTCGTCGCGTGCAGCCCGGCAAGCGTGTCGGCCCCGAACTCGGTGAGCATGATTGGCTTGGCGTGCGCGGCGGCGATCTCGTCCAGTTCGGCGGTGAGGCGGTCGAGGGCGCGGTCGAGCTGACCCGGCTCGGTGTACCAGCCGTAGTAGCGGTTGAGGCTCACGAAGTCGCACAGCGGGTAGAGCACGCGGCCGGGGTGCGGGCCGTGCGTGGGCACCGTCACCGGCCGCGTCGGGTCGAGGCGGCGCGTGGTGTCGAAGAGCGGGGCCCAGTAGGCGTGCGCGGTAGGCTCGCCGGACTCGGGTTCGCCGGAGAGGCCCGGTTCGTTGCCGATGGCCCAGGCGATCACGGATGGGTGGTTCTTGTCGCGGGCGATCAGCGCGCGGATCGCCTCGGCGTGGGCGGCCTGCGTGGCGTCGGTCGTCTTGCTGTGGTTGAGGCTGACGGCGGGCACCTCTTCGATCACGAGCACGCCGCGGCGGTCGGCCTCGTCGAGCCAGTCCTCGGCGTAGGGGTAGTGGCTCGTGCGGAACGAGTTCGCGCCCGTCCAGGCGAGCAACTCGAAGTCCTTGACGATGAGCGGCAGGCTCCGCGCCTTGCCAAGCACGGCGAAGTCCTCGTGCTTGCCGAAGCCGCGCAGGAAGACCGGCTCGCCGTTGAGCAGCAGCTTCGTCCCGGCCACGCGCACCTCGCGAACGCCGACGGGCAGCGTGTAGCCGTCGCGTTCCGCTCTCGTTGCGTCGATCAGACTGAGCGATAGCGAATAGAGGTAGGGATCTGCTGGACTCCACAAGCGCGGCGCTTCGAGTTCGAAGTGGACACGTGCGCGTCCCTCTTCAACCATGACTTCCTCTATAAGCCTACGTCTGTCGCCGACGAGCGTCGCTTCCACGAACGCGGCGGCCGACGCGGCGGGGCCTGCCACCTGTACCTCGACGGAGACCGTGGCTGCGCCCGCATCGCCGAGGGACGTCGTCACAGTCACGTCCTCGATGAACGATGGCGCGAGGCTGTAGAGGATGACGGGCCGGTGGACGCCGCCGTAGGGAAAGAAGTCGTAGCGCGCGGGCGGGAAGTGCTCGGCCCCGACGCCCCGCTCCTTTGGCTCGTCATACTCGTGCGCGGCGATGCCCTGCGGGATAGTATGGGCGTCGGCGCGGTTGTCCACGCGCAGCACGACCATGGCCTCGCGCCCTGGCGTCACGCAGTCGGTGATCTCGACGTCGAACGGCAGGAACGCCGCCGTGCTCGCGCCGCCGTCATTGCCATTGACCCAGACCTGCACCCGGTAGTCCGCTGAGCCGACGCGGAGGAAAATGCGCTGGTCTTCCATCGAGGCAGGCACGAAGACGGTGCGGCAGAGCCACCCGGCCCCGACGTAGTCGGCCAGCCCCTGCTCGCTGAGTTGCTCGTTCCACGTGCCCGGGATGGCGAGGACGAGATCCGTTTCGAACAGGCCCATCCACCACTCATCGGCCTCGCCCACATCGTCGGGGTCGGCGCGGAAGGCCCACAGACCGGACTGGTCGAGGGCGAGGCGGTGGGGGCCGGTGACGGGACGGAGCATCACAGAGAAAGCGAGGCAGGGGAAACGGGTTAGCCGAGCCAGCGGGTGAGGACGACGGCAAGCACGAGGAAGCCAGCGACGAGGCCCCACGCGACGGCGAAGCCGCCGAGGTCGGTGCGGTAGCGCGCCCACGAGAAGCGGTCGCCGAGCGTGAGCAGGTTCGTGAGCAGCAGGCTCTCGCCGCGCTTCGCAGCGATGCTATCGGGCAGCAGCGGCACTCGCTCTGGCGTCGGGTCGCCGATGCTCGGTGTCGTGATGCTGGATGTTTCGATGCTCGATGTCATCGCGCTCTCGATACCAGCAGTCACCTGGTCTACCTCGTGGATCGTCTCGATGCCCGCCTCGCGGAGGTGGCGCTCCTCGCCGACGGGCGTGCGGAGTAGCGAGTAGAACGTGTTCAGCGCGGCCTCATCCTCAGGCGGCGTCAGCAGGCTTACGCCCACGAGCGCCGCGATGCCGACGGGCAGGTAGAGCGCGATCTGCGCAGGGAAGCTCCACCCGAGCGCTGTCGTCACGACCGCGCAGGCCGTCGTGGCGAGGACCGACGCCCACGCGCCGTAGCGGTTTGCGCGCCGCCACACCACCGCCGCCCAAAACGCGATGCCGAGGAACGCCATGATGCGCCACACCCACTCCAGCCCGTCGAGTACGCTCGGCAGCAGCAGCGCCGTCGCCACGCCCGCGCCAACGACCACAAGCGACGACACGCGGCCAACGGCGAGGTAGTGCCGCTCGGAAGCGTCAGGCCGGAGGTAGCGGCGGTAGAAGTTGCGCGTGAAGAGCGCCGAGCCGCCTGTCATGAACCCACTCGCGCTCGCTACGACGGCAGCCACGACCGCCGCGAGCAGCAGTCCGACCAGCCCCGCCGGGAGGAATGCCCGGGCGGCGAGCCCGAACGCCATCTCGCGCGTGCCCCGGTCGGCCTCAACGAGGTTTGCGCCGTCGGTGGCGAGGAAGGCGGCGGTGATGAAGATGCCCGAGAACGCCCAGCCGAGCGTCGCGAAGCGCTTGAGGAAGTTGCCGTAGGTCCACCCCGTCCGGCAGGCCAGTTCGTCCTTGCCCGCGCCGTTGATCGCCATGTGGTGCGGCTGCACGGTCACGCCCACGAGCGCGTTGACGACCGCCATGACGACGTAGAACGCCGTGATCTCGGTCGTGGCGAAGAGGCCGAACCAGTCCACCGACTCCGGCAGCGCCGCCTGCGCTGCGCCGAGCCCACCCGCCGTGCTGAGCGCGAACGGGATGAGGAGGAACGAGAGCAGCAGGATGAACAACCCCTGCACCGCCTGCGTCGTTACGGCTGCTACGAGCCCGCCGAGGAGGCTATACGCCAGGAAGAAGAGCATCATCCCGACGACCGCGACCTCGGTGGACACCGCGCCCGCCGTGATCGCCTCAACGGTGACGCCTGCCCCTTTGAGCATCACGCCCGTCGTCGCAGCGAAGTAGGCCAAGCCAACAGCGGCGTAGGTCGCACCCATCGCCGAGCCGTAGCGCTGCTCGAAGAAGTCGCCGATGGTGATGTAGCGCAGCCGCCGGTAGACGGGCGCGAGCAGCCAGAAGAACGGCGTCGAGAAGAGGTACATCCACTGCACCCAGATCCCCGCGAAGCCGACCTGCGCCGCAGTCCCACTCACGGCCACGACCTGGCTGGTCCGCGTGCCCGTCCCGAACGCCTGCGCGATCATGAAGAGCCGCCCGAAGCGCCGCCCGCCCATGAAGTAGTCGCCCGTCGTCGCGACGGCGCGGCTCGCCCACAGCCCAAGCGCGGTGATCCCGGCGATGTAGCCGCCAAGCACGAGCCAGTCAACAAGGGCAAGACCGAGCATCATTCGCCCCCGGTGAGCGCCGTCTGTGCCAATTCATCGGGCACGTCGAAGCCGACGCGGGCCTTGGTCACGTCGTTACCGAAGCGGACGAGCGAGCCGGAGAAGTCCTCGGCGATACGGACAAAGGTGCCGGTGCCTGCGAGCGCGCGGCCCAGCCGGATCGTCGCGTCACGCCCGCTTTCGAGGTGGATCGCGGCGCGGTCGCTGTCGGCCTGGGACGGGTGCGCAGCAATGCCGTCGAGGACCAGCCCGGTGACCGTCTCGGCGTAGAGCGCGTGGCGGTCAGCCTGCGGCGCGGTCGTGTCGGTGCGCACGGTCACGTCGGTGAACGTCACGTCGCGGGCGTGGCCGAGCGTGACGTGCGCGGCGACAGGCGCGAAGTCGATGCCCCGGTCGTCGTAGCCGTGGTCCTTGTTGCCCTTCGGCTTGCGGACGCCTGCGAA
>JBCDFO010000350.1:0-5261 GCA_039177895.1 Bacteroidota bacterium
CTACGCAACACGCTCCCTCCTCGTGTTCGATCTCTACTTGCTACTCGCCAGCGACGAAGCGGACGCCGCCGACTCGGTCTCCGCTTCCTCCTCGCTCCCCGCTCACAGCCGCCCCGACCACGACGACGACCTCGGCGTCGAGTCGATCCACCTCGACATGATCGGGGGTGACGGTGACACCGGCGTCGTCTCGCTTGCTGCCTGACGCCGCGCTGCTGCTGAGCCGCGACGCTCGCTCGGAAACTATTGGGGCCACCCGGCTCGTTACGGAGGACCGCATGTCTCCTCCGTGACCCCCCCGCCTGTGCCCGCTGCGTCCTCTGGGCTCACCGCTGCCCGCTACCTCCGTCCGGACGTTCTCTCGCAGCTCGACTCCATGGAGTTGCGCGCACGGCTGATCGTCGAGGGCTTCATCACGGGCCTGCACAAGAGCCCGTACCACGGTTTCTCCGTCGAGTTTGCGGAGCACCGCCCCTACAACGCGGGCGACGAACTGCGGCACATCGACTGGAAGGTCTACGCGAAGTCGGACCGCTACTACGTCAAGCAGTACGAGGAGGAGACTAACCTGCGGCACTACGTCGTGCTCGACACGAGCGCGTCGATGCGGTACCAGGGCGAGGGCGCGCTGCGCAAGCTCGACTACGGGGCCTATCTCGCCGCCGGGCTGCACTACCTCATGGCGCGCCAGCGGGACGCGACCGGCCTCGTCGGCTTCGACGAGACGGTCCACACGCTCCTGCCGCCGCGCTCCACGATGGGCCACGTGCGCGGCCTCCTCGCCACACTCGGCGGCTTCACGGAGGACAGCGCGGCGCGTAGGGACGCAACCCCGAAGACGGCCGTGGCAGCGGCGCTCCACGAGGTCGCCGAGCGTATCGGGCGGCGGGCGCTCGTGGTGGTCATCACCGACCTCTTCGAGAACGTCGCCGCGCACGATGCGCTGCTGAAGGCCCTCCAGCACCTCCGCTACCGGGGCCACGAGGTGCTCGTCTTCCACGTGCTCGACGCTGCCACTGAGCGCCAGTTCGCCTTCCCCGACGTGCCGCTCGTGATGCGCGACCTGGAAACCGGCGAGACGATGACCGTGCAGCCCGCGCAACTCCGCGCCAGCTACACCGAGGCTGTCGCAGCGTTCGCCGAGCGCTTCCGCCGCCGCTGCCGCGAGCAACGCATCGACTTCGTGGAGCTCGACACCGCACAGCCGTACGACGTGGCGCTGACAGCCTATCTCAACAAGCGCCGCCGGCTATTCTGAGGCAAGCGGCGAGGTGCTTTGTGCGGGGCAGGTTCCTACCTTCGGAGCCGCCACGTATACGCCTCTGCATCTTTCGTCATGCCCGACACCCTGACCGTCGCCCTCGCCCAACTGGCTCCCGTGTGGCTCGACCGCGACGCCACGCTCGCGAAGGTGCGCTACGCCACCACCGAAGCGGCCGACCGGGGTGCCGCGCTTGTGGCGTTCGGCGAGGCGCTCGTGCCAGGCTATCCGGCGTGGGTGGACTTCACCGGCGGCGCAGCCTTCAACGACCCGCTCCAGAAGGCGCTCTACGCCCACTACGTCGATCAGGCGGTGGACCTCTCAGCAGGGCACCTCGACGCGCTGTGTGCGCTGTGCCGGGAGCGTGCCATTGCCGTGTATCTCGGCTGCATCGAGCGGGAGCGGCGGGGGCACAGCCTGTTCTGCTCGCTCGTCTACATCGACCCGACGGGTACGGTGCAGTCGGTTCACCGCAAGCTGCGGCCGACGCACGAGGAGCGGCTCGTGTGGGCGCAGGGCGATGGGCACGGACTGCGGACGCACCGGCTCGGTCCGTTCACGGTCGGCGGGCTCAACTGCTGGGAGAACTGGATGCCGCTGCCGCGCGCCGCGCTCTACGCGCAGGGCGAGACGCTGCACGTGGCGGTGTGGCCGGGCAGCACGCGCAACACGTACGACATCACGCCCTTCCTCGCGAAGGAGGGGCGCTCGTACGTGCTTTCCGTATCCGGCCTCTACCGCCCGAGCGACCTCACCGCGACCACGCCGCACTATGACGAGGTGGTCGCGGCGTTGCCCGAGGCGATGACCGACGGCGGCTCTTGCCTGGCCGCGCCGGACGGCTCGTGGGTGGTCGCGCCGCTGCCTGCCGAGGAAGGCGTGTGGACCGCCGAGATCGACGCGGCCGTGGTGCGCGCGGAGCGGCAGAACTTCGACGCGGCGGGGCATTACAGCCGCCCCGACGTGACGCGGCTCGTCCTCGACCGCACGCGGCTCTCCACGCTCGAGGTGGAGGGGGACAGCGCGCCTCTGTAACGCACGGCACGCTTCCCGCTGACGTGCTTCCTGCAGGGTATCGGCGAACGCAAGGCGTAAGAGCACGTACGTCGGCTACGCTCGGTGTGGTAAGACATAACAGAGGGATCGCATAGCGGTAATCGCCAGCTTACACGCGAGGAAGAGATTGAGACGATCCACGTCTGTATCCCTCACCACACCTGCTGGATGCACTACCGCACCCTCTGGATCTCAGACCTGCACCTCGGCACGCGCGGCAGCCAGGCCGGGCTGCTCCTCGACTTTCTCCGTCACAACGAGTCCGACACGCTCTACCTCGTCGGTGACATCGTGGACGGCTGGGCGCTCAAGCGCTCGATCAACTGGGGCCAGCTTCACAACGACGTCGTGCAGAAGCTGCTTCGCCGTGTCCGCAAGGGCACCCGTGCCGTCTACATCCCCGGCAACCACGACGAGTTCGCCCGCGCCTACGTCGGCTACCAGTTCGGCGGCATCGACGTGTTGCGCGAGGCTGTGCACACGACTGCCGACGGCCGGCGCCTGCTCATCCTCCACGGCGATGAGTTCGACGGCGCGATCCGGTACGCGCCGTGGCTCTCGAAGCTCGGCGCGCGGGCCTACGAACTCGCGCTTGCGCTGAACACCGTCGTCAACGGCGTCCGCAAGGCGTTTGGCAAGCCCTACTGGTCGCTCGCGGCCTACCTGAAGGGCAAGACCAAGAAGGCCGTCCAGTACATGGGCGACTTCGAGGAGGCCGTGGCGGCGCTGGCCAAGGATCGTGGCGTCGATGGTGTGGTCTGCGGGCACATCCACAAGCCCGAGCTCCGCGAGATCGACGGGGTGCTCTACGCCAACTGCGGCGACTGGGTAGAGTCGTGCACCGCCCTCGCTGAGCACCACGATGGCCGCCTGGAGATCCTGACCTGGCGCACGCCCAAGATGCCGGACGAGGTGCGTGCCCTCCGCAAGCGCGTCACGCCAGCCTCGGGTAAGGGACTGCTCGGCGTTCCCCTCCACGGGGACGGCCTTCCCGACGAGGCACCGGTCCTCGCGTCCGCCGCTCTCGACGCCTCGTCCAACGACGCCTCCGCCTGATGTTGGCGTGCCCGCGCGTCCTCCTACGACCTACCCCAAGCTGGGCCCTCCAGGGCCCCTAGACCTCAAGGAATGGTGTTGACCTACCGACCTGCTCCGTCTCCCCTCACCGGCGACCGCACGCTGCGTGTCCTATTCATCGTCCAGGGTGAAGGCCGCGGGCACATGACCCAGGCGCTCGCTGTCCGGCAGATGCTCACAGCCTACGGGCACTCGGTCACGCACACACTCGTCGGCCGCAGCGCGCGCCGCCAGGTCCCCGCCTTCTTTGCCGAGGGGATCGCGACGCCGATTACGTGTTTCGACAGCCCCAACTTTGTCACGGGCAAGGGCGACGCGACCGTACGGATGTGGCCAACGGCGTGGTACAACGCCACGCGCCTGGGTTCCTATGCCCGCTCGCTCAAGACCATCGACGGCGTTGTGAAGGCCGAGCAGCCGGACGTGATCGTGAGCTTCTACGAGGGCCTGACGGGTCTTTACACGAAGCGCTACCGTCCCGCGGCTCCTGTGGTGACGGTCGGGCATCAATTCCTTTTCCTGCACCCGAGCTACCCCTTCGGCGCAGGCAACGCGGCGCAGCGCCGTGGCGCGCAACTCTACACCCGCTTCACCTCGATGGGCGCGGCGGCGCGGATCGGCCTCTCCCTGTACCGAGCTAGGGACCTCCCGAGCGAAGGCATCGCCGTCGTCCCGCCGATCCTCCGGGACGAGGTGTTCGACCTCCTCCATACGCGCCGACGAGACGTGCATGAGGCGGAGGACTTTCTCCTCGTCTACCTCCTCGAAGCTGCGATGGGGGAGGAGTTGATGGCCTGGAGTGACCGCAACCCCGACGTGAAGCTGCACTGCTTCTGGGATCGGTTCGACCAGCCCGATGCGTGGGCCTACAACAACGCGCTCACGTTTCATCACCTCTCCGGGACGAAGTTCTTAGAGAAGATGGCGCGGTGCCGGGGCGTCGTCTGCACCGCAGGCTTCGAGTCCGTCAGCGAGGCCATGCTGCTCGGTAAGCCCCTCTTCATGGTACCCGTGCGTGGCCATATCGAGCAGCAGTGGAACGCGCTCGACGCCGTGGAGCAGGGGGCTGGGATCACCGCGCCGTCGCTCGACCTCGACCGGTTTATGGACTACCTCCCCACGCACGCAACCGACCCGCAGCCCTTCCGCGACTGGGTCGCGCAGGCCGAGCGCCGCGTCATCAGCGTCATTGAGGGCGTCGCCGGGCTCGACCCGCTCGTCCCGGCAGGTGACGGCGCCGCCGACTGGACACAGCGCGCTGGCCGGGGGCAGGTGGCGACTGCCTAGCGCGACGGCAGCGCCGCTCGTTCTTCAGACACCACCGCGAGGCGGAGGTGTAGTTTCACGCCCCCGCCTCGTTTCTTGCAGAGGCTACGTGCTCCCCAGCGTGTCATCCTGAGCGAAGGTCCACAGGACCGGAGCCGAAGGATCTCTGTTCTACCTCTCAGCCGCGCGTCCGCAGCGCCGAGGTAGAGCCTAGGCCCTTCGCCTCGCCTCGCGCGCTCAGGGTGACCTCATCTAGGGCGAGGCGCTGCGCCGATGCCTCTCCCGCGGGTCCTCGTTTCCTCGCTGCCCTACCCTGGCCACCGCTGCTATGTCCGCGCCCGCCCCGTTCTCGCCGCCGCCCGTCACCATCGAGATTGCGCGGGAGCACGGTCTCACCGATGAGGAGTACGGCTGGATTTTGGACGAACTCGGCCGTGTGCCGACGCTCGTGGAGTTGGGCATCTACTCGGTGATGTGGAGCGAGCACTGCTCGTACAAGAACTCCATCGCCGTGCTCAAAACGCTCCCGCGCGACGGCGAGGCACTGCTCGTGGGCGCGGGCGAGGAGAACGCCGGGCTGGTCGACATCGGTGGTGGGCTC